>CAYSVD010000269.1:0-23906 GCA_964434395.1 uncultured Pseudohongiella sp.
CGTCCGGCGCCCGCCCGAGTCCAGCACGTAGGCCTCGGCCCGGTCCGGCCCGTCCGCATCGGTGTCGAACAGGGACGCGACGGTCCGGCCCGCCGCGTCCAGCGTGTCGTAGCGGGCGTCGTCGGAGCCGTCCGCGTCCAGTTCCAGCCGGTAGTGGTAGATGCGCTCGGGGGTTTCGGCGGTCACGGCGTCGAAGCCGGAGGCGCCGTCGTAGCGGTCGTACAGGCGCGTCTGGATCTTGACGCCGTCCTCGTGGATGTGGGCCTCGGCCGCATCGTAGACCGGCGCGGCGGCCTTCGGGTCGGCGCCGGCGGCGGTCCCGAGCTTCGCGAGGACCACGACGCCGTCGCGGCGCTCGTAGGCCTCGGCCCGCTCCCAGCGGCCGTTGGGGTCGTTGTCGGTGTCGAACAGCGATGCGGTCACGGTCTCGCCGTCGTCGGCGTACTCGTCGTGCCGGCGCGACTCGCCGGTCCCGTCGCCGTCGGCGTCCGCGACGGTCAGCTCCCGGTCGGGGGTCTGCTCCTCCAGCGGCCGCGCGGCGCCGTCGGCGTCCAGCAGCCAGCCGTCGTCGTAGTAGACGGTCACGGTCTTCAGGTCGCCGGCGCCGTAGCGGTAAGCCTCGGCCCGGGTGAAGACGCCGTCGCCGTTCTCGTCGAACTCGGCCAGCGTCACCCGCCCCTCGCCGTCGAAGCGGAGGCGCCGCGAGCCCTCGCCGTCCACGGTGCGGTCCCAGACGCCGTCGGCGTCGTCGTCGTGCCGGGTGGAGAGCAGCGCACCGACGGCGTCGAAGGTCTCGAGGATCCGCCGGTCGGCGGTCCCGTCGTCGGCGGTCCCGCCGCCGGAGCCGTCGTCGAGGACGGCCAGCAGCGAGGCCTCGCCGCCGCCGGGATGGAAGGCGCGCGTGACGGAGCGTTCGGCGTTGCCGTCGGCGTCGGCGTCCTTCGAGAGCGTCAGCCACCGGAGGTCCGAGAGATCGGCCGCGTCGTAGCCGAGGCGGTGGATGCGGTCCGGGCTCAGCCCGGCCAGGTCGAAGGTGCCGGCGTGGGAGTCGTAAAAGCGGATCTCCGTCCTGCGCCCGGCGGCGTCCAGGGAATAGGCCTCGGCCCGGTCCACGCCGTCCGCGTCGAGGTCGAACAGGGACTCGACGGCCCGGCCGGCGTCGTCCAGCGTGTCGTAGCGGGCATCATCGCCGCTACCGTCGTCGTCCAGGCCGAGTCCGTAGCGGTACACGCGGCCGGGGGTTCCGCCGGCCAGCAGCGCGTCGTAGTCGGAGGAGCCGTCGTGGTCGTCGTAGAGGCGGGCCTCGGTCCTGATGCCGTTCTCGAAGATGCGGGCCTCGGCCGCGTCGTAGACGTCGTCGTGGTCGGCGTCGAACTCGATCAGCAGCTTCAGGCCGCTCTCGTCGAAGGTGTAGCGCTCCTGGCGGGTGAAGGCGCCGGTGGCGGGGTCCGGGTCGAAGGACTCCCCGATCACGCGGTCGCCGCGGGCCGGGTCCACCAGCCGGCTGACGTCGAAGGTGCCGTCGTCGTCGGTGTCGAGCTTCCACCGCTTCATGTAGGAGAAGGGCCGGACCGTCGCCGGCGGGTCCGAGAGGAAGAAGGTGGTGTGCTTGTCGACGTTGCCGTCCCCGTCGTGGTCCAGCGCGGCCGTCGTCCACAGGCCGGTGGCGGGGTTCCAGGTCACATGCTCGATCCGTTCCGGCGGGCCCAGCTCCGCGGCGGAGCCGTCCCAGTCGTGGAACTCCGTGCGGACGACGCGTCCTTGGGCGTCCCGCGTCCGCACCTCGACCCGGTCCCAGGCGCCGTCGCCGTCGCTGTCGACGTTCCGGCGCTGGGAGACGACCCGGTCCAGGGCGACGTCGAAGGTGCGGGTGGTGTCCAGCCGGCCGTCGCCGTCGCTGTCGCTCTCCCACAGCCGCGCGACCTCCTCGCCGTCCTCGAACATGTAGGTGGAGCGGTGGTCGGGATCCCCGTCGCCGTCTTCGTCCACGGTCCACGCGGCCCACCGGTTGCCGGCGGAGTCCCAGCCGATGTGCTCGATCCGCTCCGCCGGGCCCATGGCGTCGTTGGCGTCGTCCCAGCTGTGGAACTCCGTGCGGACGACGTGCCCTTTGGCGTCCAGGAACCGCATCTCGGCCCAGTCCCAGTCGCCGTCGCCGCCGTCGTCGAGCTTGCGCATCCAGGCGGTGACCCGGTTCAGGGCGACATCGAAGGTGCGGAAGGTGTCCAGCCGGCCGTCGCCGTCGCTGTCGCTCTCCCACAGTCGCTCGACCTCCTTGCCGCCCTTGAACATGTAGGTGGAGCGGCGCTCCAGTTTCCCGTCGCCGTCTTCGTCCTCGCCGAAGGAGGCCCACTTGCCGCCGGCGCTGTAGCCGATGTGCTGGATGTGGTCGGGCGTCTGGTCGTCGGCGCCGTCGTCGTAGAACAGGATCCGGGCGGGCCGGGGGCCGCCCGCGTACGCGTAGCCGACGGCGCGGTCGGCGGCGCCGTCCCCGTCGTCGTCGATCAGGTGGCGCTCAAGCGCCTCGCCGTCCACCTCGACGGCGACGGGAGCGCCGACGCGGGCGCCTTCGCTTCTTCTTCGGCCGCTCATGGCGGTGCCGTGTCCTGTCCGTAAGGACGGTCGCCCGGCCGGGCCGGGCCGGTCACGAGGTTATTTCTGTTTTTTCTCCTTCCGTCCCGGAGGACGGGTGCGCGACGACAGGCCGCCCCCCCCCCCATACGGGCGGGGGCGGCGGCGGTGCCGATGCGGGTTCCTGCCTTGCAGCGGTTCATGGCGACGCCGAGTCCCGCCCGTCCGGGCGCTCGCCCGGGCCTCCGGCCGGGCGGGTTGCAGGGTTGTTGCTGTTCTTCAACTCCCTCTCGGTTCCTTCCGAGCACTCGACTCCGCTCCCGTCCCCGGCCCGTCGGACCGGGAACGCCTCCGAGTATAGCCGCCAGCGGCGGGCTTGCAACAGGATGTTTGGGCCTGTGTTGCGGCCGCGTTGCGGCCGCACGGCCGGCGCCTTGGCCGGGGGTTTCGGCCAGGGCCGCGATAGGGGTGTGTGGCGGGCGCGAAGGGGCGCGGATGTGACGGGCCGCGGCGGCGGCCGCTGGGGCCGGGCCACGCTCCCCGGACGCGGACGCGGCATCCCGGACCATACCCGGTTGCCGCGCGGCCTGCAACGGGACCGCCCCGGCGACAGCCCCGTCGCCGATCAGGCGGCGCTCGACCGCCCCGCCGTCCACCGCGACGGAGGCCCCGATGCGGGCGCCTTCACTTGTTCTTCGGCCGCTCATGGCGGTGCCGTATCCTGTCCGTGAGGACGGTCGCCCGGTTCGCCCGGGCCGGTTACGGGTTATTGCTGTTTTTTCTCCTTCCGTCCCGGAAGACGGGTGCGCGGCGACAGGCCACCCCCCCCCCCACGGACGGGAGGTGCACGGGGGGCGCCCTCCCGCGCGCAAAGGCGGGAGGGCGGCGGGATGGCCGATACGGGTTGCCGCTTCGATGTCGCTCATGGCGACGCGAGTCCTGCCCATCAGGGCGCTTGCCCGATCCTTCGTCCGGGCGGATTGCTGTTGTTCCTTGCCCCCTGACTCCACTCCTATCCCCGACCCCACGGGGTCGGGCACGTCCCCAATATAACGCATTTTGGGGATTTGCAACAAATTCGAAACAAATTCGAAAAAATGCGCCGGGGCCGCGAAAGGCCCGCGCGGCGCGGCTTGCGGCGCCGCCGCCGGACCTACCAGTAGTTCTCCACGGTGATCTGCCCCGGCGTCCGGCGCCGGTTGCGGGCCAGGCCGCGCTCCTTGAGCGCCGCCGCGGCGTCCCGGACCATGCCCGGATTGCCGCACAGCATGCAGTGGGACCGCTCCGGCGACAGCGCCAACCCGGCCGCCGCCTCCAGCCGGCCGTCCTCGATGGCGGCCGGGATCCGCCCGCGCAGCGCGCCGGGAACCCGCTCGCGGCTGACGAAGGGGTGGAAGGACAGAGCCTCCCCGCGCCGCTCGAGCAGGGCATCGATCAGCTCCCGGTAGCACAAATCCGCCCCGGTGCGCGCCGCGTAGGCCAGCACCACCCGCCGGAAGCGCCGCCAGGGGGTCTCGGTGCCCAGGATGGACAGGAAGGGCGCCACCCCGGTGCCGGTGGCCAGCATCCACAACTCCTCGCAGTCGGGCACCTCGTCCAGCACGAAGAAGCCGTTCGAGCGCTTCTTCACCCACACCCGGTCGCCGGCGCCGAGCCGCGCCAGCGCGTTGGACAGCCGCCCGCCGGTGGCGGTGTACAGGAAATACTCCAGCGGGCGCCGTCCCGGCGGGCTCAGGTGGGAATAGGGGCGGGCGATCCGCTCCCCGTCCAGGTCCAGCGCCAGGCTGGTGAACTGCCCGGCCGCGTAGCCGTCGACGGCCGCGTCGATCGTCAGCGAGAACAGCGCGGGGGTCCAGCGGGCGTTGCCGGCGACCGTCCCCTCGACCCACTCCGCCATGCCCGCCGCCCGCGGCCGCAAATATGGTATGTTAGCAACTTTTACGCCCTTGCGGCCCGCCGCCGCCCCGGCGCGAGACAAGGAGGCGCACATGAGCGACGCGGCGCCCGGCATCGGCCGGCGGCTGGGCATCTGGTTCGAGATCGCGCTGTGGAAGCGGATCCTGGCCGCCATCGCGGCCGGAGTGGTCGTGGGCGCCCTCTGGGGGCCCGGCGCGGAGAGCATCGGCTGGCTGGGGGACCTGTTCATCCGCCTGATCCGCATGGTGGTGGTCCCGCTGGTGTTCGTGACGCTGGTCGCCGGCGTGGTGTCCATGGGGGATCCGAGCAAGCTCGGCTCCCTGGGCGTGAAGACCCTGGGGCTGTACCTGCTGACCACCCTGGTGGCCATCACCATCGGGCTGGCCCTGGCGGCCCTCATGCGGCCCGGGGTCGGGGTGGACCTGTCGGCGGCGGCGCCCACCGCGGTGCAGGAGCCCGTCCCCCTGAGCGAGCGGCTGATCGCCATCGTGCCGTCCAACCCCATCGCCGCCCTGGCCGAGGGCAACATCCTGGCCATCATCTTCTTCGCCCTGCTGGTAGGGGTCGGCCTCCTCACCGTCGGCGAGCGGGGCCGGCCGCTGGCGGACCTGATGAGCGCCTCCACCGAGGTGATCCTGCGCATCACCCACTGGATCATGGAGGTGGCCCCCTTCGGCGCCTTCGCGCTGATCGCCGTGGCGGCCGGCACCCAAGGCGTCGCCGCCCTGCTGGACGTGATCGTGCTGGTGCTGGCGGTGGTGCTGGGGGCGGCGCTGCACATGATCCTGATGCACGGCGCGCTGGTCATGCGCCTGATGCTGGGGCTCTCGCCGCTGGTCTTCTTCCGCGGGGCCCGGGACGCCATGTTGCTGGCCTTCTCCACCTCCTCCAGCTCCGCCACCCTGCCGGTGTCCATGTCGGTCGCCGAGGAGAACCTCGGCGTGCGGCCGGTGGTGGCCTCCACCGTGCTGCCGCTCGGCGCCACCATCAACATGGACGGCACCGCCCTGTACGTGGGCATCGTCTCGGTGTTCGCCGCCCAGGCCTTCGGCATCGAAATGAGCCTGGCCGACTACGTCCTGGTGGCCGGATCCACCACCCTGGTGTCCATCGGCACCGCCGCCGTGCCGGGCGCCTCGCTGTTCCTGATCGCGGCGGTGATGGAGGTGATCGGCATCAGCCCGCAGCAGATCGCGGTGGTGATCGGCTTCATCCTGCCCTTCGACCGGCCGCTGGACATGCTGCGCACCAGCGTCAACGTGGGCGGCGACCTGTCGGTCTCCACGGCGGTGGCCAACTGGGAGGGCGAGTTCGACCGGGACGTGTTCCACCGCCCGGACCGTTATTAGGGAGTCTCCGCTCGACCGGGAATCCGCCGGGCCCTGTCAGAAGGAGTAGGAGAGGGTGGCCGCCAGCCGCAGGTCCCGGTCGAACAGCGCCAGCGGGCTGCCGCCGCCGGCGGCGATGCCGATCAGTTGCCCGCCGACGGCCCAGCGGTCGTCCACGGCGTAGTCCAGCCCCACCAGCGCCAGCAGCGACTCGGCGTCCAGCCCGCCCTGCAGGGTGGCCGACAGGGTCAGGTTCCCGTTGCGCATGGCGTGGCCGTAGCGGAGCAGCCAGCTGCCGAACAGATCCTCCTCGTCCGCCGGGCCGTCCAGCGGCCGCCGCGCCTGGATGCCGAGGCTGAGGTTGCGCTCGTTGTCGATGCCGTACTCGAAGCCGAAGGACGCCCCCAGCTCGTCCCGTCGCAGGCCCGGCTCCGTCGGCGGAGCGGGGGCGCCGGGCAGGGCGAAGCCCTCCGCCGGCGCGCCGCGGCGGAAGGCGAGGTCGAGGGCGAGCAGCAGCCGGCCGAGCGCGCGGTTGGCGCTGAACCCCAGCAGCAGGAAGTCGCCGACGGCGGTGCCGGCCGTGTCGCCGCCGGGCGGCGGCGGCGTCCAGCGCACCTGGTTGTCGTGCAGCCGGGCCGCCATCAGCGCGATGTCGCTGCCCTCGATGGACCGTCGCCACCGGACTCCGGCCTCCAGCAGCCGCTCGCCGCCGCGGTCGTGGTCCGGCAGGTGGTGGCCCGGGTCGAAGAACAGCGGGCTGCCCCGCACCGGCGCCGGGTTGAATTCCGGGTGCAGGTTGACGAAGGAGGAGAAGCTGTCGCCGCCGCCGCCGAACCAGTCCCACACCAGCATCCACTGGTTGAGCCGGGCGTCCTCGATGTCGATGATGGTGAAGTCCCTGAACTCGACGTGGTTGATCACGTCCAGCACCGAGTTGCCGACGGTCTCGCCCCACACCACGGTCTGCCGGCCCAGCCGGAGGCTGTGGCCGCCGAAGCTGCGCTGCACGAACAGCTCGTTGAGCCGCGTCTCGGTCTCGACGCGCCCGCCGGCGGCGCGGTACTCGTAGTCGTCGTTCCAGTACGCGCGCGCCTGGCCGCTGCCCTGCAGCAGCCAGCCCGGCGCGAAGGCGCGCTGGTAGCGCAGGTTGAGGCCGAGCCGGTTGGTCTCCACCCGGGCGCGGCGGGGCAGGTCGAACGCCGTCCCGCCGGCGTCCAGCCGGACCGTGCGGCGGTGGACCTGCCCGGACAGTTGCTGGCTGATGCGCCCGGTGAAGCCGTCCAGCCAGCCGGGGCGGGCGTCGGCGGCGTCCTCGTCGAACAGCTCCCCGAACAGATCCTCGTCCAGCGCCGGCGCCGCGTCCGGCTGGGCGGGCGCGTTGGCGGCCAGCAGCGCGAGCAGGGCCGGCAGCGCGGCGGCGGCGCGCGGCGTCCCCATCGGCCGGCGGTCCTACGGGACCTGCGCGCGCAGCCGCGCCAGCTCCGCCTCCCGGAAGGCGGCGTCCGTCAGCGTGCGCTGGGTGAGGAACCCGTCCGGGACGTCGATGCCCGTGTGCATCTCGAGGAAGGCCATGTTGGACAGCCGGTTGCTGACCAGATTCATCATGGTGACCGAGCGGGCGACCCAGATGCCGTTCATCCGCTCGACCCGGGCCCCCAGCATGCGCTTGACCTCCCTGCCGCGGCGGTCGTACATCTCCACCCGCAGCGGCACATGCCGCTCCTTGTCGATGTGGCTGACCGTGCGGGCGTAGCGCGACTTGCGGGCCCGCTCGGCGTTCGGGACCATCTCCACCACCCACACGGGGCGCCCGCCGGTCGTCGACTCGGACAGCACGGCGATGGCGTACTCGTCCAGCTTGCCGGTGTCCATGTCCTCGGTGGTGAACTCCGAGCCGAACAGGGAGCCCGGCTCGGTCTCGTCCTCGTCGCCGCCGGCGGCCACGCGCTTGACCCGCCCCAGCGCGGACAGGTACAGCCAGGTTTCGTTGTCGCGGCCGGGCTCGTCGTAGGCGTAGGTCAGCATGCCGATGCCCCGCTCCGCCGCCGGCTCCAGGACGATGGCCACCGAGCGGGTGTCCCGCAGCCCTTCGCCGTAGCCCTTGCCCACCGACTCGATGGACTTGACCCGGGGGCGCCCGGCGCAGGTGATGCGGTTGTCCTTGACCCCGAAGCGGCAGCTGGACAGCCGAATCCTCGACAGGGCCGAGTTGGAGGTGGCGCGCTGGTTCTCCTCCACGCGCTCCATGATGGCGCGGCCGTCGGGGAGGCGCGCCTCCTCGGCGGCGGCCGGCGGCTCCGGGACGGCGGCCAGCGCGGCCAGCGCGGCCAGTGCGGCCAAGACGGCCGCCGGGCGGCGCGCGGCCGCGGGGGGGATGGTCCGATACATGATCGCGTCCCTCAGGCGCGGGCCGCGCCCGCGAAATCGATGGAGGTGTCGGCGCCGCGCACGCCGTAGGTCGGCTTGAACACCACCACCATGGCCGGGATCAGGAACAGGTCGCACAGCAACGCGACGAAGATGGCGATGGCGCCGAAAAAACCCATCTTGGCCATGCCGAGATGCCCGGAGAAGCTCAGGATCGCGAAACTGAGCGCGATCACCATGGTGGTGAACATCACCGCCTGCCCCACGTGCCGCACCGTGCCGCGCAGGGCCTGGGAGATGCTGCCGGTGCGGGCCAGGTCCACGCGGTAGTGGGTCATGAAGTGGATGGTGTCGTCCACCGCGATGCCGATGATGATCGGCGCGATCAGCAACGTGTCGGTGTCCAGGGGCAGCCCGAGCAGGCCCATCAGCCCGAAGCTCAGGGTCGCCGGGATCAGGTTCGGGATCATCGCCAGCAATCCGCCCTTGAGCGAGCCGAGCGTCACGATCAGGATCGCGCTGATGACGCCGAGGGCGAACAGCAGGCTGGAGTACTGGGAGCGGGCCAGCTCGTCGGCCATGCGCATCATCATCGCCATGCTGCCGGTCACGGTCACCTCGAGCTCGGGGAACTCCCCGCGCAGCGGCGCGAAGACCTCCTCGATCTCCTCGCCGATCTCGGTGAAGAAGGCCTGGTACTGGTAGGAGCCGGCGTTGCGGGCGTTGATGGTGATGTGGGAGCTGCTGTAGTCGTCCGAGACGAGGGCGCGCCGATCCTCGGGGTTGGCGCTGTTGAACAGGTACAGCAGTTGCGAGACCAGCGGTCCGGAGTCCGGCACCCGGTGGAAGGCCGGGTCGCCGCCGTTCATGATCCGGTTGGTGTCCTTGACGATGTCGGCCAGGGAATGGGTGCGGGTGATCTGCTCCGGATAGCGCCGCTCGATGCGCTCCTGCAGCGCGTCGATCGCCGCGAGCAGGCGCGGGCTCGTCAGGCCGTCGACCCGGCCGGCGTTGACCACGATCTCCATGTTCTGGGCCCCGGCCATGTGCTCGTCCACCGTGTCGTAGGTGACCTGGATGGACGAGCCCTCGCGGGTGATCTCCGTCATGTTGCTGTCGATGCGGATCTGCGTCATGCCGTACACGCAGACGGCGAAGACGGCGCCGAAGGCCGTCATGATCAGGTAGGGGCGGCGCGCCGCGACCCCGGGCACGTACTCCAGGATCGGCCGCTGCCAGTTCACCACGACGTAGGTCATCAAGGTCACGGCCGCGATGTAGGCCGCGACCAGGGGCGGCAGGGCGGCCAGCAGCAGCGCGAACCAGCCCAGCGCGAGAGCCGCCCGGGCGCCGCGGGACAGGGCGCTCCAGCGCCGGCCGAGGCGGTCGGCCAGGCTGCCGCCGTCCGCGCGTCCCGGGTGCCAGACGTCCAGCAGGATCGGCAGCAGCACGATGGTGAAGAAGAAGGCGAGGAACACGCCGAGCGCCGAGGTCCAGCCGAACACCTTGATCATCAGCAGGTCCGAGCTCGTCAGGGCCAGCACGCCGCACATGGTGGTGACGGTGGTGACCCCGATCGCCAGCCCCACCTTGCCGTAGGACAGCGACAGGGCCTCATGGTGCTCCTTGCCCTCGCGCCGGAACGTGAAGTAGGCGCTCATCACGTGGACGCAGTCGGCGATGCCCACCGCGAAGATCAGCATCACCGTCAGCGAGATCATGGTGGTCAGCTCCACTCCGAGCCAGGCCGGGATCCCCCAGGCCCAGGCGACGCTGAGCAGGATGGTGAGCACCGACCACAGCACCGCGCTGAAGGAGCGGAACAGGATCCACAGCAGCAGGGTGAAGACCAGCACCAGCAACCCGCCCAGCAGCTGCATCTCGCCGAGCATCTCGATCATGAACTCCGACAGGGCCGGATTGCCCACGGGGAAGAACTCGAGGTCGTCCTCGTAGCGCTGGTAGATGGCCTTGGTGATGATGTGGAAGCCGGTGTACTCCATCATGTCGACCGGCTCGAAATCGACCTCCTGGACCTCGGCGGACGGGTCGAAGGCGAGGCCGCCGTCCGCGTCGTCGAAGCCGGCGAAGTCGTCGCCGAGGCTCACGCCTTCGGCGTCGACGGCGGGCACGAAGTCCGCCGTCGGGCGCGTGCCGAAGTCGGTCTGGATGAGGATGGCGCCGTAGTCGGCCTCGGCCGACCAGAAGGCCAGCAGGAAGTCCTCGAGGGAGAGGGCCCGGTCGCGGATGCCGGTCAGGCCCGCCCCGTCCTCCGGCAGCCGGCCCGGCACCAGCCGGTTCGACAGCAGGCTGTCGCCCACGCTCTCCTGATAGCGCAGGTTGGCGACCGACAGCACTCGGCGGATGCGGGTCAGCGCGTCCCAGTCGAGCTCGTACCCGTCCAGCGTCTCCGGGAACGGGCCGCGGTCCAAGCTCCGCCAGTTCCGCAGGTCGTCGGTCAGGCGCTGGGCGGCCTCCAGCGAGCGGCGCGAGAAGATGTCGCCGTCCCTCGCCCGGTAGACCAGAAACACCGCATCGTCGCTGCCGAACTGCTCGCGGAAGTCGTTCAGCGCGTCCATGGCCGGGTCGTCCGCTGGCAGGAAGCTCTCCATGCTCATGTCCAGCGCGGTGCGGTTGAAGACGCCGTACGCCATGAACCCGGAGACGGCGAACAGGACCGTCAGGATGCTCCACCGGCGCCGGAGGACCAGACCGGGCGCGGCTGCGAAGGCATCGCTCAGGCGCAGTAGGAGTCTTTCCATGGCTTGCTTGTTGGTGTTTTCGGCGCATGGCGCCCGGCTGGCGGGGAGTATAGCACCTCTCAGGGATGCCGTATTTGAGGCCGAAAGCGGTGAAAAAGCACGGAAAGCGCAGGGTCAACGCAGTGCGTGCGCTCGGAAACGTGCGAAAACGTGCGGAAACGCTTGCATGGCCATCATAATTTGGTTAAAATGGCATGATTCAAGGAGGCAAGCCATGTCGCCAGACCCGACGGTTGAAGTGATTTTCGGGATGGATTTTTCGAGCCGGGATGAGCATATCGTCTCAGTCCTGCTTGGAATGTTCTCGTCCGGACCGTTCAGCAGAAGGTTTCCCAGGCGCAAAGGGCTCCCTGCGGCGAACATCCCGACATCGGTCCGACGGAACACGTTGGAGTTTAAGTATCAGCCGGCGTATATGCTGCAGGGGGATGGCGAGGCTTTATTGATAGGCGACCGGATGTTCGGCTTCAGCGTTCTAGCCTCATATGCGGATGAAGACGGGGTTGCTGAAAAGGCTACGGCGCTGGTCGAGGACATTGCCGAAAAAAAGGAGATGGTGGACATCGAGCGGGTTGTATGTCGAGCCGTAGGCGTAGTTGAGACGGATCAGGACTCCGGCGCGGGGTTTGATCGGATACATTTCCAGGGGAATCTGGCGGGCTATGATCTGTCGAAGCACGACCTGATGATGAAATTCGAGATGAAGGACGAGGATGGCTTGCTGTACAGAACCCAATTGAACAACAACACTACCCTGTCGAACGACAATACGGGCGATGTGCGGTCCGGGTTGTTGGTTGACGTCTTTACGGAAAGGGACCTCGATCTTGATGGGATTTGGTCCGACAGCGCGGAAATGTTCCGGCAGTTGCGCGCGGCCGGAAAAAGCATGCTTGAAAAAATCATGAAGAGAGTCCCCAGGGAGAAAAGCGGGACCGGTGCGTGATATGATTAGACATTGCGCCGGTGCGGACGAATCGCATCATATAAACACCCAAAACATTCCAATAGGAGGAAATCCTCATGACCATGTTGATTGAAAAACCAAAGAGCAATGAGACGGAGAGCCGGGGCGCTACGTTTGGTCAGGCATCTGGGCAATATTTGCCGGATTTATTGATAGACGATGCTTGCCGGCATCCCATCAACCCCGCAACCTGTCTCCAGCGGCCGGAATGTGATGGTCATGGCGGCGATCTGAACGATTTGGGCCTGATGCCCGCTTACTCGTCATATGTGAACAAGGAGGAGGTCGAGGATTTTCTTGCGAGGAAGCCGCACGTGGTGGGAATACTTAATGAGCTGGCGCCGTATCTTGCTGAAAAGTACGGCATTGCTGAAATAAAGATTGAACACACTGCGAGCGAAATGCATGAGCTCGATGCCGTGCGAGTGACCCCCAAGTTTCATACCGAGGATTCGCGTGAGTTGATAAAGCTGCAGGGAGAGATTTTGTATGATTTCTTCAGCTCAATAGACATAGCTGTTGCTGAAGACATAATTTTTTCTTACTAAGGTGGGGCCACAACAATGAAAGCGGTTTTATTTTACGATGTCGCACGTCGGTTGTATGCGAATTTGGATAAACTAAATCCCGATGAGGGGTTGGTGAGAACCATAATAGGCAGAGCATATTATGCCGTGTTTTTGGTTTGTGCGAAATAGCCGGAATCACCACCAGAGGCCGGGGCGGACACAAGAAAGTGCGGAATCATTATAGACGGATGGGAGGATTGGGTTCGGTGATAAGCGATCTGATGGAAGATCTTATGGATCTAAGAATCAAGGCGGACTACAAGATGGACGCGCGCCTGACCGTTCGAGACGCCAAAAGATCATTGGACCTGTGCGAAGATATACTGAAAAGAATCGCTAAGCTGCCATAAAGGGAAGATGCTTGGTGATAGGCGCTCTGATGGAAGATCCTGTGGGTATGAGAGCCAGGGCGGATTACGAAATGAGCGATCGCTTGACCGCTCAGGAGGCCGAAAAGTCGTCGGATCTGTGCGCAGGCATACTGGAAGAAATCGCCGAAAGGTCGTGAAGGAGTTTGGCGGCATCGGGAAGGATTCGCCCTGTGGATCGGCGCCCCATGATCCTTTCAGCGCCATGCGCCTTTGCCGCCGGCAGTCAAATCGCAATAACGGCGCCGCCCCGAATCGGGCGATGCCGCGCGTCCGAGGCATGTCCGCAAGCCGCAGTGACCGGCTGGGTCAGTCAGTCGCCGCCGGGATGAATATTCGGCTCAGTTTTGGGTCGTTCGCCGGCAACCCGCCGGAAACGTGGTACTGCGGCCTGCATGCCCGCTCGCGGACGGCGCCCGCTGTGATAGCATCCGGCGCGACCGCTCGCTGGTTGCGAGAGATGAGGGGGAAAGCGCAATGATCGAAAACAACCTAAGCGGCAAACGCGTGGTCGTCGTCGGCGGCACCGCCGGCATCGGCCTGGCGACGGCCGCCGCGGCCGCCGCGGCCGGCGCCAGCGTGTGGGCGGCCGGGCGCTCGCAACGCCACATCGACAGCGCCCGGCGGGCGGCCGACGGCGCCTTCGAAGTCCGCCAGGCGGACACCCACGACCCGAAGGCGCTCGACGCGCTGTTCGACGAGGCGGGCGCGATCGACCATCTGGTCTCGGCGGCGGTCGGGGGCGAGCGGACCTTGAAACCGTTCCTGGAGCAGACCCAGGAGCAGTTCCAGGCGGCCTACGGCAAGCTGTGGGGCTACTGCAACGTGGTGCGGGCGGGCGCGTCCCGTTTGGCGAAGGACGGCAGCATCACCTTGGTCAGCGGCTCCCCGGCGCGCAAGATCGCGCCGGGCCAGTCTCCGCTCAGTTGCGTCGGCGCCTCGGTGGAGAACCTCGCGCGGTGTCTGGCGGTCGAGATGGCTCCGGTGCGGGTCAACGTGGTCTCGCCCGGCACCATCGACACCGCCATGTTCGACCACTTCGGCGAGGAGAAGGACGCGAAGCTCAAGGCCATGACGGCATCCCACCTGATTCCCCGGCCCGGCGCCCCGGCGGAGGTGGCCGAGGCCGTCCTGTATGTGATGAACAACCGCTTCGTCACCGGGACCACCGTCGATGTCGACGGCGGCCGTCTGCTCAGCTGACCGGGGGAGACGGCGATGAACAGGCCGAACACGGCCGCCGGGGCATCAGCCGGCAGGCTGGAGGATCCCGCCATGAGCCTGGTCGATGCGGTGCTCTCCAGGCGCTCCGTGCGGGGGTTTCTGGACCGGGAGGTGCCCCGGGAGGTCATCGAGCGGATCTTCGAGATCGCCCAGCGGGCGCCGTCCAACTGCAATGTGCAGCCCTGGAAGGCCTACGTGGCGTCGGGCGAACTGAAGGACCGGTTGCGCCGCCGGATGTACGAGAACACCGCGAACGGCGTGCCGCCCAACCCGGACTACGATTACCCCGGGAAGTTCGTCGACGAGTACCGCGTCCGGCAGGTCGAGTGCGCAGTGGCCCTGTATTCCAAAATGGGCATCGGCCGCGACGACCGGGAGGGCAGGATGCGGGCCGTGTTGCGCAACTTCGAGTTTTTCGACGCGCCGCACATCGCGTTCGTCGGCATGGATCCGGCCTTCGGCACCACCGTGGCGGTGGATGTCGGCATGTGGGCCCAGACGCTGATGCTGGCGATGGTGGCCTTCGGCGTGCACAGCTGCCCCATGGGCACCATGCGCAACTATCCCGACCTGGTCAGGGAGGCTTTCGACATACGGGACGGCACGCGGATCCTGTTCGGCATCAGTTTCGGGTACGAGGATGCGAAGGTGCCCGCCAACCTCGCCCGCACCGACCGGGACGGCATCGCGGCGAACGTCGTCTTCAGCTCCGGCGGGAAGTGAGGGACGGGGAGCGGAGGCCGTGGCGACCAAGCCGGTGGTGCTCATCTACGACATCAGCAACGCGCTGGTGGACCGGTGCGCGACGTTGCTGGGGCAGACCGGCCTGTTCGCCACCATCAACACCTACAACGAGATCCACGCGTTCGAGGCCATGCGCCAGTACAACCGCTGCTTCGGCCTGCTGACCAACAGGCTGTCCTGCGTGATCGCGGGCTGGAACCGCTACAAGAAGCCCCGCGAGCAGTTGCTGTTCCGCATCCGCGCCGAGGAGCGCCGCAGCCCGCTGCGCCGCGCCACGCCGTTCGTCATCGTCACGGAGGACCATCGCCGCGACCTCAAGCAAATCGCGCTGGATCCGGCCGACGGCGGCGTCGCCGCCTATCTGGATGCGGAGGGCTTCCAGGAGCGCTTGGCCGACACGTTGCAGAAGGTGGTGTTCGGCCACGGCGCCCGGGAGATGAACGCGATCGCCTGCGCGGAGTTCCGTCAGGAGAATGGGGAGTAGGCTCCGGCCCGCGCACCGGGCGTCCGGTCAGCCGCAGGCGTCCTCGTTGACGCGCAGGTATTCCACCAAGAACAGGTCCATTCTTTCCGACAGGTTGGAGAGGATGAAGCCTGAGTTGTTGGCTATTCCGATGTAGCCGGCACCCCAGGTTGATGCATAGCCACGCGAATCTGAAGCCGTGTCATAAACAACCTTCATAAAAGAAAGGGATATGTGGAATGATATTCCGACAACCCTTATGTCGATATCCAAGTATTGAGGTGAGGCCGTCTTCGTGTGCAGCCGGGCGGCGCGCAGGCGGCTTTCGGCGAGGTTCTGGATGGCCTGCTTTGTCAGGTCGATTGCCTGGTTATGTTCATCCGAATTTTCTTCATATAAATCATATTCAACCAACAGTTGGAATGGCTGGCAACCGTTATACAGTTGAAAACTAGTAACGTTGCTTTCGGTGGACTGCCCGAGCGCCGCGCCGGGAAGCGTCAGGGCGAGGATCATGACCAGCGTCCGACTGTGCATGATGGAACCTCCATTGTTGTTGATGGGTCGCAGGGCGCGTCCGCCCCTGGATCTCCATGATAACCCGGATCCCCGCCGAACCTGCCGACGGACAGAGGGGACAACGCGAATGCGCCCGCCGCGCCGACCCCGGGCTTTCGGGTATACCGGCCGGACTTCGTGTTTCCGAGCGGCTTCATGACCCGCCAGCCTGCCGTCGCCCCGGAGCGCGGGTCCGAGAAGAACGCCGCGCCCGAAACTGCCGCGGAGCCGATGCCGCCGCCCCGCGCCGGCGACTACCGGGTTCTTGTTGTCGATCCGCCTTGGAACCAGGGCAAAACCGGCCGCCGCCGGGTCCGCCCTCGTCAGAGCACTCGTCTCGACTATCCCACCATGTCCCGCGCCCGCCTTGAGCGTTTGCCTGTCGCCGCCTGGGGCGCCGAGCGGTCGTTTATGTGGCTGTGGGCCACCAACAGCCGGGACCGCGCCTCGGGCGAGCCTATCATCCCCATGGCGTTCGACCTGATGGAACACTGGGGCTATCGCTACTACACGATGATCACCTGGAACAAACGGACCGGGCCCTGCCCCTTCGGGCCGTATCAGATCATCACCGAGCACGTGCTTTTCGGCTACCGAGGCAAGGGCGTATTCCCGCGTTCCGCACTCGGCAAGCTCCAGACGCTTTTTGTCGAAAGCTCCACGACCCACAGCGCCAAACCCGACTCTTTCTACCGGGACATCGCCGCCTTGTTTCCCGGCCCGCGCCTCGATGTGTTCGCCCGCCAGCGGCGGTCTGGGTATGACGGGTGGGGAAATGAGTACCCGTCATGACTTTTCCCTGACGCCGCATGCCATAAATTGCAAAAAAGCGAACATCGTCGGGACGGGATCGTCGCTGGACCCACATCGACGGCGGGTTCCGCGCGGCCGACAGTGCGCGCATCTTCCCCGCCATGGAGACAGTAGTCGGTGATGAAGCCAGTCGCGAGGAGCTGAAGGACCGTGAGCCGCCGCGGCTCGATAAAGTCAGCGCGCGCGTTGAACGGCCGGAGCCCCGCGCCGAAGCGGAAAGCGTGGGCTTTGGCGCCGGACCCTCGGCGTTTCCTGCCGAGCCTCCGGACGAGGCCGGCCCGACCTTGATGCGCGGCTCCGCGAGCGCCGCGCCATCGCCATCCGCATCGAGGCGACCGGCATTGACCGTCCAAGGCAAACGAGTATCGGGCGCGCCCTGATGGGCCGGACCGCATGCTCAACCGCCCGGAGCGGGACATCCGGGACATCCGGGACAAGTCCGGGACATCCGGGACATCCGGGTTTGACCGCCCGGCGGCGGCGGCGTACCATCGGTCCCGTTCCTCCAAAACCGGCGCACCCAAGGGAGACCGCCATGAACCGACTTCTCAGCACGGCCGCCTTGGCGCTCGCCCTGTGCGGCCCCCTGGCGGCGCAGGACGGCGAGCCCGAGATCTTCGTGCGCTACTCGCAGGACGGCGGCGAGGTCTCCTGGGGCATGGTGCACGGCGACCAGGTCTGGCAGCTGGCCGGCGCCCCCTACCACACCATGGAGCACACCGGCGCGTGGTTCCCCCGCGACCAGGTCAGGCTGGAGGCCCCGGTGGACCCCAGGCAGGTGTTCATGACGGCCTTCAACTTCCGCAGCCACATCACCGGCGAGCCGGCCGAGCAGCCGGGCCTGTTCATCGTGCCGCCCGGCTCCATCGTCGGCCCGGAGGATCCGATCGTGCGCCCGGCCGGCTCCAGCGACCTGCACTACGAGGCGGAGATGATCGTCGTGATCGGCAAACGCGCCGAGAACGTGCCGGTGGAGGAGGCGGGCGAATACATCTTCGGCGTCACGGCCGGCAACGACGTGAGCGAGCGCTCCTGGCAGGGCAGCGATATCCAGTGGGTGCGGGCGAAGGGAACCCGCGGCTTCAACGCCGTCGGCCCGGTGCTCTACAAGGACGCCGACTACCGCGACATCATGATCACCGGCCGCCACAACGGCGAGATCGTGCAGCGCGAGAGCAGCGCCGACCTGGTGTTCGGCATGGAGGAGATGGTGAGCTACATCTCCCGCTACTTCACGCTGGAGCCCGGCGACATGATCTGGTCCGGCACCATGGGCGTCACCGGCGCGATGGAGCCGGGCGACGTGTACGAGGTGGAGCTGTCCGGCATCGGCGTGCTGCGCAACGAAGTGGTGCAGGGCGAATGAGCGTCCGGCCGCGCCGGGCGGGGGCGAAAGGGGGAGCGTCATGATCGGCGCCGCGGAGCATCCGAAGCGGACCGTCTCCGTCCTGGGCAGGACCATGAGCTACGTGGAGATGGGGCGGGGCGACCCCATCGTGTTCCAGCACGGCAACCCCACCTCCTCCTACCTGTGGCGCAACATCATGCCGGCGCTGGCGGACCAAGGCCGCTGCATCGCCCTGGACCTCATCGGCATGGGCGGCTCGGACAAGCTGGAGGACTCCGGGCCGGACCGCTACACCCTGCTGGAGCACCGCGAGCACTTCGACGCCGCGCTGGAGGCGCTGGGCGCGACGGACAAGGTCACCTTCGTCGTCCACGACTGGGGCTCGGCGCTGGGCTTCGACTGGGCCAACCGCCATCGCGGCGCGGTCGCCGGCATCGCCTACATGGAGGCCCTCGTCATGCCGGTGGAGTGGGAGGACTGGCCGGAGGCGGCCCGGGGCGTCTTCCAGGGCTTCCGCTCGCCGGCCGGCGAGGGGATGGCGCTGGAGAAGAACGTGTTCGTGGAGAAGGTGCTGCCCGGCTCGATGCTGCGCAAGCTCTCCGAGGAGGAGATGGCGGTGTACCGCCGCCCCTTCGCCCGCCCCGGCGAGGACCGGCGGCCCACCCTGAGCTGGCCGCGGCAGATCCCGATCGGCGGCGAGCCGCCCGAGGTGGTCGAGCTGGTGCGCTCCTACGCCGACTGGCTGTCGCGGTGCGAGACGCCCAAGCTGTTCGTCAACGCCGAGCCCGGCGCGATCCTGATCGGCCGGCAGCGGGAGTTCTGCCGCCGCTGGCCCAACCAGCGGGAGGTGACGGTGCCGGGCGGCCATTTCCTGCAGGAGGACTCGCCCGCCGAGATCGGCCGGGCGGTCGCCGACTGGCGGCGGACCATCGCCGTCTGAGCCGTCCCGTGGCCGGCCGCCGCCTCCACGCCCTCCGCCGCGCCGCGGCCGTCTGCGCCGCCGCCGCCGCCCTGTCGCCGGCGGCCGCCGCGGCCGAGGACGTCCCCGCCGGGCTGGCGGGGAACTGGGTGATCAACGAGGAGCTGAGCGACGACACCGACGACCGGGTCGAGGCGGCCATCCGGGCGGGCGGCGGCCGGGGCGGGCGCGGCCTGTTCAACCGGCGGGAGGACTTCTACCGGGGCGGGCCGCCCGAGCACGAGCTGTACGACCGCATCTCCTACGACGATGCGCTGAGCATCGAGCGCGCCGGGCCCGAGCTGCGCTTCACCTACGAGGACGGCTACCGGCGCGTGTTCCACACCGACGGGCGCCGCACCCGCGCCCGGGCCGGCGACTTCTACGCCGCCGGCGGGACCGACCACTCCTTCGGCCACTGGGACGGCGGGAGGCTCACCGTCGAGGCCCGCCCGCGCGACGGGGGCTTCACCATCGAGCATTACACGCTGGAGGAGGGCGGCGCGCGGCTGCGCGTCGAGATGCTGATCCAGCCGGACTCCTTCCGCGCGCCGATCAGCCTGACGCGGGTGTTCGACCGGGCCGCGCCCTAAGCCTTCCGGCCGGCCCGCGCCAGGATCTCCTCCTCCACCTCCAGCAGCCGGTCCTTGCCGAAGAACATCTCCCCGTCCACGAAGAAAGTGGGCGAGCCGAAGGCCCCGAGCTCGACCGAGCGGGCGGTGTTGTCGATCAGGGCCCGTTTGACCTCCGGATCCCGGCAGCCGGCGAGGATGTCCTCGGCGGGCAGGCCGGCCTCGCGCAACGCCCGCCCGAAGACGGCCTCGTCGGCCATGTCCAGCCCCCGCTCCCACATGCCCTGGAACACCGTCTCGACGTAGTCGCCGCGGAAGCCGCGGCCTTCGGCGTGGACCGCGCCGCGCATCAGCGCCAGGCTGTTGACCGGGAAGTGGGGGTTGAAGACGAAGCGGTCGTCGAGGCCGTGCCGCCGGACGAAGCGCTCGGTCTCCAGCCGCTGGTACTCCGGCTTGTTCTTCACGCCCGCGAACTGCTCCACCGGCGACCGGTTGCCGGTGGCCTTGAAGATGCCGCCGAGCAGCACCGGGAAGTAGCGGAAGCGCGCCCCGGCGCGCTCCTCGATGCCCGGAATGAGCCGGTGGCAGAAATAGGCGTTGGGGCTGGCGAAGTCGTAGTGGAATTCCACGTCGGCGGGCATGGGGGCCTCCTGGTTGGGACGTGCGTGTCGAATCAAGCGCCGGATTTTTCCGGAGCGGACGCATGCCGCCGGGTCGACGGCCGGGCCGATCGCTCCCCGAACCGCGCGCGTCCGGCCGGAATCCCTGTCCCGGAAGCCGAAACGCTCATCGCGGCATTCGAATCCGCGCGCTCCCGGCGGCCGCGCTCCCGGCGTTTGCAGGCGGCCCGGGCGGGCGGGCTCTTCTCGGACGCACGACCGCGAACGGAACGCATCCGGCCGGCGCGGGCGGCGGCGGCCTCGACGATGCCGCCGGGCGCCCTGCGCCGGAGGCGCCGCTCGGTCCGGCCGCGTCCCAGCCGGCGCATCGCGCGGCGCATGCCCATCTTGCGCGCGCCGCATCCGCCGTTCATCGCCTTTCGCCCCGGTCGTTTTTCCGCATCGGGATCCGGTCGGCGCCCGCTGGTCTCAGCCTCCGACCGAAGGAACGGAAGCGGTCGATCCAGGAACGGAGCGGGCCGGGGCGCCCCAGGCCGGCGGCGCGGAGCATCAAGCGTTCAAGGTGATCGACGGGCTGGACCTCCCCCCGGAGCAGGAGCGCGCATCGCTCCAGTTGCGGGGCGGCATCGGCGTAGGCGCGGCGGTCGATATGGGCAAGCTCCTCTCCCGTCCGGTCCCCGCGCCGGCGCAGCCTCCTTTCCCGCCGCCCGGCTTTGCGCTCCCTCTCGCGCGCGACGCCGACGGCGGCCCGGCAGACGTCGGGGCCGGCCCAGCCGGTCATCTCCATGAGCATGCGCACGGCGTCGTCCAGTTCGCTTTCCGGCGTCGGATCATCCTCGGTCCAAAGGACGTGCGCCCGCACGAGATCGGCGAAGTGCGCCGCCAGCTCCTCCGGCGAGGGGCCGCCCGCGTCCTCGGCGACGAGCCGGATGGTCCCGGTCTCGTCGGCCATTTCCTCCAGCATCCGCGCCTGCTCCGGGGTCGGATGCAACTCCATGCGGATCGTGCGCGTCCTCTTCCTGTTCCTGCTCATGGTCTCCCGTCTCCCTTGCCAGCGCCCGCCGCGATCCGCCGCGTCCGGCCCGGCGGAGCGATCCGGCCGCCGGCGCTCACCACTTCTCGATGTTCGGGCGCAGGTCCATCTCGAAGGTCCAGGCGTCCGGCGCCTGCCGGTGCAGGGTCCAGTAGGCCTCGCCCACCGAGGCCGGGTCCATCAGGGCGTTCTCCGGCAGCCGCGCCGGGTCGACGCCCCGCTCGCGGTAGCGCTCGCGCACGAAGGGCGTGTCCACGCCGGCGTCGATGATCAGGTGCGCCACGTGGATGCCCGCCGGCCCCAGCTCCCGGGCCATGCTCTGGGCGAGCCCGCGCAGGGCGAACTTGGCGCTGGCGAAGGCGGCGAAGCCGCTGCCGCCGCGCACGCTGGCGGTGGCGCCGGTGAAGAAGATCGAGCCCCGCCCGCGCGGGACCATGTGCCGGGCCGCCTCCCGCCCGGTCAGGAAGCCGGTCAGGCAGGCCATCATCCAGACCTTGCGGAAGACCCGCTCGGTGGTCTCGCGGATGGGGAAGTTCACGTTGCCGCCGGGGTTGGAGACGACCGCCTCGATGGGCCCGATGTCCCGCTCGATGGCGGCGAAGCGCTCGCGCACCTGCTCCTCCTCCCGGGCGTCCAGCGACCAGGCGTGGGCCCGGCCGCCGGCGTCGGCGATCTCCCGCACCAGCGCGGCGGACTTCTCCCCGTTGCGCCGGCCCAGGCACACCGTGCAGCCGCCCGCGGCGAAGCGCCGCGCGACGGCCGCCCCGATGTGGTCGCCGGCGCCGACGATCAGGCAGACGGGGCCGGCCATCGCGCCGCCCTCACGCGGCGCCGCGGCAGCAGGGACAGCCGGCGGCGCCGCTGAGCAGCACCGCCTCGGCCGCCCGCGCGTTCTCGGCGGCGGTGCGCCGCCGGGCGGGACGGGCCGCGTCCTCCTCCGTCCGCGCGGCCGCGGCGGGCCGGACCGCGCGCCCGCCGCGCCAGCCGGTGTGGATGACGAAGCGGTGGCGGCCGATGTCGGAGCGGATCCGGATGGTGGAGCCGTCGAGCGCCTCGACGGCCATCGGCGCGCCGTCGGCCAGCACCGTCGCCTCGGCCGCATCCGGCAGGCCGCTCACCCGCCAGGAGGTCTCCCGCCCCCGCCGGCTTTCGTCCGCCGCGTAGGTGCCGACATGCAGCACGCCGGTCTCCCGGTCGTTCCAAGCCTGGTCGACGCCCAGCGACGGATAGTCGATCCCCTCCACGGTGGGGGCGTCGTACTTGTCCAGATGCTTGAGCCGGAACGCGTCGATCCAGTTCCCCTGCTCGATCTCGGCGATCATCATCTGGGCGCTGCGCTGGCCCCGGGGCCAGGGCTCGCCCAACCGGAACCACCAGCCGAAGCGGTCCATGCCCTCGCCGAACCAGCGCGGCTCGAAGGCCCGCTCGGCCGCGGCGCGCAGGCGCTCGGCCGCGGCGTGGTCGCCCAAGGCCTGCGCCATGACCAGGCCCAGGGCGCTCGGGGCGATGTCGCGGGCGGGATCCCGCCAGCCCTGGGCGACGGCGTTCGCCTCGTAGATCGCGGTCGCCAGCTCGGGCGACTGGGGCAGCAGGTAAAAGGCCACGCCGGCTCCGGCGCCGCCCGCGCCGGGCGCGTTCAGCTTGAAGTCCTCCAGCGGGTCGTAATAGAGGGTCATCCACTCGATCGCGCCCCGGGCGTCGACGCTCATGTAGTTGTCCTTCATGAACTCGACCCAGTTCTCGAACGCGCCGTGGGCGCGGCTGACCCCCAGCCGGTCCGAGAGGAACATGCCCAGCCCGGCCGCGGCGTTGCAGAAGGGCCAGATCTTGGTGTTCTCGCAGTGGGGGCCCTCCGGGCGCTCGAGGTACTGCCGGCGCAGATGCTCGACGATGCGCGGCTGGGTCCACTCGAAGCGCTCGTTCTCGTAGCCGGCGACCTGCCAGGGCCGCTCCCACTTGTCGTCGCCGGAGACGTACTTGTAGATGCCCAGCACCAGGTTCAGCCAGCCGCGGAAGAACAGGTTGCCGTCGGCCCCGACGGGGTCCGGCTGCAGCCCCCAGGGCGCGACGCCGTTGGCGGTCCAGCCGGGGAAGTCGTAGCGGCCCCGCAGCCGCTCCGGCCAGGCGGCCGTCATCGCCGGCGGGTAGGCGCCCCGGTCCGGGCTGGGGCCGATGAAGGTGTTCCAGTCGATGGCCGCCCAGTACGCGGTGTGCCGCGTCGCCAGCTCGTCCATGATGCGGGCGTACGCCTCCCGCCAGGCCGGGGTCTGGTCGGCCATCAGCAGGACGGCGTAGCTGGAGTCCGCGAGGTCGAAGCGCGGAAAGCTCAGCATGGGCGGGGTGGTGTACTGGTCCCACCAGGGATGCGGCCCGACGCCGTCGTCCGTGAAGTCGATCGGCCCCCGGGGGGGCAGCCGCATGCCCCAAGGCCGCTCCGGGTTCTCGGAGTAGCCCCAGTCGTCCGGGGTGGTGGCCTTGTCCCACAGGAAGCGCAGCCAGCCCCGGGTGCGCTCGTTGAGCCGGGGCAGGCCGGAGGCGGGCGGCTCCGGCGGCGGGCCCGCGCAACCGGCCAAGGCGGCCCCGCCCGCGGCGGCCGCGGCGCCCTTCAGGAAGCGGCGGCGGGACGGCTGTTCGGGCACGGGCTCCTCCGGCGGGCGGGTCTTGCGGCCCATTGTAGGCCATGGCGGGAGGCTCTGTCGCTCCCTTCTGGACCCCCTTCTGGAC
>CAYSVD010000270.1:0-11847 GCA_964434395.1 uncultured Pseudohongiella sp.
TTATAAGGGGGCGGCGGGCCGCGGCAAGACTGGCGGCCGCCGGTGTGGCGGCCGCCGGTGTCGCCGGTGTGGCAGGGAGATAGAACTGTCCGGGTTGGTAGATAGAACCGTCCGTCCGCCGGTCCAGTCGCCGGCCGCGGCTATCGGCTGCCGGTGTGACCGCTGTCACCCGCCCGCCCCGCCGCCGGCGCTAGGGTTGCGGTGCGGAATGCTGTCCGGGCCGCGCCGGGATGGCGTATACTGCCGGGCGAGCGGGACAGTCAGGTGAGCGAGATGAGAACAGAGGCGAGCATGCGATCTCCGATGCGCCGCGGCCTGGCCGCGGCGGCGGCGTTGTTTCTGGGCCTGGCGGCCGCACAGGCCGCCGCGCGGGAGCCGGCCGGGGAGCCGGTGGGCGAAGTCACCCTGGTGCTGGGCAAGGCCTACCTCCACTCGCCGGACGGGGACCGGACGCGGATCGGGGAGGGCGCCGGGGTCCGCGCGGGCGACCGCATCGAGACCGGGTCGAACGGCCACGTGCACGTCCGCTTCGTGGACCGGGCGCTGGTCAGCGTGAGGCCCTACAGCCGGCTGGAGATCGAGCGCTACGAATTCGACCGGCGGCGGCCCGAGCGGTCCGCGGTGAAGTTCAATCTTCGGGAGGGCGCGGCCCGCGCCATCTCCGGCGAGGCGGTGCGGGCGGCCCGGTCGCGGTTCCGGCTGAACACCCCGGTGGCCGCCATCGGCGTACGCGGCACCGACTTCGCGGTGGCCGCCGGGCCAGCCTCGACCCGCGCCCTGGTCAACGAGGGGGCGATCATCCTGGCGCCCCTGTCGGCGGCCTGCAGCGCCGAGGCTCTCGGGCCGTGCCAGGCCGGCGCCCTCGAGCTGACCGGCGACTCCCTGCAGCTGGTGGAGGTGGGGGAGGGCAGCCCCTTCCCCCGGCTGCTGCCGCCGGAGGGCATCCGCAACCCGGACCTGATGCGCGAGGAGGTGCAGGCCCTGCTGGCCGACGGCTCCGCGCCGGCTTCGTCTGACCCCGACGCTGAGTTGGCGGCCCAAGATGAGGGGTTGCTGGAGGGGGGTGCGACCTTGGGCGTCGCCGGCGCCCAGACGGCGGTCGGCACGGTGGGCGAGACGTTGCTGGAGGGGGTTGCGGCCCCGGGCGTCACCGGTGCCGCCCAGGAGGCGGCCAGTGCGCTGGGCGACGCGCCGCCCGGGGGGGGCGCGGTTCTGGATGTCGCCGTCGGTGCCGCCCAGGAGGCGGCCAGTGCGCTGGGCGACGCGCCCGCCCTCCTGCAGGAGGAGCTGGCTGATCGCGAATTGGCGTGGGGGCACTACGCCGCCGCGGCGGACACCGACCGCATCGCGTTGCCGGCGGCCGAGGCCCGCATCGGCCGGGCGATCGCGGTGGGCAACTTCGAGTACGGCCTGTTCCGGCGGGAGGACGCCCCCCGCCTATTCACCACCGGCTCCGGCGTGGTGGGCTTCGCGCTGGACAGCGCCCAGGCGGTGTTCAGCCCCGAGACCGGGGTGGCCAGCCTGATGCGGGTCGACGGGGGCAGCCTCGGCATCGATTTCGCGAACAGCCGGTTCAGCACCACGCTCAGGCTGGACCACGAGCTGACCGGCGCGGTCGACTTCAGCGCCGCTGGCAGGGTGGTCGACGGCGGCTTCCTGCGCGCCTCCGGCGGCGGCCAGCGGCTGTTCGGCGCGGTCAGCCTGGACCACAGCGAGGCCGGCTACTTCTTCGAGCGGGCGCTGGAGGCTGGCGGCGTGTCGGGCCTGACCCTGTGGAGCAGCCGCTGATGGCCGCCGTCCTCGTCGACCCCTTGACGGCATTGTTGCGGCGCTCGCCGGCCGCCGCGCGGCTGGCGGCCTTGGCGCTCGCCGGTGCGCTGTGTGTGCTGGTGCTCGCCCTGTTCCGCCTCGCCCTGCTGTCGTTGGAGGAGCGCGCCGGCGCCCTCGGCTGGACCTTGGTGCCGGACGCAGCCCCGGAGCGGCGGGTGGTGCTGGTGGTCATCGACGAGGCCAGCATCGCGGAGATCGGCCCTTGGCCCTGGCCGCGGGAGGAGATGGCCCGCTTGGTCCGGGCCATCGACGGCGCCGGTGCCCGGCTGCAGCTCCACGACATCGTGTATCCCGAGGCCCGTCCCGGGGACGGGGCGTTGCTGGCGGCCCTTGAGGCCTCCCGCGGCGCGGTACTGGCGCAGATCCCGGTGCTGGCGGGCCGGTCGGCCGATGCCGCCGATGCTGGACTGATGACCCATCCGGTCGGCGGCGCGGCCTGCGACGGCTCGACGCCGGCCGCCCGGGCGACCGGCCACGTGGCGCCGGCGGCGGCGTTCGCTTCGGTGCCGAAAGGGCACATCGGCGCGGCCATCGACGCCGACGGGGCGATCCGCAAGACCCCGGCCCTGGTGTGCCGGGACGGCACCGCCTATCCGGCCTTGGCGCTGACGGCCTTCATGCGGGGCGGCGACCGGGGCGTGACGGTCCGCTCCGGCGCATTCCCCTTCGGCCCCGGGGCGGTGCTGGGCCTGGACGGGTATCCGGGCATCGACGTGCCGCTGGACGGCGAGGGGAACATCCGCATCTCCTTCGCCCGTTCGCCCGGCGCGTTCCAGGCGGTGCCGGCGGCGGACCTGATGGGCGGCCGGACCGAGCCCGGATTGCTGGAGAACACCTGGGTGCTGGTGGGCGGCACCGCCTTCGGCATGGGGGACATCGTGCCCACTCCCTACAGCGGCGCGGCCTTCGGGGTCGAGTTGCAGGCGCGCCTGCTGGCCAGCCTGCTGGACGAGGAGGTCCCCTATACCCCGCGCGGGGCATCGTTGTTGCTGTTGTTGCTGTGTCTGGCCTTCGCGGGCGGACTGTACGCGCTGGCCGCCGCCGGCGAGCGCGCGGCCGCTTGGGGCCTGCCGGCCGCCGCCGTCCTGCTGCCGGCGGGCGCGTTGCTGCTGCATCTGACGTTGCTGGGCCGCGCCGAGGTCTGGTTGGGCTGGACCCCGCCCGCCGTCTACGGCGCGCTGGCCGCCGGCGCGTTGCTGTTGCTGGAGCTGGCCCGGGTGCGGCTGGAGCGCGCCCGGGTGTTCGGCAACCTGAACGTCTACCTGCCCCCGGAGGTGGCCCGCGACATCGCGTTCAGCTTGCCCAGCTCGCGGGTGAACGCCCGGCGGCGCGACGTCACCCTGCTCAACGCCGACCTGCGCAACTTCTCCGCCTTCGGCGAGGCCCGCCCGCCGGAGGAGATCGCTGCCGTGTTGCACTACTTCTTCACCCGCGCCACCGACATCATCGAGCGACACGGCGGGCGGGTGCAGGAGTTCAGGGGGGACGGGTTGCTGGCCATGTGGGACGGCAACGACGCCGACGCCGCGCGCGGCGCGCTGGCGGCGGCCAGGACGCTGAACGCGGCGCTGGACGACACCCTGTTGCCGGAGTACGCCATCGAGGGGCTGGAGCCGCTGGCGCTGGGGGTCGGCATCGAGCAGGGGCCGGCGCTGGTCGGCTCGATCGGGCCAGCGCACCGCCGCAGCCACACCCTGCTGGGCGACACGGTCGTCATCACGTTGCGCATTCAGGAGCTGACGGCAGAGCTGGCCCAGCCCATCCTGATCGGCGAGTGCGCGGCCCGGCAGCTGCACGGCGAGAAACTGCGCTCCCAGGGCAGTTTCCTGCTGAGCGGCCTGACCATCCCCCACACGCTGTTCGCGCCGTCGCCCGCGCGCGGCGAGAGCGGCCACCGGCCCGATCTCGCCGTAGTCGCTGGCGGCAGGCGGTAGTCCCCGAAACCCTCTCGCCCGTGTCGGTCCGCAAAGGTCCCGCGCCGCGCCGGGACCGGCCGCCGGGGACGGTCCGCGTCCCGCAGGCCCGGCCGTAGGGACGTCCGGCCCCGTGTTGCGCCCCGCTCTTCTCCTTCTGGCCCTAAGCCCGGCCGCCTTCGGGGCGTGCCCGGATCTCCGCCCCTACCACCCCGGTGCCGACCCCGACTGGGAGCGCATCGCCGCCGAGTTGCGGGTTCTGTTCCCCGAGTGCCTGGAAAGCCCGGAGTATTTCGCCCTGCTGGGGGCGGCCCTGCTGTACGGCGGCCGGTTGCCGGAGGCCATCGAGTCGCTGGAGCGGGCGTTGTTGCTCGACCCGGAGCACGGCGCGGCGCTGGTCGACTACGCCGAGGCCCTGTTGCGCGACGGACAGCTGTTCGCGGCGCTCGAGATCAACGGGGCCTTGCTGGAGAGGGAGGATCTGCCGCCCGGCCTGGCCCTCCGGATCGCGGACCGCCAGGACGACTGGCGCGGGCTGACCCGCCGCGCCGGATGGCGGCTGGACCTGCTGGCGGGCCACGACAGCAACCTCAACGGGGCGCCCGACCGCAACGTGATCGCGCTGACCCTGTCCGGCGAATCGGTGCTGTTGCCGCTGGTCCCGGAATTCCAGGCCGTGGAGGGCCCCTATCTCAACGCGCGGGCGGCGGGCAGCCTGCGGCTCTTGGGGTCGGAAAGCCAGCACGCCTTCGGCGCCGAGCTGCGCTTCCGGACCGGGGAGGACGCCGTTCACGATCTGGCCAATCTCGGCGCGCGCTACGGCTACGTCCGTCCCGGCCGCGGCGGTGGCGGCCTGCTGTTCGATGCCGGCGTCAGCCACTTGGCCTTCTCGGGCAACCCCCTGTACACGGGCTCCAATGCAAGTCTGCGCCGGGAATTGGCGCGGGAGGGGAGGTGCCGCCCATTCTACGGCGTGGCGGCGCAGCACCAGCTCTGGCATGGACAGAGCCGCCTCAACGGGCTGGAGGCGAAGCTGGGGGTGGGGGCCGACTGCGCCGTGGCTGGCGCGACGAACCAGCGGGTGTCCGGAGAGCTTGGCGCATTGAGCAACACCGCGCTCAAGCCGCCCCGTCCCGGCGGCGGCCGGAGGGGGTGGCAGCTTTCCCTGGACTGGCGGCTAGCGCTGTCGCGGGGGACGGTGATGGCGCGCTTCAGCCACACCCGCCTCAAGGACCGGGAGGGGTACAGCCCCCTGCTGGCTGGCGGCGCCCGCCGCGACACGAGGCGCAGCGCCCTGCAGGTCCAGTACCGGGAGCGGCTGGCGGCGCTGGGGGAGGGGGCGTGGCTGTTGATCAGCGGCTACCACCAGAGGCAGGACAGCAATATCGAGCTGTTTCAGACGGAAAACACCATCGCGGAGGTCGGGGTGAGCTGGCGGTTTTGATCCGCCGCGGAAAAGAAAAAACACATTGAAAACAGTCGGGTGCATAGAATATCCCCGGTTTTTATGCGCATGCGGTCAAAAGTCTTGTTTTGGGTGTAAAGAATCCGTACCATCCCGCCGACACCTGTCGCCGCATGCCTTGGCGCGAGCCGTTGGCTCGCCGGACGGCGCGGCGCGGGGCCGGAGGCGCCCGGACAATCCGCCTGCGGTGTGACACAGGTCACAGTGCTGGCGGCGGGCCGCCGACTAGGATGCGATCCGGTCGCCGGATGCGTGAGCCGTCCGTTGAAGACGACGGCCCGGCCGGTTCCGACAAGAGAACGACCTTCTTTGTTTTGCCGACTTTATGAGGAGCGATACAGATGGCCATTACAACTGAAACCCGTGAAGACATCATCCAACTGGTGGTGGCGGCGTACAACGTGGCGCCCGGCACGGAGTTGCTGACCGAGCTGGTGAGGATGGTGGACCGCGACGGCGCGAGCCTCGCCGACGTCGCCGAGCACCTGACCATGAGCGACCGCTGGAACGACCGGTATCCGGCGTTCCAGACGGCGGAGGAGTTCGCCGCGGAGTGGCTGGGGTTGCTGGTCCCCGAAGCTGGCGAGGATGTGATGTCGGGCGGCGTGGACATCGTGGTCGGCCATCTCAACGCAGGCGGCACTATGGCCGAGCTCGTGCTGTCAGCGCAGACGTTTCTGAGCGGCGACGGCGTCCCGGAGGCTTACACCAACGTGGCCCAGGCCTTCATAAACCGCACCGAGGTGGCGATGGAGCACACGATTGCTCAGGAGAGGGAGGGTTCGGACTTCGACCTGAGCTCGGTGACGAGTGACCAAGACAGCGTGGCCGCCGCCATCGCGTCCTTCGACGGCGATGGTGAGCCCGTCGACCCAGATGAGCCCGTCGACCCAAGCGGCGGAGGCCAAACTTTCAACCTCACGGCGGAGATTGATGAGATCATCGGCACCAGCGGCGACGATGTCTTCAGCGCCGTGCTGTCGGAGGGGGACTCGACCTGGAACATTCCCGACGGCATCAAGGGCGGCGATGGAAGCGACGTCATGAACGTTACGGTGGTCAATCGGGCTGGTGATCCGCTGGCTTTTCCCGGACTGACCGCCAGCGAGATAGAGCGGATCAACTTCCGCCATCTCGACAGTAGCGTGGAGAGCCAGAACACGCGAGTCGACATCGCCTCGGATGCGGGAGAGGTCTTGGTTCACAACAGCATCGTGGCTGGCACGGCGAACGACGACCGGATCACCATCGCAGGTGTTGGAGAGGACACCACGGTGGGTGTCGCCAACAACGACTCGGACTTGACGGTGAACTTCCAAGGGGCTGGCGATGAGGTGACCGTGGTGCTGGCCGGCGGAGGGCACGGGAAACTCCTGCTGGGTGAGACGGACGGCGACGGGCCGAGTGCGGCCGTGACCGGCGGTTACGAGACGGTCAATCTGGTCAGCACCGGCGGGGCGAACGCCCTGAGCCATCTGGATGCGGGCGGAGATTTCGAGACGCTGAATATTTCCGGCGATCAGGATCTCGATGCATCGAAAGTTGTCCTGTCCGGCGGGGTGGGCACGGTGGACGCTTCCGAGGCCAGCGGCCAGATCGCGATCGGCGCCGTCGCGGCGGCTAGGAACGCCTACACCGGCGGCTCAGGCGACGACGACACGCTGTCCCTGTCGCTCGCGGGGGATTACCTCGACGGCGAGGACGGCGACGGCAACACCATCAGCGGCTTGTCGGTGTCTGGCTTCGAGAGCCTGCACCTGTCGATCACGGCGGACGCGAAGGTCGCGTTCGGGAACGTGTCGGCCGGAACCATCTCCATCGCCAACGTCGACCCGATGATGGTGGTGGAGTTGGATGCCGACCCGGACGACGACGGCACGCACGACAAAGTCAACGAGGTCGAGGTGGATCCGGACACGGGCGCCAAGACCGATGTGACGGACGATCAGGGCGACCTCGTCTACAAGATGGTCGGCGTCAACAACGACCGTGTGATGACGCTGGTGGGCGCCGCCTCCGGGACGGAGCTGGACTACGTCGGCAGGGGCAAGGCCACGGGCCAGAACTTCTTCGATTCGCTGTCCTTGGGTCTGGGCGACGACACGGGCGACAGCGACGAGCTGACCGTCAACATCGGCAACAAGGGAGAGGCGGCGGCCGAGAATGGCGGCGCGGCGGCCGACCTCGACCAGATCGCGGTGACCTCGAACGTCGAGACCGTCACCATCAACGTGGCGGACTTCGCGAGCCTGACCATCGACGAGCTGGTGCTCCACACCGACAAGACCGCCGTTGGGACGCTGGTTCTGAACTCCGCCGCCGCCATCGCGGGCGTGATGGACGGCGCCACGCCGCAAGGCGCACCGGAATTGGCGGATCTCACGGCGGTGCACAGCGGTTACGGCACCCTCGACGCGAGCGGTTCGACGGGGGATCTGAGCATCGCGCCCCTCGCCACCGGCTCGGCGACCATCAGCACAGGATCCGGCAACGACACCGTCCGGAACGCGGCGGGCATCACGGGCGGCGTTATGAACGCCAAGATGGACACCATCGGCGCCGGCCAGACCTTCAACCTGGGCGACGGCAACGATGCCTTCACCATCCAGAGCACGGATGCGAGGGCGGACGCGTTCAACGACAATGAGGAGCAGACGAGTTCGGCGCCGATACTGAACGTCAACGCCGGCGGAGGCAACGACTCGTTCACTTCGGCGGTCAACGTCCGGGGCGCCATCACCGTCAGCGGGGGTGCCGGCAACGACGGCTTCAAGATCGTCGACGGCGAAGACACAAAGCTGGCGGATGACACGGTGAACGCGGGCAGCAGGTACCGGTCGGCGGAAGGTGCCGACGGAATGGGCATCGCCGGGCACTTCGTCAGCTTCGACGGCGGCGACGGGTTCGACACGCTCACCGTCACCGCGGCGGCGGGCGACCAGGCCCTGCGGCCGGCGATGAGCATCGCGAACATCGAGAGCATCTTCCTGAACTTCCGCGCCCAGACCGGGGGCACATTCGACATGCGGCTGACGGTGGCCGACGGCTACAGCGACTCGCTGTCCGTGGGGAGTTTCGCTGACCTGAGAAGGAGCGCCGACCGGGGAGTCTTCGACATCACGCTGGCGCTGGCGTCGACGGACGGCGGCACGGTGGATGCGAGCAACGTCAGCTTCTCCGGCCGCCCGACGGATGCCCCTTGGATCAATCTGGAGGGCAGCGCGGGGAACGATACTCTGACTGGTAGCAGCGGCTTGGTCAATGCGTTCGTCTTCAACGTGGAAGGAGGCACCGCTGGGGGCAACGACACGATCACGGGCTACAGCGGCGCCGACGGCGATTCCGTCGTGCTCCTAGGCGTCGATGCCGGCTCCGTGTCGGAGACAGGCCTTGCAGGCAATACGATAATCAGTTACGCTGTCGACGGCACTACCCACATGATCACCGTGGTGGGCGTGTTCCCGCCGGATGTCACGGTCTACGAGGGTGACACTATTGCGGCCTGATTCTGATCGCCGACCGGCGCGAGCCTTGTCGAATCGCCCCGGCCCGAAAACGGGTCGGGGCTTTTTTTTGCGCGGACGGTGGTGGGGACGGACGGACCGATGCGCGGGCCGCCCTACAGATTGTCGAAATTGATGGAGCCGCCGTCCTCCAGGCCGCCGAAACTCAGCTCCTGCGGGCCCCGCGCCGGGTCGCCGGCATCGGCCAGCCGCAGCAGGTCCGGCATATGGGCAGTCGAGAACAGCTGTCCGTAGGCCATGGCCAGCGCGCCGGCATTCCGCAGCTTCCCCAGCCCCTCGAAGGACAGCGCGTTGAGCGCGAGCTCATCGACCCGGAAAAGCCCCTCCACCGTGAGGTTCTTGCCCCGCGCGTCCTGCCAGCGAATATCCCAGGCCGTGATCAGCCCGGCTCGGTCCAGATCCGCGCAGAGCCGCTTCGCCACCGCCAGCCCGTTGGCGTGCTGGCCGAGGAACTCGAACACCCGGCTGACGGTCTCGGTCGGCTCGCCGCCGTCGCTGAAAAAAGGCTCGGTGCCGTCCTTCGCCGAACCGGCCGGCGCATCCTCGTCGACAAGCAGGCCGCTGTCCTCGTCGAAGCACAGCACCCGCTCGTTGCTTTCCGCGCCGGCGGGTCGGGCGAGCAGGAAGGGATGGCAACGGTAGGATGCGGGCCGGTAGCCGCCCCGCCACGCTCCTTCCGGCGACACCATCAGGTTCTGTCCCTCCTTCAGTCCCTGCACGGCGACCAGCTCGAAGGCCTCGCCGACGCGGACGAAGGCGATCGGTATGAACAGCACCGCCCGGGGAACCTCCCGGGCGGTGATGGGGACGCCCGCATCGCCGCCCGCGAACCGGTAGTCGGTGAATCGGCGCCAGCGGCGGCCGCCGTAGCGCTCGACGGAAACCGCCTTGAGATTCGCCATGAGGGTGTCCGTCCGGGGGCGGGACGGCGATGGTAGACCGGCGCCGCCCCGGTATCAAGAAACCGGCCGGAAACTGGCCGGAAACCGTCGCGGGCCAGTGGAACCGTCCGCCCGGTTCGCCCCGGCCGCTTTGCTTGCTTAGCTTAGTCTTAGTCTTAGTCTTATCCAATCCAAAAGTGGGCCTGAACCGACGCATGAGGTAATGCCTCAGATGGTTGTCCCCGGGGCCGGACCCGGGGCCGAAGCCGGGGGCGATTCCGCCGCCGAAGCCGAGGGTGGTCCCGCCGCCGAAGCCGGGGACGGTCCCGCCGCCGAAGCCGAGGTCGATCCCGTCGCCGAGCCCCGGGACGGTCTCGCCGCCGAAGCCGGGGACGGTCCCGCCGCCGAGCCCCGGGACGGTCTCGCCGCCGAAGCCGGGGACGGTCTCGCCGCCGAAGCCGAGGTCGATCCCGCCGCCGAAGCCGAGGTCGATCTCGCCGCTGAGGTCGGGGACGGTCCCGCCGCCGAGCTCGGCGGCGGGACCGTCCCCGAAGCCGGACCCGAGCCCCAGTCGATCAGCTTGAACAGCTCGGCGCGGGCGGCGTTCACTCGCCGGACCGCATCATTATCGTCGCATTCGCTTTCGATTGCATTCAGCTCCTCGAAGGTGACCCCCGGCTTGAGGTGTTTTTCGGCATCGGGCAGGGATTTCAATTTCTCGAACGGCGTCATGATGCGCTCGTCGGGATAGGTCACCCGCGCCTTGCCGCGGTCGTCGATGATCCTCACGGGGAAGTAACAGGGACGATGGAAGTTATGGTAGCGAAACAGCGGCTCCGTCATCAGGCTGTTGGCGGCGCGGGCCCATTCGCCTGGTATGTGCCAGTGGCCGAAGACCTTGCGCACGGTGGAGCCGTTCTTGCTCTCCACCAGGCCGTTGTCGTTGGAATGCCGAGGACGGGACTTGGTCAGCTCGATGTTCCGCTCCCGCAGCAAGGCGGCGACCCGTCTGTTGATGAACTCCGAGCCGTTGTCGGCGTGGAAGCCGCGGACGACGAAGGGGAACCTGTCCAGCGCCCTCTTGATGGCCGGAACCATATAGCGCTCGGTGATCCTTGGGACGCAGATCACATACTGCATCTGGGTCACCTCGTCGACGACGTTGAGCAGGTACATCCCCTTGGCCCCATCCTGGTCGCCCTGATGCACCATGTCGGCGCGCAGGAAGCCCGGCCGATTGTCGGGCCGGGGCTTGCGGCGGACGCCGATCGGCACGGAGACGGGGCGGGTCTTGGCGAAACGCCGCCGACGGCGCCTGTAGAAGGTCCGCTGGCGCAGGTTGTAGAGATGGCTCCTGGAGATGGTCGCCAGGCGCTCATAGCGCTCGTCCCCTTGCAGATACAGGCGCCGGCACAACCGCTGGGTCGCCCCGGCGGACAGCCCGTGCAGGTTGTCCGTCTCGGCCAGCAGGATCTCGTCCTCCCGCGTGAATCGACGCTTGAAGGCGTTGCGCGGCCTGTCCTGCCGCCGGCTCCGGATCCGGCCGGTGTCCCGCTGCCGCCTCACCAGACGCGTCAGCTGGGTCCGGGAATACCCGGTCACCTTCATCAGAAAACCCCGCACCAGCCCCTTCTCGGGCCTCCTGAGGCCCCAGTAGTCCAGCCGGACCAGCGTGCTCCCGATGTATTTGTACGCCTCCTCGCGGCTGGCGGGCTGGAAGTCCAGCGAGAGGGATCCAGCCAGAAAATCCCGGATCTCCTCCAGCGTGATCCGCCTTGTGGGGGTGATCGTCACAATCATGCTCCAAGGGTCCTCGCGGCCTGCTCAGGCCCATTTTCCCTTGGACTCGGGCCTGCGTTCAGGCCCATCTGCCAGTGGCTAAGACTGGCGGTTTGATAAATCGTGGGACCGTGCTACAATCGACTCCATTGTTTGTGGACTAGTAGTGGCGGGTGGGTCATATATCATGCGTATAGGAGAATCGGAGTTGGACCGGGACTCTATCGGGCCGGACGGCAGGCCCGTGTACCTGTTTACCCCCGGCATCGCCCTCACCCCCCCTTATCTGGCGGGACGCGGGGATGTGATAAAAAAAATGGAACAAGCGATCGTCAAAATGCACGGGACGCCAAGCGGCGGCCGCCCGATCCTGCTTTCCGGCCCCCGAGGCGTGGGGAAGACCGTGCTGATGACCGCGCTTGAGACCAAGTCCCCTTACGGCGCCGATGTCAGGC
>CAYSVD010000271.1:0-3512 GCA_964434395.1 uncultured Pseudohongiella sp.
GCCCATTCCGAGTAGCCGCTCTGCTGGTGCTGCAGAAGCGCGCTCACGCGCCCCGCCACCTCAAGTCCGGCTATCGGCGCCTCCCAGCGCGTCTCCGCCGCAAAATCCAGGCCAGCGCCCACATTGCCGTCGCCGCTGTCGATTCGGCCCCCCATCTCGAAGCGGCTGAACGTCGACCCGCTGTCCTCCAGGTCCCGCCGAGACGCTCCTTCCCAGGACACCCGCATACGAGAGGCCCCCGCCTTGACCGGGTCAAAGCCCCGACCGCGCTTCGCCTCGGTCTGCGCATGGAAAAAGTCTCCACGCAGGGCAACGTCAATCTCGCCCGTCCGCATCGCGGGCCCTTTCACCCCGACCGCAGCCATCTTTAGCCTTACGTCCGCTTCCGTCTCGCCAACCGCGCTCCGCATCTTCATGCTGCCCGACCCAAGCCCGACGCTTCCCCAGATTCCCGAACCATCCGACGCGAGCCGGTGCACATAGGGAGACACCGACGTCACCGAAACGCTCTGCTCGCCGCTCGCCCCAGCCAGTCCAGGTCCTCCGTCCACCGAGTAGTCCATGTCTCCCCAGGAGCGGCTGACCGACACGCCGACCAGAACTTTCCCGCTCCGCCAGTCGACGCCCGTCAGCGCAGTCGTCGTGCCTCCGTCCGCCTGCACGCCCTCCTCCGGCTCGCCGCTGAATCCCGACGCGCCCGCCTCTCCCCAGAAGGTCCATGCGGACGCCTCCGCGCCGCCATCATCGGACAGCGCGAAGCGGCTGCGCTTCGCCAGGCTGGCGCCGCCCAGCAGCTCCGGCCGCCCGCTCCATGCGCCATCTCCATACGGCGCGCCGTCCCAGCCATCAAGGCCGCCAGCCGCCTCCGGCGCGACCACGTCCACGCCGAACAGTCCCGCGACTTCCCGCGCCATCCGGCCCGCGTCGCCGCTGCCCATCGCCTGCACGTCAATAGCGCGCCCGCCCAGCTGTACCCCCGAGCTTTGCGCTCCCGCCCGATGGGCTTCGGCCCGCCGCCAGACGCCGCCGACGATGCCCGACACCGCAGCCCGGCCAAAACCCGCCAGCGCATGCCTCTGGGCCATGGCCTCCAGACCGACCCGCACCAGCGGCACCACGATCGCCAGAGCCGTGCCCGCGGTGTCCGCGCCCTGCGACAATTTCCCGCGGTCAGCCGTACTGACGCCCTCCTGATTGACGGTGCAGCCGCTGGAGCCGCCGCAAAGATTGAACAATTCAATGCCGAGCACGTCGCCCGAAGCCAGCGGCGAGACAAGCGTCGCCTCGATCTCGGCGACGGACTGGTCCGCCGCAATGCTGCCCGCCTCGTTGACCCCCGGAGGATTGTTCGGATCCGCGCTGTCCGCCAGCACTTCGACCGTCGCCCTCGGCGCGAGTCCGCCCGAAGTCCGTGCCAGCGCCGTACCCGGCCCGTCCTCCGCGATGCGGGTCACCCTCCAGTCGAAGGTAGTCGCGGCGGTGCGCGCGCCTTCCACGCTGACCCAGAACGTAACCGTCGTCCCGTCTTCCTCCGTTTCCATCGTCCGCAGCTGGGCCACCGACAGCACCGCGGCAGGGCGCGCCGCCGGCGGCGTGACTGTCGCCTGCTCTCCGCCCAGCCGGGCGCCGGCGAGGCTGAACACCTCCACGGCAACCGTCTCCGCTTCCTCGTCGACGATGTCGCCGTTGACGGAAAGCCGCACCGTTCGAACGGTCGTGCCCTGCGGGAACACAAGCCGCCCGGCGGCAGCCGTCGCGGCGCCGCTGTCGGCCGGCGCAGTGGCATCGGAATAGTCGGCGCCTTCGGTGGCCGTGCCGCCCAGCGTGTAGGCAACCTCAACCTCCCGGTCCCAGCTCTCGGCCAGCGTCACCGTGAAGAGCAGCTCGACGCCGGCGCCGGCGGCGGGCTCGGGTATGGAGGCGGCGGACGCGGCGACCTCGATCTCGTAGTCGTCGGTGCGGATGACGCCCGGCCAGTCGGCCTGGTCGATCCGGGCGTTGCTCGAAGCGTCGGAGAGGGTCAGCGTCAGCGTCTCGTCAGGCTCAGCCGTCTGGTCGCCCAGAACCGATACCACGACGGTCTTTTCGGTCTCCCCGGCTGCGAAAACCAGCGTGCCTGACGCCGCCTGGAAGTCCTCTCCAAGGGTCGCATCGCCGGCGGCGGTACCGCCCGCAGCCGCGTATCCAACCGTAACCGTCTCGTCCCAGGCAGCGGACATCGCTACCGTAAAGGTCATCGCGGACGTGCCCGTGTCGCCCTCGTCGATCGCCGGCATGTCAACGGTGAACGTAGGCCTGTCGTCATTGCGGATGGTGCCCGTGCCCGTGCCGGTCTCGATGGTCGGCGGGTAGGCAGGGTCGCCGCCGCCCGGATTGGCAAGAGTCACGATCACCGTTTCATGGGGCTCGGCGGCGGTGTCGCCGTTGACCGTCACGGCAAACGTGCCGGAGGTCATCCCGGCGGGGATGGACAGCGTACCGGCGGTGAAGGCGGCGAAGTCCGTGCCTTCCGCGGCGGTGCCGCCAGTTACGTCGTAGTCGACGGTCACCGCGCTGGTGGAAACGGTGCCCAGCGTCACCGTGAACGTCAACAGCGCCGTGCCGGCGTCGCCCTCGTCCACCTCCGGCGAGTCGATGGACAGGGTGTACTCGTCGTCGTTGCGGATGGTGCCGGTGCCCTCGATGGACGCCGCGCCGCCCGCGAAGACTGCGCCCGCAGGATTGGAGAGCGTCACGACCACGGTTTCGTCGTCCTCCCGGATGCTGTCCCCGGTGACGTCAAATTCAAGGACGTACGACGAGTCGGCTGCCGGGATGGTGATGGGAGAGCTTGCGGCGTGCGTGTAGTCGGCGGCGGTCGCGGTGCCTGTGACCGCATAGTCGACCATAACGGGCCGGTCCGTCTCCCCAGTCTTCGTGATTGCGAATCGCAGCGTGGTCGCGTCTCCCTCGTCGCCCTCGTCCACGCTTGGCGAGCTGATCGTCAGCAGAACGCTCGGCGGCTGCCTGCCGCCTACCTCCGTCCAGTCGCTCGCCACGCTCTCGCTCGCGCCGCCGCTGTCGGTATACGACACCGCGACCTGGATGTATTTGCCCTCTTCGGCCGCGGTGAGGGTGTAAGACGGCTGGGTTCCCAGATCGGTCACGCCAGTCGTGCCAGCCGCGTCGTCCGCCCGTCGCCACTGATAGCCGGTGAAAGTCAGCGTAGCCGGTCCGTCAGGATCGGATATGCCCGTCGTCACTGCCCTCAGGGTCTGCCCCGGCTCCAGATTGCCGGAGACCGCCGGTTTGCCGACGGGGTCGCTGTTTTCAACCTCTGTCCAGGCGCTCTCAAGACTCTCGCCGGCGCCGCCATCGTCGGTGTACGACACCACGACCTGGATGTACTTGCCCGCGTCTGCCGCGGTAAGCGTGTAGGTCGACAGCATTGCCCCAGGCCCGGGGATGCTGCCGGCGTTCACGGCGCCTGCCGCGTCGTCCGCCCGCCGCCACTGGTAGCTGAAGACCAGCGG
>CAYSVD010000272.1:0-25546 GCA_964434395.1 uncultured Pseudohongiella sp.
TGACCGTTCCCCTGGATCCGAGCCACCCTGGATGTGGGAAATTCATCTTATCAAGCTACTTTCCTGGCGTACACCGAAGGGGGCATCTTGCCCACCGATCGATGAGGCCGGACATGGTTGTAGTGCGTTCGCCAGCGCTCGATGATGGCGCGGGCTTCAGTCATGTTGCCGAACCAATGTAAGTCCAGGCAGTACTCGCGGAACTTGCCGTTGAAGCTCTCCACGAACGCATTCTGAGTCGGCTTTCCGGGCTGGATGAAGTGCAGTCGCACACCGGTTCGCCGGGCCCAGAAGAACATCGCCTTGGAAGTGAACTCCGGGCCATTATCGAGCACCAGGGTCCTGGGCAATGGCCGATTTGTGCTGAGTTCATCGAGATACCGGGCCAGGCGGGCGCCGGAGATCGAGGTGTCGACGATCTGACCGACACACTGGCGGGAGAAGTCGTCGATTAAGTTGAGGATCCGGAACCGCCGGCCATTGGCGAGCTGATCGGACATGAAGTCCGCGGACCAACGCTCATTGGCCCGAGTGGGAACCGGCATCGGCACTCTGGGCCGCGTGATCTTCTTGCGGCGCTTGGTGCGCACCTGCAGGCCTTCCTCGCGGTAGACCCGGTACGTGCGCTTGCGGTTGATGACGCGGCCTTCCTGCTTGAGCATCTCGTGCAGGGTCAGATAGCCGTAGCGGGGATAGCGCTCGGCCAGGACCTTCAGCCGAGCGCGTAAATCCGCATCGTCACGGCCTTTGCGCCGATACCAGGCCACGGAGCGGGGCAAGCCCACCAGCCGGCAGGCATGCCGCTGGCTGAAGCGGCGATCAGTTAGGTGATCCACGGCCGCTCGCCGCTGGGCGACCGTCACCATTTTCCCTGGACCAGCTCCTTCAGCGCCGCCTTGTCCAGTTCCGCCTCGGCCAACAGCTTCTTGAGCCGGGCGTTCTCCCGCTCAAGCTCACGCAGCCGCTTGGCATCGGATATCTCCATGCCGCCGTACTTCGACTTCCAGCGATAGATCGTGTTCTCGACGACGCCATACCGGCGCGCCAACTCGCCGACCGGCTGGCCGGCCTCGTGCTCCTTGAGGATCGAAATGATCTGCTCGTGCGTATACCGCTTCCGCTTCATCGGGGGACCTCCTTGGGGTCAACATACAAGGAAATCCCACATCCGAAACGGCTCGGATTACGGGGGAACGGTCACGGGGAATGTATACCAACCGGCGTAACTGCGCGGTCCTCGGGTGTATGCGTGTCTTCGAAAACGATATACGCACCTGGATCATGAGAAAAGACATAACGAACGAGTGCGGAATTGACGGCGGCATCTCGCACACTGCCGTCTTTGTTTAACCTTCTAACCTTCGCCAATTTCTGCATTTGGTTATCCTCCCCAGGGTCTGTGCAAATTTACGAGGCGCGCATGATACTTGTAGAGTGCGGGCCGCGGATGCAGTCGTGAGTATCCCGCCCGCTCTTTGGCATCCTGTCGATGGACCGCCGCGCAAGTGCTATCAATTCCAGCGCCCTGTCCGCGTCCATGGGCGAGGATTCCAGAGTGAAGCGAAGTGCCGTGAATGCGGCCACGTCTCCCAAATCGGTGCGACTCGCCCGCCATCCGGATACTACCGCTTCCAGATCACAGTCATTAACGCAGCCTGGCGCGGTCCGCATTTAACCCAGCGTGGGTCAGTCCTTCTTCATGTAGCCGCGTTTCTTGTTCTCCCGGCGCAGCCCGGAGAGGGTGTAGATGTTGCTCTTTAGGATGTTGCACGGCCCGCAGAGCAGGATACGGTTGGAGATGTGATTCCAGCCGCCATCGGCGCGGGGCGTGTTGTGGTCCAGTTGCAGGTAGCGTGGATCGTCGAAGGTGCGGTCGCAGCCCATGCAGCGAGGGCCGTGCTGGGTCAGTAGATGCTCATACATCTCCGCTCGCGTCCATCGCGGGCCTTCGGGTTCCTTTACGCGCTCTTTGACGCGCAGGAACGGAGCGGCCGTGTCGCCATCGTCGGTTCGCTCCGGCAGTTGTTCGGTGAAGGTGACTTCACCGAACAGGCCCACTTCACGCTTTAGACGATCTATTACGACTTCGTGGGCCTTCTCCCAGATGTCGATGCCAACCCACTCTCTACCCAATTGCTCGGCGGCTACCAGCGTTGTCGCGCAGCCGGCGAAAGGATCAAGCACGGCATCGCCCTCCCTAGAACTGGACATGATGATGCGGGAATAAAGTCCTATCGGCTTCTGCGTCGGATAGCCCGCGCGCTCTTTCCTGTCGCGCTTCGGTATCCAACGCACGTCCTTGTCAATCTCATCGTTCGTTCCTTCGAGCGCCCCCTTGGTGTGCGGTTGATATGACCAAACGTCCTGGAGTGGTTGCCCTGGGCTGTTATCGAGATATTGCCGGTAGGTCGGTAGAGCGCGTGATCCGGGGGCCGGGAGGTCGATCACACCAGCCTCATAGAGTGCATCCAATTTTTCGTGCTGTGGCAGGCTCGGATCAATGCCGAGTGCTAAGACCAGTTTGCTTGGAACGGCCCAATGTCGCCCGAAATCGGTCGGATCAAAACCTTTCCACGGCTTACCGCTTATACCCTTTCGAGTGCCAGATCCATGGATCGAATTAGTCCAGTATCGCCCACGAGAGTCTGACTTCTTGAAGTAGTCATCGACATGGCCCCGAAGATAGGGACCGAATTGCACGGAATGTTTGTACTTGGGCTTCGCGTAGAACAGCAGCACATCGTGGATTGGGCCGAACCTATCGGCGGAATTGTGCGCGCCTGTTCTGCGCCAGATGATTTGATTGCGAAAGTTACGCCAGCCGAAGATCGCGTCCATGACGGCTTTTAGGTAATGACTCGCAGTTGGGTCACAGTGCAGGTAGATTGAGCCTGTCGGTTTCAAGACTCGGTGCATCGCCAACAGCCGCACAGCCATAAAGCACATGTACGCACCCATGCCGTCCGAGTGGGCGTAGCGGGCGGATTCAATCGCTTCCATCAGGCGGGGGTAGTCGTCCTTGATCTGATCCACCCATTCTTCATGCACGTCGCGCTCCCAGGACCAGCGATCCTGGAACTTCGCGCCCGCCGCCAGGCTGTCCGGCGTGGCGTGGAAGTCGCGCCCTTTGTTGAATGGCGGATCGGTGGCGATCAGATCCACCGACTCCGAGTTCATGGCCCGGAGGAATTTCAGATTGTCGCCGTGGAACAGGGTGCGGTTCGGCCAATTCTGTGCGGACATGGTGCTCTCCCCGGCTTCGCGTCTGTGCAGCCGGTCCCCCTCCGGCGAAATTATCTCACGCTGCGGTCCGCAAGATTGTTCTGGCGGGCATCTGTGCAGGTCATTTGTTGTTCCTAGTGTCTTTGATCGGTTCGAGTTTTAGCCATGGAATATGGGTGAAGAAAGCGTAAGCATTGCTTGCGATGGCGGCGTGGACTATTTTCTTACTGTCTTGATGGAGGACGCTTATGACTCGACTATATCTAGAAAAAGCTTGGTGTAGGTCGAAGCATTGTTTTTTGGATAGGTCGTTAGACATATGTGCGAAAACGTTTTGCATTTCTGCTTGGAAGCCTTTATGTGTTTCGTGCAGTAGCCTTCCCTCGGGGATTACTACAATCCTTGAGCCGGGCGGGCCGGGCATGTCTTTCGTTTCTATGATTGATTTCGCGTAATCTTCGAGCATTTTTCGGATATATTGAACTTGCCCGCGTCGCCTAATCAGCATCAACGCGCCGCGTATGGTGGCGTATGAGACGGCGGCGACTACACCGGCGAAAGCACCTTCTAGGATGCCAATTAGGTTCACAGGCTTTCCCTCGTGTTTAGAACTCAAGATGTTCTTGGGAGGCGGTCAGGGTGAGTTCTATGGGTTCGTTCATGGGCGATTCCTTTGGGCCGCGCCGCCACGATTATCCACCAGCGAGCGTTCGAGCCTCTGGCGGGCATCGCCCCTCGCGCACTTTGTTCTTGTTGTCATTTCGTGCCCTTGATGTGGTTGAGCCGGGTTAGAGGGCTATTGCGCGCAGGAGTCAGTGGTAGAGAGAGTAGAGCGGAACATTGGTGAATTGCCGAACCACCCCTTCCAGGTCTTCTTTTTTCTGCGCGGCTGCTTCAACGCTGAGTTCTAAAGAAAGGCGATTGATCTCGCCTGTGAGCCCGTGCGGGGTTGCGTTCGGCCGGAAAACGTCGGGAGCTGTCACCAGGGCGAGCGCCAGCGTGGGGCTCACCGGCATTACGAATGATGTGCTTTCTGGCGAGGGTGGCTTGGGGCCTCCGAGCGGAGCGAGGTGTAGGACATGGCATCCGCCCAGAATGTACCGAACGTCTTTCGTAGGAGTTGGTATCCCCGTGAGCTTTTTCCCGTGCAGGTGCGCAAGCAGCTGGTTGGATTTTCCTGGTCCGACTTCGCCTTTCGCAAAGGCAATCAGTTCTGGCAGCTTATCCTGCAAAACAGAGGCGAACACATCTTCCGCAGACGCGGCCTCGTTGTGTGCCTCGGCCACTTGCTTCGCCATTTCGAGTTTTGCGACGTTCCTTATGAACTGCATTGCGAAGGCGCGGATTGCAAGGTTGGCGTCGCCTTCCTGAAACTTTTGATTGAATCCTTTTCTGTATTCGGCTTCCATTCCCGCCGCGCGTTCGCAGAGTTTGGCAAAAGGTTGTTCGATCTTGTGCCAAGCAGCCTCCAAAGACGCATCTTCACCGACCGAATATAGGTCGCGTTTTTGGAACATTTCGCCAATTGGCTCTCTTGTGATCTTCCCGGTTTGCCGCCTGTAGATGTATGCCTTCCCGCTCTTGTTGGGCGGGGTGGCAAAACGTTTCAGAATTAGCTTTGGGATGTAATGGTGCTTGTCGCTCTTTAAGATCTCCCGCGTATTCGGGGTTTTCTTGTAGGCGTACACGCAAACAAATCTCTTGACGGGGCCGCCGGTACCTCCGCTGTATCCGAGTCCTATCAATTCATTTACCGCCTTCCGAGCGGACTCAATGGAGTCGGCCCGGAAGTCGATCCACGATGCTTCGGGAGAACCATGCCGCTTATAGCGGTGGAGGGTGTCAGACGTAATTCCCGCAAACCAGTTGGTCCTGTCGCCCCCTCCGTGAGCGGCGACGTGTTCCTCTACCAACCTTACAAGTGCGGAAGCGGGGTGGGGCTTTTCGCGCAGTGCAATTGAGTGAGGCATGTAATTGCTCCTTGCGGGTTGCGCCGTCCAACGGGAAGGCGGCTCTCTAGATCCTTGCTCTTCCCCGCTCAACGCAGCGTTAATTCTTACAGTTCGCTCGCATCTATCCTTGCGATTTTCATAAGATGAGCCTGCAATCCTCGTTTCAGCGCAGCAGACCCATGAACGGGAACTGAGATGCGGGCAATTTGACCATCTTTTGCGTAAATGAAATGACTTCCGCGTATCCGCTTCAATTGCCAGCCCTTTGATTCAAGCACCTGGCAAATCCTTTTGCCGCTTACGGATTTCACACCGCAACTTCAATTATTTGATCGGTTTCCGTTATTGCAATGTCCCGCACTTCGACCGAAAGACAACCTTCGATCGCTTCATGAATATTCTTGCGCAGTTCTTCCAGGGTGTCCGCCTGGGTCACACACCCGGGAACGGCGGGCACCTCCGCCCAGTAGCCGCCCTCCTCGGCCTCGTGAACCACAACCCTCAAATTCATGGTGCCCTCCCGCAAGAGGATAAAGCATTCAAAATAGTTTAGTTGGTGGAGGCGGCGGGAATCGAACCCGCGTCCGCAAGCGCTACTGCCCAAGGCGCTCTACATGCTTAGCCGCGTCTGAAAAGACGGTAATTCCCCGACGGGCAGGAATGAACTACCGCTGTGATCGGCTAACTCTTAACCCGCAGGCGCCAATCGGGTCTGCGGGCGATCCTGTGCAAGCGACGCTCCGGCCTGGCCACAGGAAATCCTGGCAGGAACGCTAGCGGTCAAGCCGCTAGAGCGTAGTTGTCGTCGTTGGCAACTATTGGGTTTGCAGGCGGATTTACGAGGAACCCTGCGCCTCGGCATGCACACCAAGGGTCTCACGGCCCACGTCGAAGCCATGTCGCCCCCGTAGATTGGCTATTGTACCGCTTTGGCGGTTGCCGTTCGGCGCGTTTATGGAAGAGCGGGCGCCCCGATCACGGCGGACTTGCCCGGAGAAAACGCGTGCCGACGATGGCGGCCACCATAAAGCCAACGGTCAGGAGAAACGCCAGGTAATAGGAACCCTGGGTATCGAACAACACGCCGGTGAGCCAGCTTCCCGAGCCGGCGCCGACAGCCTCTATGATCACGAACAGCCCCATCAGTCGGCCCAGGACGTGGGGCGGAAAGGTGTTGGAAATGGTCAGTTGGGTCAGTGCGTAGGCGCCGCCCCAGCCAAAACCGATACAGGACAGTCCGATCCAGGCGCCTTCCGCGCCCTGGAAGATCATGACAAGCGCGCCGGCCAATATGAGCGCCTGAAACCCGATCCAGATCGGCTTGACGCCCCATTTCTCCACCAGAAACCCGGAGGCGATCTTGCCGACAAGACCGGAGATGAAGATGATCGTAAAACCCGTTGCCGCGGCGCCCGGCTCGAAACCCTGATCGCGCAGATAAAGGAAGGTGTGCTGGATAAACGCGTTGGCGGTATAGAAGATGAGGGCCGCGATCACGCCCAGCAGAGCAAAATTGAAGGTTCTGATCTGGGCCCACACCTCGCTCATGTCGATATCGTGCGCTCCCTCAGGGGCGGCTCGAGGCGCCCCCTCGCCGCCGAGCGGCTGCACACCCAGATCGGCGGGTCTTTCACGGACCAGAAAGTAGAGAACCGGTATGAGCGCGATGGGCAGGTAGCCCAGGACCTGAATGGCGTCGCGCCAGTGCATCTGACCGATAAGCCACGCACTGAGTTGGGGGAGAAAAGCGCTGCCGAGACTGGTTCCGGCCAGAGCCAGTCCCAGGGCAATGCCGCGCCTGGTTACAAACCAGTTCGACAACAGGACGACGATGACCACTATGTTGGTGGCCGAGAAACACAGGCCCATGAGGACGTGGATCAGGTAGATATGCGTCGGGCTGGAAATGGCCGAATAAAGAAACAGCGCGGCGCTGAGGAACAGAAGCCCGGCAAAAATTACGGGGCGTGCGCCGTAGCGGTCGGCAAAGTAGCCGACCAGCGGCCCCGAAAGACCGGCACACATCACCGTAATGAAGTCGCGAAACTTGAGCGTTCCGCGCGATATGCCCAGTTCCTCAAGTATCAGTTCGTCAAATACCGGAATTCCGGCCAGCGTCAGGCCATGGGCCGTCCACAACAGCAGGAACATGCATCCGACGATGACCCATCCGTAAGAGAAGGGCAGCCGGGCTACCGTATGGGCAAACGCCATGGTTTGTGGATCAAACCCTCAGAGACGGGTGCCCGGGGCTGTCAGAAACTGTATGAGGCCCGCACTCCAAAGGCTCGTTTGTCCGGCGCCTCAAGCACCAGGCCTTGATCCACGCCCACAGCCCCGTACACGGGCCCGAACGCGATCGGCGCGGGCTTGGGGCCGGTGCCGCTGGTGCCCAGGTTTTGCGGTCGGAACACGGAGTCGTTGAGGCGCCTGGCGGTGCGGAAGTGGTCGTCATCGAGCAGGTTGTCGATGAACAACTCCACCCTGAGGTCGTCCCGCTCAACGCCGACCTTGAGGTTTATGCGCTGATGGGCGGCAATCCAGGACAGATTGCCGGGGTCGGTGAATGTCTTGCCGCGATAGAAAAGGTCTGTGCGCACGTACCCTTCCCAATCGCCCCAGACGGTTTGGTGAAACGTTGCCGACAAACTGCCGCTGGTCTTGGGGAAGCGCGGAATTGTCTTTCCCTCGAATTGAATGCCGATACCCGACCGGCCGGTAAGAATGAGGGAATAACCCCCCAGAACGTAATCCGTGTACTCGGAATCGGCCCAGTTGAATGTGAAACCGAGGTCCAGGGAATCGGACACCGCCCAGGATCCCTCGAATTCGAGGCCCTGCAGCTCGGCGTCGGCAGGGACTGTCAGCGATATGATCGGGTTGTTGGTGCCGAGAACGACTTGCTGCTGGGGCGAAATGAGTCCGGTTGTGAAGGCTTTCAGGTTTTTCCAATTCATGTAGTAGCCGGCAATGGAATAGCTCAGTCGCCCATTCATGGCGCTTTGCTTGAACCCCACCTCGAAACTGTCTAGCTCTTCGGATTCGAGGACTTCCGTGGCCGTGGGCTCAATGCCCTGAAGGATGGCGACGCCTTCCTGGCTTTGACCGATAAAGATGAAGTTGATGTCCCCCGGAAGCGCGCCCTTGGAATAGCTTGCGTAGACGGTGGAATTCTCGTTCGGCTTGTAGGTTGCGATGACGCGGGGCAGAAAGTCCTCGTATTCCGCGGTGGTCACGTCGTCCTGGCTGCGGATGCCGAAGCGCTTGACTTCATCGCTTTGGAATCTGGCTTCAAGATCGATGGAGAAATCGTCGGTAATGTCGTAGCGGACGGCGCCAAAAACACCGAACACCTTGCCCTTGTCCGCGTCGTTGTTCAGCGGTGGCGACACAAACACGCTCAGGAGGTCGAAGGGCAGACCGAAGCCGCCCTGGCCGATAAAGGCCGCCGGATTAATGAAGTACCCGGTGGTGTAGTCGGCCAAAACCGTTTGTTCGTAGTAACTGGCGCCGACCAACCAGGACAGGCGCCCGTCCTGATCGGACCGCAATACGCCCTCAATGGTGTAGTCCTCCAGGCCAAGCGGGAACAGGCCCATGTTTCCCTCCATGTCCGTGCGGTCAAGATCGTTGGTGTATTGGCCCTTCAATTCGTTGTATCCCGCGTTTACCTGGATCGACATGCCATTGTCGAACTCATGTTCGGCACTGAAGGTGATGCGGTCGATGTTTCGGACAAGGCCCATCGCATCCAATCCGGGCGCTTCGTCGATAACGGGGTCGCCGAAGGGATTTCCCGTCAACAGGACGCGCGCCGCGTCCTTGAGGGGAAAGGCGTGCAGCGGCCCGGGGAACAGCAGTCCGATATTGTTCGGGTTGGGATTGGACAGAAGGTCCGGCAGCAGGCTGGTATTGTGGGACACCTTGAAATCGTCCGCCGTGGGAATAGCGCCGCAAATGAAATCGGGAACGGCGGTGATTTGTCCCGCCCGGCTCGGAAACGTGACGCTTTGCGTGCAATTGGCGTTGTCGTAGGCGGAAATGAAGGTTGAAGCGCCGGACGTGTCACGATCCTGCATGAGGGAATATCCCACTTTCACAGAGGTGCGGTCCGTGGGGTTGAAGAACAGGGTCGCGCCGAGGAGTTCCGTTTGCTCTTCACCCAACGTGCCGCCGTCAGTGGCCGTGTACTGACTGCCGCGCAACCGGGAACTGGCGTCCAGTTTGATCGCGATATTGTCCGTGATCGGCCCCATCACACCGACGGAGTTGTTGCGCGACCCGAATTCGGCAAATTCGACACGTACGGTCCCCTCCCACTCATCGCCGGGTCGCTTGGTGATGTAGTTGATCGCGCCGGCAAAGGTGTTGCGCCCGAAGTACGCGTTCTGGGGGCCCTTGATGACCTCGACCCGCTCAATGCCGTTCAGTGGGATGGACTGGGCGCCGCCAAGCACATAGATGCCGTCGATAAACAAGGCGCCGAGTTGGTTGCTGAGGGTAACCCGCTCAAGGTTCATGCCGCGGAAACTGATCTGGCTCAGTGACCGGCCCGCAAAGAAGGAGCCCTGATTCTGGAAGTCCAGACCCGGAGCAATATAGGAAATGTCCTGCAGGGTCCTGAGTCCGGCCGATTCGATGGCCACGTCCGAAATCGCCGTAATGGACATGGGCACATCGATGAGGGTTTCCTCCCGTTTACGCGCGGTGACGATGATCTCGTCCAGGGCAAGGAGATCCGACGCCCCGGCCGCCGTTTGGTCCTGGGCGAAGACGGGCGGGGAGAAGACTGCCCATATCAGGCAGGCGGTAGCAGTACCACCGTAGACAGCTCTGTGACTTGTCATCTCGATCTCCCCTTTATTCATCAGGGAGTATATACGTGGCCAACCGCTCGAATGCTCGGTCGGCATCTCACCCGGGGACTCAGGTCTTGAAGTGCACCTGGCGCAGGAAGCCTGCCAGAACGTCGTTGTATGCCGCGGGATGGGTGATCTGGGGCACGTGGCCGGCCCCTTCGATGACCGCCTCCCGCGCATTGGGCAGCACATCGAGGAGCATTGACGAGCCGCTGAGGATGGTGCCCGACTCTTCGCTGCCCCGGATGACAAGACATGGCGTGGCGTTGCCTTTCAGCGAGCCGGCGAAGTTCTCCATGTTCATGTGCATTTCCCCGCAGCCCCGGGCGGTGGCCTCGGAAACGGGCTTGCAACTGCGCGTGAGGGGATCGGCAGCGCGTTTCTCGGCGGGGATATCGCCAAGCTTTACGGCCCACTCCACAACCGGCTCAAAGTACTCTCGCAGCGGCGCCTTGCAGGTGGTGCTGCTGAGAACGGCAGCGCCGACACGGTCTGCGTGGCGGGCGAGGAGTTCCTGCGCAACCATGCCGCCCATGGAGTGACCGACGATCGTGGCCCGTTCAACGCCCTCCCGATCGAGGACGGCCAGGGCGTCCCCGGCCAGGGCGGCAAAGTTATAGCCGCCCATTCCGGCCCCCTCGCTTTCGCCATGACCCCTCAGGTCCATGCGAATCAGCCGGTAGCGGGAGCTGAAAACGGGAACCTGCTCCCGCCAAAGGGCGATGGTGGACGTGTAGCCATGCATGAACAGGACCGGCGGACCGGCGCCTTCGGTCTCGTAATGCAACTTCAGGGCATCGTTCGTGACGTGGGGCATGGCCGGTCAATCGAACACATGGCCGCCATCGACGAAGATGGTCTGGCCGGTCATGAAGTCGCTGGCCGGGGAACAGAGAAACGTCAGTGTTCCCACCAGGTCCTCGGCGTATTCCCAACGCTGTACGGATCTGCCCGCGGCGGACCGGTCGAGGACTTCCCCGGGATACAACGCGACAATGGGTTCGGTTGCGACCATGCCGGGGGCAAGGGCGTTTACGTTGATGTTGAAAGGCCCCAGGGCCCGGGCCAGGGCCCGGGTCATGCCGATAATCCCGCTCTTGGTGGCCACGTAATGGACGAGGTCTCCCGGCCCTGACTTGGACACGGTGGAAGTGAGATTGACGATCTTGCCTCCGCCGCGCTGTTTCATCGAGGGAACCGCCAACTGGCTCAAAAGGAATGCGCCCTTGAGGTTTGCATCGAGAACCTTGTCGAACTCTTCCTCCGGAATGTCCACAAAGTCGATGGTGGTGGCATAGCCGGCGTTGTTGACCAGAATATCGATGCCCCCGAAGTCGTCGATGATCTTGTCCACGGCCTCCTGAAGCTGTTTCTTGCTGCCCACGTCGGCAGTCAGGCCCAGGGCCTTGTGTCCTGCCTTCGTTAGCACGTCGGCGGCATCGGCCACCTTGTCCGGCTTGATGTCGATGAGACCGATGGCCGCGCCCGCTTCGGCCAGGGCCCTGGCGTAGTGGCGGGCGATATCGCCCCCGCCCCCGGTGATCACCGCGACCTTTCCGTCGAGGTCACCGGCGGACAATACGCTGGACGCATTCGGCGCCGTTTTTTCGTATTCAGTCAAAAATATGGCCCCCGTCGACAATGAAAGCCTGGCCCGTGACAAAGTCGCTGGCGGTTGAACACAGGTACAGGGCCGTCCCCACGATATCCTGGGGAACCGCATCGCGTTGAATGGAACGCATCCTGGCGTACTGCTCGAAGACTTCGGGCGGGTACATGCCGTCCATCTGCTCGGTACGGGTCAGCCCCGGCACCAGGGTGTTGACCGTGACCCCGTGATTGCCCAGTCCCTTCGCCAACGCCCGGGTAAGACCGATGACGCCTCCCTTCGCGGCCACATAGTGTGCGGCTTCGGCCACGGGGCTCCAGAAGGTGGCAGACGACACGTTGATGATCCGGCCCCAACCGCGCCCCATCATGTGACGCGCGACCGCCTGGGCGCCGAAGAAGCACCCGCGCATGTTGACGGCCACGACCTGGTCCCATGCCTCTGCCGGCCATTCGTACCACGGCACCCCGTGGGTCTGGTCGGTGGTGCCGAACCCGGCGTTGTTGATAAGGATGTCGACCTGCCCAAACTCCCTGATGGTCGCGTCCACGGCCGCGCCGAAGGCGTTGCGGTCGGACACGTCCGTTTCAATGGCCAGTGCGCGTCCGCCCCCGGATACGATCTCTTCCGCCACGCCTTTGGCCTGATCGGCCAGCACGTCCAGCACCGAGACGGCGGCGCCCCGTTCGGCCAGGGCGCGTGCGTAGGCGGCTCCCAGACCCCTTGCCGCGCCCGTAACGACAGCGACTCTCTTCGAAAATTCGTCCACCGGCACCTCCCGCCAAATAGCACCCGGGCGGGGTCCATGGACCGCGCCCGTGGAGAAGATTATCAGCCGTCCGAAACGGAGAGTGTCATTCGGTCGGCCGCAACAAGATCATCGACCCTTTGGCCCCGGTCGAACAAGGGCAGGCCGTCACGTTTCTTCCGCAGCTTCCGGCGCAGCGCTTCCGTTGCCTTCGTATCGGGTTTTCCGTCTTCGGCCAAGGCAACCCCATAGTCGGTTTCCGCGGCCCCGGAACTGACCAGACCCAACCGCACGTCTTCGGCCACGGCCCGGGGGTCCCGCGCCAACGGATCTCCCCAACCGCCGCCGCCCGGCGTAATGGCGAGCAGGCGGGCTCCCGGCTCAACGGGCAAAGCGTCGATCTTGCGGTCAAGGACCTGTTCCCGGTCGGTCTCGGGATTGAGCACGTATCGGGTGCCGGCGCCCGCGCGGCCGCCCGCGATTCCCCATGGCTGGGTCTGCATGCGGTCGTCGATGACGTGCAAAACCCCTGGATCCAGGAATCGCACCAGCCTTTCGCAGCCAAGGCCGCCGCGCCAGGTCCCGGCCCCGCCACTGTCCAAAGGCAAGGCATCCCGTTCCACAATCATGGGATAGAACGCTTCAATGAACTCCGTCGGAACGCTGCGTCCGGCCACGTTGCCGTTCAGCGCATCCGAGCCATCCACGTCCCGGCGTCCCCCGCCGCCGCCGCCGAGCACATCACGGAAGAAGGCGGGTCGGCCATCCTCGTTCCTGGTCGCGATTCCCCAAACGGATCGCGTATCGGACGAGCCCGGGACGGCGTCGGGCAGCGCCCGCCCCAGGGCGCCAAGGCAAATTTCGGGAAGACGAAACAGGGTAAATGCGCGGCAGGAGGCGGAAGCGGGATACTCGGCGGACAGCACGCTTCGCTCGGGCAAGCGGCAGCTGATGGCCCGCGTGGCCCCGGCGTTGAAGACGGTATCCGGGACCAGGTTCCTGAAGATGGAAACGATGTACTTTGTGTAGAACCTCTCGTCGCCGGCGATGTTGATGGACGCGGCGGACTGGGAGTCCGTACCGGTGAAGTCAAAGGTAACGTGGTCGTCCTTTTTGATCATGGTCACCTTGAGCCGGATAAATTCCCGCGTTTCCTCCGGCACGGCGCCCACCAATTCGACAAAATCCTCGAACGGATATTCTCCGTCGGGAATCCGGGGAAAGGCGATCTCCCGCAGCGCGCGGGCGCATCGTTCGAGCAGCTCCTCGAAACAACCGTCCACCACCTCGCCGCCGAAGCGATCGAACAACTCGCGGATCCGTGCGACACCGATGCGGCACGCCATGACCTCCGCGTCCAGATCTCCACGGACGTCTTCGGGATAGCGGCTGTTGTTGAGAATGGTGCGGTAAAGCGGTTCCACCACCTCGCCGCGGCTGTAGAGCTTTACGGGGGGAATGATGATCCCTTCCTGGTGGATGTCGGTGGCGCCGATCATGACGCTGCCCGGCTGCAGCCCGCCAACGTCGGTCATATGTCCAAAGGCCTGCGCATAACCGACAAGCTCGCCTTGCCGGAAGATGGGCTGCGTGATGCACAAATCGGGCAGGTGAGTCAGTCCGCCGGCGGACTTGAAGGGATCATTCCAGATGAAGACGTCGCCGTCGTGGATTTGATCCGGTTCGTAGTTCTGCAGGATCGGATCCACGTGGGCGGCGCCGGAGGCGGAGGAAACGTTCCGTCCCTGCCGGTCAAAAATTCCGGCCCTGTAGTCGCGTCCTTCGCGGATCACCACGGAACGGGCCGTGCGCTCGATCTGCAACTCCATCTCCCGCCGGGCGGACTCAACGGTGCCGGCGACCAACTCCAGGGTGATTGGGTCGAAACCCGGAGCTTCGGTCCGTGACTGTGTACGGGTCATGCGGTTGCCGCCTCCGGCACGTTTTCGTGAGCCTGAGCATAAGCGGTCAGGACAACGAGATTTCCCGACCCGTCGACGGCGGCGGACTGGCCGGGATGGATCACGGTGGTGCTGTCATATTGCAGGACAACGGCCGGACCCGTAATGGCGCTGCCGGGCCCCAGACCATCGCGCTCAAAAAATGGCGTATCGATCCAGTTGTCCCGGCCAAAACAGACCTTGTCCCGACGGACGGAACGCGACCTGGAACCAGTTGCATCTCCTGATGGTTGAACGCCCGGCACGTCGGGCATCAGCCCGACGCCGGCCACGCGGATGTTGACCAACTCGACCTGCTGCTGCCCGGAGTAGGAATAGCCGTAGGCATCTTCGTGGGCGGCGTGGAGGCTGTCAAAGATCGCCTTGATTGCGCTGTTGTCCATGTCCCCCGACCCGACCGACACGGTCAGCTCGGTACGCATGCCGCGGTAACGCAGGTCCGCGCTGCGCTCAACCCGGCACTGATTCCCGTCAAACCCCTGCCGCCCGAGCACGTCCCCGGCTTTTTCCTCCAACTCGCGATAAGTCGCCCGGATGCGCTCGAAGTCGGGGTCTGCCTCGTGCTGGATATCGGTAACGACAAAGTCTTCGCGCACGTTCGACACCAGCGCCCCGAGCGAACATCCGATTCCCGGGGACGGTGGAACAAGCACGCGGCGTACTTTCAGGATTTCGCCCAGGCTGCAGGCGTGAACGGGGCCGGCGCCGCCCGAGGCCACCAGCGTCAGGAGCCGCGGGTCCCGCCCCTTCCGGACGGAAACCTGGCGTATGGCATCGGCCATGTTGAGCTCGCCGATTTGAACGATGCCGCAGGCCAGCGCTTCCGCCGACAACCCGATCCGTTTGCCAAGGCGGTCGAGGGCCTTTGCGGCCAGGCTCCGATCAAGCGACACGGCCCCTCCGGCCAGGGTATCGGGGAGCCGCCCCAGGTAGAGGTTGGCATCGGTTATGGTGGCCTCCTCCCCGCCGCGGCCATAGCAGGCCGGACCGGGATCCGCTCCGGCGCTCTGCGGGCCGACGGCGAGCCGGCCCCCGGGCGCGAGCCAGGCAATGGAGCCGCCACCGGCGCCGACGGAGACGACGTCGATGCTTGGAGTGCGCAAGGGGTAAACGTCAAGCTCCGTTTCGCTCACCAGATTGGGAACGCCGCCTTCAACGAGGCTGACGTCCGTTGACGTCCCTCCCATGTCGAAGGTGATCAGGTTTTCGAATCCCGCGTTCTTTCCGATCCAGACCGAACCGACCACCGAAGCGGCGGGTCCCGACAGGGCCGTATAAACAGGCCGGCCAACGGCCACATCGGCGCGGCTCGCCCCTCCTCCCGACTTCATGATGTAGAGCGGGGCGTCCACGCCCAGTTCATCCAGGTGTCCCTGCAAATCCTCCACATACCTGCCGAGGATGGGCATGAGCAGGGAATTCATGCACGTGGTCACGGCACGTTCGTACTCGCGAAACTCCGGCAGGGTTTCGCAGGACAGCGACACAAGGCAGTCGGGATGTTCATCCTTGATGATCTCGCCCGCGCGCCGCTCATGGTCGCCGTTGGCATAGGAGTTGATGAAGCATATGGCTACGGTCGCTATGCCCTGTTCGCGAAACCATCGGGCGGCCTCCCGACACTCCGCCTCATCGAACGAATCAATCACCTCACCCCTGGCGTTTACCCGTTCCGTCACTTCCCGAACGTTTGCGAGGGACACCAGCCGGGGTGGCTTGACCCATACGTAAATGGATCCCCGTTCGCCCGGGACGGTCTGCCGCGCCAGCTCGAGAATATGGCGAAAGCCCCTGGTCACGAGGAGTCCGATAGGCGGAAACTCATGCTGCAGCACGGCATTCACCGCCACGGTGGTGCCATGGATAACATGATCGATCCGTGCCGGATCGCCGCCGGTTCGAGTCAACAGGGCATCCATCGCATTGCGAAAACCGACATCGGGGTTTTGCGGCGTCGAGGGGACTTTCAGAACGACAACAGTTCCATCATCCCCGATGGCCTGGACATCGGTAAACGTTCCGCCGGAATCGATTCCGACACGAAAACCCTTCGATGTGTTCCGGACCACCGCGTCCCCTGGAGAGGTTTCCCCGGATTACCGTATGAACTCCGCTCCCGGATGTGCCCGCGGCTGGCTTTGCAAATAGTCGATGTGGCGAGACAGGGCCTTGTCGATTCTGGTCAGGAGACCAGGCTTGAAATGGAGGGAGCGAAGGATGGGGATGTCCTGCATGAAGAAGTCGACTTCCATGTTGATTACGAAATCGGCCCATTTGGCCGCCTCTTTTTTCGCTTTGGGCGAACCGTCGCCCTTGTCGGCTGCAGCGACAAAGTAGATTTCCGAGTAACCCGGCTTGGGAATGGTCTGGGCGGCAAAGAAGCCAAACCACTTGCCGTCAAGATCGCCGCTCAGATAGAGGCAGTTGTTCCCGTAAATGCCCTGGTGATTGTTGTAGGGCGTTCCGTACCGGTTGGTGGACAGGATGCGAAACTCGGCGAAGTGATCGGACCACACAATACCGCTTTCCGGGTTGGCGTCCCTGAATGTCATCTCGTGCACGGACACGAAGTGCTGAAAGTCCAGGGGGTTGGTGATCACCATCCAGGGATCGAGGGGCAGCGCGGAGCGGTCCGGGTCGTCCGGGAAGTAATCCAGCTTGATGGCCGCCGTGCATAACTCGCTGTCCTCGTAACGCCTGGTTTCATCGACGTTGCGAAAGTCGGGCAGGTCCCACAATGGCTCTTGACCGTTGAAGGCAAAAATGAGGCCCCAACGTTCCTGGCTGGGATACTCGAAAAGGCGAGCCGACGGGGGCGGCGGATCTCCCGCGCCGGTCTTGACGCAGGTGCCCGTGCCATCGTATTGCCAATGGTGATAGGGGCAGCGGATACGGTTATCCACCACCTTACCCTCCTTGAGGTTGGCCCCCATGTGCACGCAAAAGGCGCTGAAAACATGGGCCTGGCCATCGGGGCCCCGGAACACGATCACTTCGCCGTCCAGGAACGGACGTCCGACTATTTCACCTTGTGTGGCTTCCGATGAAAGACAGATGGGATACCAGCTTTGACTGAACAGTCCATCGTCGCCTTCGCTCCAGAACTCCCTGGATACGGGCCTGCGACGCGGTTGGCTGTTGTCTTCGGAATGATCCGCATGCCTGTTCATTTTGCGTCCCCTGATATTTCCTGACCCGTACCTGCCCTGAAGCAGGCTTCCCGGAATTATGTCAGGTCTCTGACAAGGCGGGCAACCAGGGTTGATCGCCGTTCCGCGCGGCGTTGTTCCTCCTCGGGCGTGGGCCGATAGGACTCCACGTCGGCCAGGGAGTAGCCGCCGTGCTTTTCGGCGAGGGACTCATGGGTGTCGATGCGGTCCCGCAATACCGAGACTTCCATGGTCAGGCGCAGGATTGCGGCCACCACGCGGTCCATATCCACCTGCTCGATGAATTTGAACCGCTCCCGGGCGGGATCCGACATCAAGGCATCGACGATGGCGTCCGTGCCCGTTAACGCGGTCCTGGACTTCGGCATCCCCGTTTGCGCCGGTCAGGCGGCTTTGGACGCGCCGAAGAGGTAGTAAACGCCCTGGCCCAGGGCTTCGTATTCGGCGAAGGTCCGATCGTACGCAAAGCCGGCGTTGCCGAGGTCGGTGCGCACGTCGCGGTCCGCGAATCCTGTCCAGTAGGGTTCGCCGTTGTTTACGACCTGCCAGGCGTTCGTCACCTGCTTGACCATGGGAATGGCGGAGGGCTGATAAGGCACGTCCGCATTGACGAAGTGGCCGCCCGGAGGCAGCAGGCGGTGGGCCTCGGCCATGATCCGGTCCTGAACGTCGAACCATGTCTCGTGGAACATGATGTGGGAAACGATGAGGTCGAAATGACCATCGGGAAATGACGTGTTCGCCGCGTCCATCTGGTGGAAATGCAGGGGCAGGCCCTGGTCTTCCGCCCAGATATGGGCGAAGCGCATAAAGGGAGCGGACAGATCAATGCCGTGAACTTCGGCGTGGGGCCATCTTTGCTTGTAGGCCACCGTTTCGGTGCCGATGCCACAGCCCATGTCGAGGATCCTGTTCGGCTTCAGGCCGGGGAAGTGCTTGTCGATGAACTCGACGATCTTGCGTCCTTTCCCCGGCTCGCCCGGCCTGGATCCGGTGCCGAGACCCTTTGCCGTGCGATACAACTCCACGGTGCCCATGTAGAGCAGGCCCATGGTCAGGTCGTCTTCGCCGTTTTCGAAGAAGTACCCGCCGGGCTGCCTGTGTATCTCCACGTCCGCTATGGGTTTGGGAATGTCGAGGTCCGGATCGAGTTCCAGGGTCCCTAGACGCTTGTCCGATTTCAGAATCTCCCGCGCCCGCGCCTCAATGGCCGGTCGAAGCCGGTCGACGGTGTCCCCCACGGTCTCCCACAACAAATCCTGGGAGGTGTAAACCATCGAGCCCCAGCTCTGATACAGGTATTCCTTCTCGAAGGCGGGGATGACGTCATCCCGATGATCGGGTTCGCGACCATGCTCGGCCTTGTAATCAGGTCCGATGCGATTGTCATAAAGCCAGGCCAGCTCGTCCTCGACGGGGCCGTTCACCTGGGCTTTGAGGGCGCCGACAAACGCCTGCCGGGCATATTCATCGTGGGTGGGCTCATAGACCTGGTGGAGCGTGGTGTTCCTGGTCATGGACTTGCCTCCGCACGCTATGGACGCCCTGATGGGCTATTGTACTGCTTTGCAGACTATTCGACCGGCAACCGTGTCCCGCTCCCTTCGCTCCCGTTTGAAGCGCCTGCTCCACATGACGGCGGGAGCGGGAGGTCCCATGGTGGCGGGGCGTTTACGCCGCCGCTTGTTGCGCCTGGCCACCTACGCTTCGGTGAGCACCGCGGCGATCCTGGTCGTAATCAAAGCCTGGGCGTGGCAGGCGACGGACTCCGTGTCGCTGCTCAGCTCGCTGGTGGATTCGACGCTGGACGTGCTGGGATCCCTGATTACCTTCTTCGCGGTCACGGTATCGCTCAAGCCTGCCGACAAGGAGCACCGTTTCGGCCACGGCAAGGCGGAAGGACTGGCGGCGTTGGCGCAGTCTCTGATTATCGCCGCATCGGCGGTATTCGTGCTGAAGGAGTCGGTGGAGCGGATACTGGCGCCCGCCGTCGTGGAGAATGCCCCGACCGGCATAACGGTCATGGGGATTTCCGTGGCGATGACGCTTTTGCTGCTCGGTATTCAACGCTACGTTCGCCTGCTGACGGGATCAGCCGCAATCGAGGCGGATGCCATGCACTACAGGACCGACCTGGTGATCAACCTGGGCGTTGCGGCGGCCATCGCGGCGGCGGCCTGGCCAGGCGGCTGGCTGGCGGACCCGCTGGTGGCCGCGGCCGTGATCGCATACCTCCTGTTCGGAGTCTGGAAGATCGCCAAACACGCGCTGGACATCCTCATGGATAGGGAAATCCCCGACAGGGACCGCGAAACCATTGCCGAGCTCGCGGAGAGCCATCCCGCGGTGCTGGAAATTCACGATCTGAAGACCCGCCACGGCGGCTCCAACTACATCGTGCAGTTCCACGTATTGTTGGACGCCGGCCTGAGCCTGACCGAGGCACACAAAATTCTCGACGAGGTGGAGATGCGAATCTTCGCGGAGTTTCCCGGTTGCGAACTGCTGTTGCATCCCGACCCGGAGGGCTACAGGCCCGGCCCGCGCGAATTGGACAAGGCCTGACCCTGCGGCCTAGACCTCCCGGGGGACCTCCCTGGCGAACGTCTCCCAGGTGCCTATCGGCTCCAGGGCCGCCCAGTCGGTCTGCGGCTCCAGCATGTCGGGCCTGTCACGCTCCAGGCGCTCCAGCACCACGCGCGGGATATTGTCGAGCTCGCCCGAGGTCTTGAAGCTGTGCATGCGCCCGAACAGGGCGGCATCCTTCACCTCGGTCCGGCCCATCCGCATCCACGGCCACCACGGCGACGTGCGCATGAACCCGGCGTGGAAGCGGGCCGACGGATTGCTGCGATCCTCCAGCTCCGCTGCCGGGATATAGAAGACGAAGTGCTCGGAGGGGTTGATCCTGGGTCCGGTCGAGGCCCTGGGCCAGCCTTCGGGCGTGACCGGGTTGGCGTACTCGTGCATGTATTCCAGGACCAGCAGGTACTGGTCGTGGACGTGCTGGAACGGCAGGAGGAAGGGAACCACGCCGCCCTCTTCTTCAACCGCGTCGGCCGGGTTCAACGGCGTATCGTCGGACGCTCCGCCCATGGCATAGCGCGGCATCTCCCCTGTGATCCGCCCGCGGAACCGGTCGTTCAGGAACGGGAAAACCTCCACCCGCTCGCCGCTGTAGGGGTTGTCCCAGTGATCGATGATTTCGCCCGATGCCAGGTCGGTGAAGTAGCCCGCCTCGGTGCCGCGAACCCAAAGGTTGCCGTTTTCGTCGATCCTGGACTGGTTGTTGCCGCAGCCGACATAGCCGAACAGCGGGACCAGCTTGTTCACGCCGATGCGCGCGAACTGAACGCCCTGAAAGCCCATGTAGACCGGCTTGTCGGCGAAGGTGCCCCAGATCTTCCCGAAGGAGTAGAGATTGTCCGCGGGCTTGCTCAGGTCCAGGCCGCCGCCCGTGCCCGCAGGACCGGCGCCGGCGGGCTCTTCTTCGCTGCCGTTCGGCGCGCCGCAGGCGGCGAGGCCCGCCGCGGCAAGTCCGCCCAGCGCCCCGCCCATCAGTGCGCGCCGGCTGAGCACGCCTTCAAGCAAGGAATTCATGAACATGGTCGGCGCCCTAGACCTCCTGGGGGACCTCCTCGGAAAACAACTCCCAGGTGCCGCGCGGTTCGATGCCGGCTTCCCAGCCGGTTTGCGGCTCAAGCAACTCGGGCTTGTCCCTTTCCAGGCGCTCCAGCACCACACGGGGAATATTGTCGAGCTCGCCCGAGATCTTGAAGCTGTGCATGCGGCCGAACAGGGCGCCGTCGCGCACCTCCGTCTGACCCATCCGCATCCACGGCCACCAGGGTGATGTGCGCATGAACCCGGCGTGGAAGCGGGCCGACGGATTGCTGCGGTCTTCGAGCTCCGCCGCGGGGATATAGAAGACGAAGTGCTCCGAGGGATTGATCTTCTTTCCGGTGGATGCCTTGGGCCAACCTTCGGGCGTGACCGGGTTTGTGTACTCGTGCGCGTATTCCCAGGCGAGCAGGTACTGATCGTGGACCTTTTGAAACGGCAGGATGAAAGGGATAACGCCCTCTTCGTTCATACGGGCGTCGGCCGCGTTCATCAGAGTGTTGTCGTCCGGGGCGCCGCCCATTGACATGCGTGGCATCTCCTGGGTCAGGCTGCCGCGCAAGCCGTAGTTGAAGAAGGGAAATGCATCGACGCGCTCGCCGCTGTAGGGGTTGTCCCAATAGTCGATGATTTCGCCGCTTGCAAGGTCGGTGAAATAGCCCGCCTCGGTACCCCGGATCCAGAGGTGTCCGTTCTCATCCATCTTGCATTGCATGTTCCCGCAGCCGACGTACCCGAACAGCGGCGTCAGCTTGTTCGCGCCGATGCGTGCGAACTGAACGCCCTGGTAGCCGCTGTAGACCGGCTTGTCGGCGTAGGTGCCCCAGATCTTGCCGAATGCGTAGAGGTTGTCCACGGGCTTGCTCAGGTCCAGCCCACCGCCCGTGTCCACCGCCGCGGCGCCTGCGGGCTCTTCCCCGCCGCCGTTCGGCGCCCCGCACGCCGTGAGTCCGGCCGCGGCAAGTCCGCCCAGCGCCCCGCCCATCAGGCCGCGCCGGCTGATGACGCTCTCAAGTATCGAATAATTGAACATGGTCCACTCCCGGGAATTGAGTTCGTGATGTTACCCCCTGGAAGCGAGGGCATGACCCTCGCCCCTGGCTAAGTGACAACCGGTCGGGCAGTCTCGCGCAGGTCGCGGCCCGACGCGCGCTGGAATACGTTCAGCCCGAATTCGGGCGCCACGGCCAGAAAGTGGTCGAACAGGTCCGATTGCAGGTCCTCGTAGGCCTGCCAGTCGGTCGTTGCCGCGAAGCAGTAGATCTCGATCGGGAGGCCGTCGGGACCCGGCTGAAGTTGCCGGACCAGCGTGGTCCGCCCGGTATGCACCCCCGGGTGGTTCTTGATGTAGTTGTAGAGATACGCGCGGAAGGTCCCCACGTTGGTCAGCCGCCGCAAATTCACCGCCAGTTCCTCGGCGCCGATCCTGCGGTTGTATTCGCTCATTTCGCGGTGCTTCGCGGGAATGTACTCGGCCAGCAGCTTGAACTTGGAAAAGCGCCTGATCTCCTCCTCTTCCAGAAACCGCACGGTGGCCATGTCGATGTACAGCGAACGCTTGATCCGGCGCGCGCCGTCCTCGCTCATCCCGCGCCAGTTCCTGAACGAACCGGTGATGAAGTCCTGCGTCGGGATGGTGCTCAGGGTCTTGTCCCAGTTGCGCACGGTCACGGTGTGCAGCGCGATATCGACCACGTCGCCGTCGACGTTGTGCGAGGGCATCTCCACCCAGTCGCCGATCCGCACCACGTCGTTGATCGAGATCTGGATGCTGGCCAGCACCGACAACAGGGTGTCGCGGAACACCAGCAGCAGCACCGCCGTAAGCGCTCCCAGGCTGCTCAGCAGGAGCCACACGGAGACTTCGGCCGCGTAGGCCACGATCACCAGGCCGGCAACGATGTAGAGCACCAGCGAGACGGCCTGGGCGTAGCCCTTCAGCGGCAGGCGGGCATGACTGCCGGGCGTGCTCTGCAGGTACAGGCCGGCGGCCTTGAGCACCGACACCCCGCCCGCGATCAGCGCCACGACCACCCAGGCAAACGCCAGTACGCCGAGCGCGCGGGTCCAGGACGCGCCAAGCTGCGGTTCGACGGCGCGAACGCCGAAGAACAGGACCAGGGCCGGCGCCAGTTGCGCAAAACGCAGCAGCACCCGCGATTCCAGCAGCGCCGTGGCGAACGGGCCGGAGCTGGAAGACCCGAGCCGCTTGCGAACCGCCGCGGCGATCACGCGCCGCGCCAGCCAGTCCGCGACCGCCGCCGCGAGCGCCAGCACCAGAACGGCCAGCACCGTCGCCGCAGCCGGGTACTGGGCGAGCCAGCCCTCCGCGGCGGCCCGGAGTTCGTCCGGGCTCATGCCTCTTTCGACGAATCCGGTCGCGGGTACAGCAGGCGGAACGATTGCCACATGACGGGGACTTCCTCGTGGAACTCCTGCCCCCGGGACTTGAGCCACTTGCCCCAGTATGCGGCGTGAATCTCGCGCCACACCTTCACGTCGCGCGCCGCCGGACCCTCCCCTGCCGTATGCCGCTCGTTGACCTGGTCGAAAGGCAGTTGCTCGCAGTCGTCCAGTTCCACGACGCAGCGCGGGTGCATGTCGGCGTCCAGGAACACGATCCGGTCGCCCGGTTCGAGAAGTCCGCCCTCTTCCTCGAGAAGCTCGACCAGCGAATACGTGCAGGTCTTCTGCTCCGAAAGCACCAGTCCGAGCAGCAAATCGCACATCTCGTGCGTCGAACCCAGCCGCCGCGCCACCAGGCGCCCGCCGCTCATCGGCGGCACGCCCGCCTCGGTGGCGTTTTCGAGAAATTTTTCAACGTTCATATTGCTGCCGGCAATGCTTGCTCAAGGGTTCGGGGAGTATACTCAAGCGCGTGGCGGAAAAAGGCTTCCCGAGGCTGCGAATACGGTCTGCGACGGCGTTGGGCGCAGTGGCCCTGGCCCTTTCGGGATGCGGCGGAACCGTGAACCTGAGCGCCAACTTTCCGGCGCCCATGATCAAGCGCCTGCCGCTGACCGCGCAGGTGCAATACCCGGAAAGCCTTCGCGGGTTCTCGCACGTGGAAGAAGCGCTCGACACCACCCGCTGGACCATCGCGCTCGGCCGCCCCAGCATGCGCATGCTCGACAGCGTGCTCGGTTCCTGCCTGACGCTGGTCCCGGCGGAAGGCGCCGGACCGGGCGCCGACCTGATCATCGAGCCGGAAATCATCCGCTTTGAGTTCGGGGTGCCGGGGCGCTCCAAGGTGGACATTCCGGCCGCCTGGGTGGAATTCGACATCCGGATCACCAGCACCGACGGCGCTCCGCTGACCCGGCTGAAGGTTCCCGGCTACGGCGAGGGCTCGCAAGGGGGCGGAGGACTGGGCAGGAGCCTCAGCGAAGCGGCCGAATACGCGCTGCGCGACGCCGGGGCGACCCTGACGCAGGAACTTGGGCAGGACGCTGCTATCCTTGCGCTTATCGGGAGCCGATCATGATTAACCGGAACAAGGCCGTGCGTTGGATGCGATCGATCGCTCCGGCGGCACTGCTGGGCCTGGCGGCGGCGATGGCGCCGTCGGTCGCGCCGGCCGACGGGGAAGCGGAATCGCTGGTCCTGCTTCGGACCAGCTACCTGGCCGGAAATCGTACCGAAGAGGCCTTCGTCAGTTGCGTCTCGAAGAAGATCCGCTCGGGCGCCAGACGTCCGAATGTCCATCCCGAGCGCGAGTTCATCAATGAACTGTATCCCTGGCTGGAACCGCGCACGATGCCGCGGGAAAGCGCCGACCTCAGCGAATTCATGGGGCGGCCGGGAGTCGGCGAGGCCATCCGCCGCAAGGGCGTGCGCTACATGGTATGGCTGAGCGGACAGACGCTTCGCGAGGGCAGCGGCGGCAGCCTTTCCTGCGCGGCCGGTCCCGGCGGCGCGGGCTGCTTCGGAGTGGCCTGGTGGCAGAACAACTCCGAGTACACCGCGTCGGTATGGGACATGAACGAACTCAGCGACATGGGCGCGATGAAGGCAAACGTGCGCGGCACCTCCGTCATACCCGCGCTGGTCATCCCCATTCCGATGATTGCGCGCACCCGCGAAAAGGCCTGCGACAGCCTCGCAAGCCAGTTGCGCGACTACCTCGAACTCGACTGATCGACGGTTATTTCCAGCGGGACTTGTCGGACAGGTAGACGCCCGCGTCGTCCAGATCCGTCGGCAGATATTCCGAGAACAGGTTCGGCCCGAACTTGGGCACGTAGCGATCGTAGACGGGACGGTAGAGGTCCCAGTGCACGTCCGGAATCCTGTTGCGCGCCCGGTAGGCGGCCATCGGAATCGTCGCGCTGATCGGCTGCTCGAATCCGCTTCTGGCTTCCGCCAGCGTTTCGCCCCCCGGCCCCCAGATGCCGGATCCGCCCC
>CAYSVD010000273.1:0-2831 GCA_964434395.1 uncultured Pseudohongiella sp.
GCCATGAACCCGGTGGACCATCCCCACGGCGGCGGCGAGGGGCGCTCCTCCGGCGGGCGGCATCCGGTGACCCCCTGGGGCGCGCCCACCAAGGGCTTCAAGACCCGCACCAACAAGCGCACCGACAAGATGATCGTCCGGCGCCGCCGTTCGGGCCGGAACCGGAAGAAGAAGTAGGCGGGGGACCGAAGCATGCCGCGTTCGCTGAAGAAGGGCCCGTTCATCGACCTGCACCTGCAGAAGAAGGTGCGCGCGGCGGTGGAGAGCAACGACAAGCGCCCGATCAAAACCTGGTCCCGGCGCTCGATGATCTCCCCGGAGATGCTGGGCCTGACGATCGCGGTGCACAACGGCCGCCAGCATGTCCCGATCTTCATCACCGAGGACATGGTGGGGCACAAGCTCGGCGAGTTCGCGCTGACCCGCACCTACCGCGGGCACGCGGCGGGCCGCAAGGCGAAGTAGGGCGGGCGCGGCGATGAAGACGAGGGCGGTGTTGCGCGGCGCGCGCATTTCGGCGCAGAAGGCGCGGCTGGTGGCGGACCGGATCCGCGGCCGCGGGGTCGGGGAGGCGCTCGACGAGCTGAGCCACAGCCCGCGCAAGGGCGCCGCCATCATCCGCAAGCTGCTGAATTCGGCCATCGCCAACGCCGAGCAGAACGAGGGCGCGGACGTGGACGAGCTGATGATATCCGCCGTCATGGTGGACGAGGGCCCGACCATGAAGCGGCTGCGGCCCCGGGCCAAGGGCCGCGGCGACCGGATCCTGAAGCGGTCCTGCCACATCACGGTCGCGGTCGGGGACGGACGGGAGTAGGGCGATGGGCCAGAAAGTGCATCCGACGGGCATCCGCCTGGGCATCGTGAAGCGGCACAACTCGGTGTGGTACGCCGAGCGCGGGGAGTACGCGTCCAACCTGCTGGCCGACATGGAGATCCGCGACTTCATCCACAAGGAGCTGGCCGGCGCCTCGGTCTCCGGGATCGACATCGAGCGCTCGGCGCGGACGGCGAAGATCACCATCTCCACCGCCCGCCCCGGCATCGTCATCGGCAAGAAGGGCGAGGACGTGGAGGCCCTGCGCGCCGAGCTGATGCGGCGCACGGGCATCCAGGTGCACATCAACATCGAGGAGATCCGCCGGCCGGACCTCGACGCGCGGCTGGTGGCGGCCAGCGTGGCCCAGCAGCTGGAGCGCCGGGTGATGTTCCGCCGCGCCATGAAGCGCGCGGTGCAGAACGCCATGCGCCAGGGCGCCCAGGGCATCAAGGTGCAGGTGAGCGGCCGGCTCGGCGGCGCGGAGATCGCCCGCTCGGAATGGTACCGCGAGGGCCGGGTGCCGTTGCACACCCTGCGCGCCGACATCGACTACGCCGTGCACGAGGCGAGCACCACCTACGGCATCATCGGCGTGAAGGTGTGGATCTTCAAGGGCGAGGTGCTCGGCGGCCGCGGCGGCGAGCCGGCGCCGGCCGGCGGCGGCGGATCGAGGTGACGCGGCATGCTGCAGCCCAAGCGAACGAAATTCCGCAAGATGATGAAGGGCCGCAACCGCGGGCTTTCCCATCGGGGCAACCGGGTGGACTTCGGCCAGTACGGCCTGAAGGCCGTCACCCGCGGGCGCCTGACCGCCCGCCAGATCGAGGCGGCCCGGCGCGCCATGACGCGCCGGATCAAGCGGGGCGGCAAGATCTGGATCCGCGTGTTTCCGGACAAGCCGGTCACCAAGAAGCCGCTGGAGGTGCGCCAGGGCAAGGGCAAGGGCTCGGTCGAGTACTGGGTCGCGCTGATCCAGCCGGGGCGGATCATGTTCGAGATCGAGGGGGTGAGCGAGGAGCTGGCCCGGGAGGCCTTCACGCTGGCCTCCTCCAAGCTGCCCTTCCACACGTCCTTCGTCAGGCGCACGGTGATGTGATGAAGGCGTCCGAGCTGCGGGAGAAGACGGTGGAGGAGCTCAAGGAGCGGCTCGACGAGCTGTACAAGGAGCGTTTCGAGTTGCGCATGCGGCATCTGGCCGGCGGGCAGGGCCAGACGCACCTGATGGGCGAGGCGCGCCGGAACATCGCCCGCGCCCGCACCGTCATCGCGGAGAAGCTGGCGGCGAAGCCGGCCGGGAAACCGGCGGCGGAGCCCGGCGGCGAACCCGCCGCGGACGGCGGCGGAAACGACGGAAGCCGGGACGGGGCGGAGCCATGAGCGGCGGCGAAGAAGAGATGAAGCCGGAGGCGCCGGAAACCGCATCCGCGCCGGAGGCCGCGCCGCGCCCGGGCGGCCGCAGCGTGAGCGGCCGGGTGGTGAGCGACCGCATGGACAAGACCATCACGGTGCTGGTGGAGCGGCGGGTGAAGCACCCGGTGTACGGCAAGATCGTCAAGCGCTCGAGCCGCATCAAGGCCCACGACGCGAACAACGAGTGCCGGATGGGGGACGAGGTCACCATCAGGGAGGTCCGGCCGATCTCGAAGACCAAGTCCTGGAGGCTGGTCTCGGTCGATGAGCGGGCCGGGTCTGACGGAGCGGGCGGATGATACAGACGCAATCGTATCTGGACGTCGCCGACAACAGCGGGGCCCGGCGCGTCATGTGCATCAAGGTGCTGGGCGGATCCAAGCGCCGCTATGCGGGCATCGGCGACGTCATCAAGGTCACCGTCAAGGAGGCCATCCCGCGGGGCAAGGTGAAGAAGGGCCAGGTGCTGACCGCGCTGGTGGTGCGCACCCGCAAGGGCGTGCGCCGCGGCGACGGCTCGCTGATCCGCTTCGACGACAACGCGGCGATCCTGCTGAACAACCAGGCGGCGCCGATCGGCACCCGCGTGTTCGGGCCGGTG
>CAYSVD010000274.1:0-23565 GCA_964434395.1 uncultured Pseudohongiella sp.
CGCGTCGCCCAGCGCCGGACCGAGCGCCGCCAGCGCCCGCTCCAGCGGCAGCTGCCCCGTCCCGTCCTCGTGGCCCGCCGGAACGTACCAGGCCCGGCCCGGCGCCGTGCTCACCGCCACGCCGAAGAGCGCCGCGTCCAGAAAATGCTCTCCGTCGAACTCCAGCGACAGGCCGAACCGCTCGGCGCCGGCCAGTTTCTTCGCCAGCGCCGCCAGCGCCTTCTCCGTCGTCACGGTGACGTACCGCGCCTTCGCCGGCGCGGCCTCGCCGGCCTTTCCGGCCGACTCCGCCAGCGCCTCCGGACGGGGCCCGCCGGCGTCCCCGCGCGGCGCGAGCAGCGAGGGGCCGGCTATCCCTTTCCTCTCCAACTCCCTGATCCAGGTCTTGAACTCCAGCTCGCGGAACAGGCCGAGCAGGGCGTCGAGATCCTCCTCGCCCCGGCCCAGATCCTCCACGCCGAAGTCCAGCGCCACGTCGCGCTTGATGGTCACCAGCCGGCGGGAGAGCCGCAACAGGTCCAGGCTTTTCCGCAGGTTCTCGCCGGCCTTGCCGGCGATCGCCCCCGCGTTCTCGACGACCCCGTCCAGGGAGCCGTGCTCGCCCAGCCACTTCGCCGCCGTCTTCGGCCCCACGCCGGGCACGCCGGGAACGTTGTCGGACTTGTCGCCGACCAGCGCCAGATAATCGACGATCCGCTCCGGGGGCACTCCGAACTTCTTGAGCACCCCCTCGACGTCCAGCGTCTCGTTGTTCATGGTGTTGATCAGGGTCACGCGCCCGTCCACCAGCTGCGCCAGGTCCTTGTCCCCGGTGGAGATCAGGGTGCGGCGTCCGGCGGCGGACGCCCGCTCCGCCAGGGTGCCGATCACGTCGTCCGCCTCGACGCCGCCGACGATCAGCAACGGCAGCCCCATGGCCCGCACGATGTCGTGGATGGGCTGGATCTGGCCGCGCAGCTCGTCCGGCATGGGCGGACGGTTGGCCTTGTACTCGCTGTAGATCTCGTCGCGGAAGGTCTTGCCCTTGGCGTCGAACACGATGGCCGTGTCGCGATCCGGATGGGCCTTGAGCAAGGCCCGGATCATGTTGACCACGCCCTTGACCGCCCCGGTGGGGCGGCGGCGGCTGTTGACCAGCGGCGGCAGGGCGTGGAAGGCGCGGAACAGGTAGGACGAGCCGTCGACCAGCACCAGATCCCTCGCCGCGGCCATCAGCCGGCGGCCCCGCCCGCGCCGGCCAGACAGCGCTCGAAGCCGTCCGCCACCTCCGCCATCAGCCTGAACCAGGCGTCCGCGCCCGGCGCGATCCCCAGGCCGGCCGGATCCACCTCGACGACCCGGGCCGGCGTCCCGCCGAGCAGCCGCGCCACCAGGGCGGGGTCCGTGTCCGGCTCCACGATCACGCAGCCGGGGCGGATCTCCCCGATGCGCGCGCGCAGGGCCAGCGTCCGCCGCATGCCGGGCGGCGCATCGGGGTCGCGCAGCAACGCCAGGGCGTGGTCCAGACCGAACTGCCGCTCGAAATAGCGGTAGGCGTCGTGCGCCACCACATAGGGAGCGCCCCGGCTTCCGCCCGCCAGCCGGGCGGCGGCGGCCCGGCGGGTCCGGCGCGCCTTCGCGGCGAAGCGCTCCGCGTTGCTCCGCCACAGTGCGGCGCGCTCCGGACGGAGCCGCGACAGCTCCTCGGCCAAGGCCTCGGCGATGCGGGCGGCGCTGTCCGCATCCAGCCACAGGTGGGGGTCGGTCCGGCCGTCAGGCAGGGACAGCGCGTCGACGCCCGGCAGGGCGGACGCCGTCACCACCGGCCGGTCGGCGGCGAGCCGCCCGATGAGCCCGGCCAGCGGCGCCTCGAAGTCCGGACCGATCCACAGCACCGCGTCGGCGCGCGCCAGCGCCAGCCGCCCGGACGGCGAGAGCGTGAAGTGATGGGCCGAGCCCTGTCCGTCGATGACGGCGCCGGCGGCGCCGGCGCCGTCCAGCACCGCCTCGGCGATGAAGCGCAACGGCGGCACCGTGGCCGCCACCTCGACGGCGGCCGCCGGCGGCGCGGCGAGCGGGGCGACGGCGAGCAGGGCGACGGCCAGGCGCCTGGACGTCGGGCGGGGCGCCGGGAAGCGGAAAATTGACATCGCGGCCATTTTACACCATTGTCCCGCGGCCTGAACCAGACGGACCGTCCCCTTGCCCGCCGCGACCCCCGCCCCGGACGGCCCTCCGGCCAGCGCGCCGCTGATCGCGGCGCAGGCGGTCAGCAAGACCTTCGGCGCCCGCGCCGCGCTGCGGGACGTGGATCTCGAAGTCCGCCGCGGGCGGACGGTGACCCTGATCGGCCCGAACGGAGCCGGCAAGACCACGCTGGTGAGGATTCTGCTGGGCCTGCTGCCGCCGGACGGCGGGACGGTCCGGCGGGCGCCGGGGCTCGGCATCGGCTACATGCCGCAGCGGATCGCGGTCGACCGCGCCCTGCCGCTGAGCGTCGGGCGCTTCCTGCGGCTGGGGGGAGCGGACGGCGCCGCGGCCGCCCGGACCCTCGAGAGGCTCGGCATCGCCAGCCTGCGCCGCCGCCAGCTGGCGGACGTCTCCGGCGGCGAGATGCAGCGGGTGCTGCTGGCCCGGGCCCTCCTGCGCGAGCCGGACCTTCTGGTGCTGGACGAGCCGGCCCAGGGCGTCGACCTGGCCGGGCAGGCCGAACTGTACGGCCTGATCGGCGAGATCCGCGCCGAGCGGGGTTGCGGCGTGCTGATGATCTCCCACGACCTGCATCTGGTGATGTCCTCCACCGATGAGGTGGTGTGCCTGAACCGGCACGTGTGCTGCCACGGCGGGCCGGAGCAGGTGAGCGGCGATCCGGCCTTCCTGTCCCTGTACGGGCCGTCGGCAGCGGGCGCGCTGGCGGTCTACGCCCACCGGCACAACCACGAGCACGACCTCGGCGGCGGCGTCCGGCCGGCCCCGGAATGAGCGCCTCCCTCGCGCGGCTGCTCGGCGCCGATTTCTTCCTGTACGCGCTGGCCGCCGGCCTGATGCTGGCCCTGACGGCCGGCCCGCTCGGCTCCTTCGTGGTGTGGCGCCGCATGGCCTTCTTCGGCGACACGCTGGCCCATTCCGCCCTGCTGGGCGTCGCCATCGGGCTCGCCGCCGGCGGCGACCCGCAGCTCGCCATCGTGCTCAGCTCCCTGGCGCTGGCGCTGCTTCTGGTTCTGCTGGAGCGGCGCTCCGCGGTGCCGCTCGACGCCCTGCTGGGGGTGCTGGCCCACGGCATGCTGGCGGTCGGCGTCGTGTTGCTGGCGCTGACCGGCGGGACGGCCGGGCTGGAGGCCTACCTGTTCGGCGCGTTGCTCACCATCACCGGGCCGGACCTGGCGTGGGTGGCGGCGGCGGCCGGCGCCGCCGGGGCCTTCCTGCTGCTCAACTGGAACGCGCTGGTGTCGCTGACCGTGCACGCCGACCTCGCCCGGGTGGAGGGGGTTCCCGTGGACCGGCTGAAGGCGATGCTGACCGTGGCGATCGCCCTGACCGTCGCGGTGTCCATGAAGGTCGTCGGGGTGTTGCTGATCACCTCCCTGCTGATCATCCCGCCCGCGGCGGCGCGGCGGCTGTCCCGCTCGCCGGAGCAGATGGCCGCGCGGGCCGGCGCCGTCGGCGCGGCGTCCGTGGCGGGCGGGCTGGGGCTCTCCTTCGCCGCGGACGTCCCGCCCGGGCCCGCCGTCGTGGCGACGGCGCTCGGACTGTTCGTCCTAGCGCAACTGGTTCCGGAGAGCCGGGGGTCCGCCGGGCAGGGGCGGTGAGGGCCCGCCCCGGCGTCACGTCACGGAAAGAGGTTCGCGACCGTCGCGGCCATTCTTCCGACCATGCGGCCGGCCTGATAGGCGATGCCGATGGCGGCCATGCCGCCGCCCGCCCATGCCATGATCAACACTTCCAGTATTGCCAGGAACCTCCAATCAGACCTTGTCGGCATCGAGGTGGAGGGCCGCCTTACGAGGGCTCCGCCCGCCACCGCCGACACATTAGCGCTTAAGGATTCTTTGATCCGCGACTGGCCCTTCGAGGCCCGTGCGGCGGTTTCCGGGTTCAGAAAACTACCCGCCGGACAGGATCCGGAAAGCCTCCGCCAGCTCCCGTTCCCGGAACGGCGGGCGGACGGCCGCCGCCAGCTCGCCGGCGGGGCTGACCATCGAAAGATGCCCGCTGTGGTCCACCGCGCCGTCCTCCCCGGGGCGCGCCGCGACGAAGAACCGCCGCGCCAGCGCCGCCACCTCGGCGGGTTCGCCGGTCAGCCCGATGAAGGCGGGGTCGAAACGCCCGACGTAGTCCTTCACCCTCGCCGGGGTGTCCCGGGCCGGGTCCACCGAGACGAACACGATCCGGGGCGGGTCGACGCCGTCCTCCGCCAGCCGCGCCCGCGTCCGCCCGAGCGTCGCCAAGGTCAGGGGGCAGATGTCGGGGCAGTCGACGAAGCCGAAAAACACCGCCGACCACCGGCCGCGCAGGTCGTCCGGGCCGAACTCCCCGCCGTCCTGGTCCGTCAGCGCGAAGGGCGCGATGGCCGACGGCCGCGAATAGCGCGCCACCCCCAACTCGTCCAGCCGGCCGGCCGCGTCGACCCGCTCCCGGACGACGAACAGCCAAACCAGCCAGCCGGCCAGCAACAGGTCGAAGACCACGAAGGCGGCGAGGGCGGCGAGGGCGGAACGGCTCAGGGTCACGGCGGGCTCACGGCAGGCTGTGGTCGACGAGCAGCGCCGCGAACAGCAGCGCCAGATACCAGATCGAATAGCGGAAGACGCCCATGGCGGTGCCGGGCGCGGGGCGCAGCAGCAGTTTCAGGGACCAGGCCATGAAGCCGGCCCCGAGGATCAGCGCGGCCGCCAGGTAGGGCGGGCCGCTCATGCCGGTCAGCCAGGGCAGGACGCTCGCGGCCAGCAGCAGCGCCGTGTACGCCGCGATGTGGATGCGGGCGACCCGCTCGCCGTGGGTGACCGGAAGCATGGGCACCCCGCTGTTCGCGTAGTCGTCCCGCCGGTGGATGGCCAGCGCCCAGAAGTGCGGCGGCGTCCACACGAAGATGATCAGCACCAGCATCAGGGCGCCGGGCTCGACGGTGCCGGTGACCGCCGACCAGCCGAGCAGGGGCGGGGTGGCGCCGGACAGTCCGCCGATCACGATGTTCTGCGGAGTCGCGTGCTTCAGGTAGCCCGTGTAGACGACGGCGTAGCCCACGAAGGAGGCCAGCGTCAGCCAGGCGCACAGGGGATTGACCCGCCACAGCAGCAAGGCCATGCCGGCGAGCCCCAGCGCGGCGGCGAACACGGCCGCATGCGCCGGCTCCACCCGCCCCTCGGGCAACGGGCGGCGGCGGGTGCGGCGCATCAGCCGGTCGATGCGGCGATCCACCAGATGATTGACCACGGCGCCGGAGGCCGCCACCAGGGCGATGCCGAGGGAGCCGAAGAAAATCGCGTTGGCCGGCGCCATGCCGGGCGCGGCGAGATGCATGCCCGCCAGCGCGGTGAGGAGCATCAGCATCACCACCCGGGGCTTGCACATCTGGTAGAAGTCCCGCCAGCTCGCGGCGGGCCTTGCGGCGAAATCGGTCACGAGCGGCGAACTCCGGATCGGTTCCTTCAGCGGGCGGGCCCGCGAGGCTGGTTGCGCCACGCGGCGCCAGCGGTGCCGGGACGGCCAGGGGGGGGGCATCCGACGGGGCGTATTGGAACATTTGGCGCCGCTGGATTCAAGACTGACTGACTGACTGACTGAAGAGGAAGACTGAAGAGGAAGGTGGGGAGGGGATGTCTTGGTGTGCGGATGGTTTTTGGAGAATCTTGAAGCATCCTAAGCCTGTCGCGCCAGCGGGTTTCGCGCCCGCGCCGCCACAAACCGCGCGAACGGCTCGACGTCCCTGTCGACGCTGGCGCTCTCAAGCGCTGCGAGATAGTCGGCGCGGTCCTCGACCCGGATCACCGTCCACGGATAGCCGCCGGACGCCAACATCAGGTTCATGGCGAAACGCGCCATGCGGCCGTTGCCGTCCATCCAGGGATGGATGTAGCCCAGCATCCAATGTCCCAGCACGGCGCGCACCGCCGGCTCCTTCTCTCCCTCCAGCAACCCGAACAAAGCCTGCATCGCGTCGGGCACCGACTCGCGGCGCGGCGGCACGTGCCTCGACCCACGCAGGTAAACGGGCATGCTCCGGCAACCCGCAAGGTCCGCCGCCGTGTACGGACCGGCCTCGATGCCGAGCTGAAACAACGCCCGATGCCAGTTCTGATGGTCGGCGCGAAACAGCGCGCCAGGGCTGGCCCCAGCCATCGCCCCCTCCACCGCGCGCCTGACCAGCCGGAACGCCTGCCAGTAACCGTGCGCGGCGAACGCATCGCGGTCCCTCCGGTCCTCGTCATGGTTGTCCGGGTCCCATCCGCCCGCCCGTACGCGCATGATCAGTTCCGGCGTCACTCGGTAGCCCTCGATCGACAACGAGTGGTACGCGTCGCGCTGATAGGCCGCATCGACGGAGGACAAGTACGCATCGGGCTCCCGCGGCAGGCCGGGCGGAGCGGGGAATGCCGCGATCACCGGACCGCGGCACTCCTCCCACAGGGATCCCAAAAGCACGGCCGTCGGCGAGGTCGCGGACGGCGGCGGCGGCGGAGTCCGCGCCGATGCGAGCGGATTGGATTCCCGGACGTCGTAACCGAGCCCCCTCATAGCCCTTAGGATATCGTCGGCCACGGCGGGCCGGCCCGCCTGGCGAAAGGCGCCGGCGAGCCGGCCCGCGACGACCGAATGTCCCCCGTCAAGAAGCCTTTCCAACACATCGGCGGCATCGCGGAAGCCGCTCAGGACGGTCTTCGCATGGGCCGGGTGGCGGATGAAAAACGCCTCGGGCGCCCGGACCAGCGCCGCGGCGGGCGTCAGCAGGTTGAGCCCGCCCCGCGCGGTCCGGTCCGCCAACGGCGGCATCGAGGGCCGCCTGAGGTCGTACAGCGAGGCGCCGAACGGCAACGCGATGACGTTGTTGGCGCCCCGGGGAGCGTGGACGACGATCCGTCGCGGAACGGCGGTGTCCGCCGCGTGAAGCAGCAGCGACTGCTCGGGGGACAGATGCCAGCTCTGTCCGAACCGGGCCGCGCAGTAAGCCGCGCAGAACTCCCAGAAGGCGGCGCGCCACGGCGTCGCATCGTCCGGGGCGGCGCCCGGCGCGGCGGCGACCAGCCAACCCTTCGTGACCGGGAGCAGAAATCCGTTTCCCACCAGGCGCTCGCGGTGAGCGCGCGACAGCTCGCGGCTACGGAAAACCCGCCGGCCAGCCCGCTGCAGCTTCTCAAGTCGCGCCAGCGAGACGGCGAGTTTTTCACTAGGTCCGCTCATGTTCTTTCTCGGCGCATGCCAAGTTTAACGTGCCGTTTTATTTCAAGTGTATTGTGCCTTTTCAATACAAGTCAACGTTGTCTTTGGCTCCCGCCAACCGACCCCGGACCCTACGCATAGCGTTGTGCAAGCCTTCGCCTGGCGACGCCGGGATGCGTCCCGCCGAGGCTGGCGGGAGCTCTCGCAAGTTTGTCATGCTGTTTGTTCGCAAGTTTATCATGCCGCGGTTTCGTGCGTGAACGCCGCCGGGCGACGACTCGAACAATCGGGTTGCGGGCCGGGGCGGACGGTTCCGTTCGATCAAAACCGGACGGATGCGCCTCTCCGCGGCAGGAATGCGAAAACCCGCGTCGCCCAAGGGTTGCACGACACCCGTGCAACACATGCGCGACGGCAACAGCGCGACAGTAGAGAGAGACAGTAGAGAGAGAGAGAGTAGAGAGAGAGAGTTGCGCGGCGAAGCGCTTTTGCTGTAGCATCCCCGGTTGCGGACGGGCGCGGCGGACGCCGCCGGGATGCCCTGCGCCGCAGGCAAGACCCTAAAAGGAATCGTATCTATGGCTCTGGCGATCGCTGTCTTCCTTCTGGTGGTCGGCTCCTTGGTGTTTCATTTCGCGAGCCCTTGGCAGTTCACCGACCTCGCGGCCGACTGGGCCACCATCGACCTGACCATCGACATCACGTTCTGGGTGACCGGCTTCGTCTTCGTCGCGGTGAACGTGTTCATGGCCTGGTGCATCTACCGGTACCGGGGGAGGAAGGGCCACAAGGCCGTCTACGAGCCCGAGAACGCCCGGGTCGAGTGGGGCCTGTCGATCTTCACCACCGTGGGCGTGATCGCCATGCTGGCCCCTGGGCTGTTCGTGTGGGCCACCTTCGTCACCGTCCCCGACGACGCCTTCGACTTCGAGGTGCTGGGCCAGCAGTGGCAGTGGCAGTTCCGCTACCCCGGGGCGGACGGCGAGCTCGGCACCGCCGACACCCGGCTCGTCACCGAGGACAACCCCTTCGGCATCGCCACCGAGGACAACCTCCAGGCCCACAACGACGCGCTCGAGGCGTCCCTGCCCGAGGGCGAGCTGTTCCGCCCCCTCGTCCTCGACATCAGGACCAACGGGGACGGCGCCAACGCCGGCCTGGACGACATCCTGGTCGACGGCCCCGACATGCGCCTGCCGGTCGGCCGGCCGGTCCGGGCGCTGCTGCGCTCCAACGACGTGCTGCACAACTACACCGTCGCCCAGTTCCGGGTGAAGATGGACCTGGTGCCGGGGCTGACCTCCTACCTGTGGTTCGAGCCGATCGTCGAGGGCACCTACGACATCCTGTGCGAGGAGCTGTGCGGCATCGGGCACTTCGTCATGCGCGGCTCCGTCACGGTCGAGTCCCCGGCGGACTACGAGGCCTGGCTGGCCGGGCAGCCCACCTTCGCCGAAACCCTGGCGGCGCCCACGCCGGACCTGGCCGCCGGCCAGGCCGCCTGGCCCCTCTGCGCCACCTGCCACGGCGCCCAGGGCGAGGGCAACCGGGACCTCAACGCCCCCTCGCTGGCGGGCCAGCCGGCCTGGTACACCGCGCGGCAGCTCGAATACTTCAGGAACGGAGCGCGCGGCGGGGACGGCGACGTCTACGGCCGGCAGATGGCCCCCATGGCCATGACCCTGGCCACCGCCGAGGCCGTGCGCGACGTCGCCGCCTGGGTCGAGGCCATGCCCCCGGCGCCGGCCGCGCCGACCGTCCGCGGCGACGTCGCCAACGGCCGCGACATCTACGACCGCAACTGCTCGGCCTGCCACCTGCCCGACGCCTCCGGCACCTGGTACACCGACGCGCCGGGGCTGGCCGGCATGGACGACTGGTACCTGGTCAGGCAGATCAGCAACTTCCGCGCCCGCATCCGCGGCGCGCATCCCGGGGACGCCTACGGCGAGCAGATGGTCGAGATGGCCACCGCCATGTCCGGCCTCGACGAGGTCGAGGACGTGGTCGCCTACATCAACACCCTGCGGGCGCGGTGACGGCGCCGCGACCGCCCGACGACAGGAGAATCCCGCATGGCCTACGCACCGCTCGCCGACCGCGACCACGAGATGGAGATGCATCACCCGCGCAGCTGGGTGACCCGGTACGTCTGGAGCCAGGACCACAAGGTCATCGCCATCCAGTACGGCGGCGTCGCGGTGTTCACCGGCGTGGTGGGGCTGGCGCTGTCGCTGATGTTCCGCATGCAGCTCGGCTTCCCCGAGGTGGCCGACTTCGTCGATCCCAGCTTCTACTACCAGGCCGTCACCATGCACGGCATGATCATGGTGATCTACCTGCTCACCGCCCTGTTCCTCGGCGGCTTCGGCAACTACCTGGTGCCGCTGATGTGCGGGGCCCGGGACATGGTGTTCCCGTTCATGAACATGCTCTCGGTCTGGGTGTTCCTGCTGTCGGTGATCATCCTGATGGCCAGCTTCTTCGTCGACGGCGGGCCGACCGGCGCCGGCTGGACCCTGTACCCGCCGCAGACCGTGCTGGAGGGCACGCCGGGGCACGACATGGGCATCGTGCTGATGCTGGTGTCGCTGGCCGTGTTCATCGTGGCCTTCACCATGGGCGGGCTGAACTACGTGGTCACCGTGCTGCAGTACCGTTGCCGCGGCATGACCATGATGCGCCTGCCGCTGAGCATCTGGGGCATCTTCACCGCCACCATCCTGGGCCTGTTCGCCTTCCCCGCGTTGCTGGTGGCGGCCATCATGATGCTGTTCGACATCCTGCTGGGCACCAGCTTCTTCATGCCGGCGATCATCGAGGCCGGCACGCCCTTGGACTACGAGGGCGGCAGCCCGATCCTGTTCCAGCACCTGTTCTGGTTCTTCGGCCATCCCGAGGTGTACATCGTCGCCCTGCCCGCCTTCGGGCTGGTGTCCGACGTGCTCAGCTGCCACGCGCGCAAGAACATCTTCGGCTACCGCATGATGGTGTGGGCGATCATCGCCATCGGCATCCTGAGCTTCGTGGTCTGGGCGCACCACATGTACGTAAGCGGCATGCACCCCTACTTCGGCTTCTTCTTCGCCACCACCACGCTCATCATCGCGGTGCCCACGGCGCTGAAGGTCTACAACTGGGTGCTGACCCTGTACGAGGGCAACCTGCGCCTCGACGCGCCCATGTGCTTCGCCATCGGCTTCATCTTCACCTTCATCCACGGCGGGCTGACCGGCCTGTTCCTGGGCAACGTGGTCATCGACCTGCCCCTGTCGGACACCTACTTCGTGGTGGCCCACTTCCACATGGTGATGGGCGTGTCCCCGATCCTGGTGGTGTTCGCCGCCATCTACCACTGGTTCCCGAAGATGTCGGGCAGGATGTACCACGAGGGCATGGCCAAGCTGCATTTCTGGCTGACCTTCCTGGGCGCCTACGCCATCTACCTGCCCATGCACTACCTCGGCCTGCTTGGCGTGCCGCGGCGCTACTACGCGCTCGGCGCCACCGACTTCATCCCGGCCTCGACCCAGGACCTCAACGCCGCCATCACCGTCGCCGCCCTGATCGTCGGCTCCGCCCAGCTGCTGTTCTTCATCAACATCTTCTGGAGCCTGCGCCGCGGCGAGAAGGCCGACCCGAACCCCTGGGGCGCCAACTCCCTCGAGTGGCGCACGCCGGACACGCCGCCGGCGCACGGCAACTGGGGCGACCGGCTGCCGACGGTGTACCGCTGGGCCTACGACTACAGCGTGCCGGGGGCGCACCAGGACTTCATCCCGCAGGACGTTCCGGAGAGCGAGGAGCCGACGGTCAGCGACCAGCACTTCGACCCGGACCGCGACCCCTCGCCGACCAGCGCATGAGCATCCTCAAGACCATCGCCGCCAAGCCCTGGGAGCGCCGGGGCGTCATCGGCGGGCTGGACCCGTCCGGCGCGTTCGACGCCACGCCCCACCGGGTCGCCCTGTGCTTCTTCCTGGGGACGGCCGCCATCCTGTTCTCCCTGTTCATGGTCAGCTATTCCATGCGCATGGCCCTGCCGGACTGGCAGTCCCCGCCCGTTCCCCGCCTGCTGTGGCTCAACACCGCCCTGCTGGCCGCCAGCGGCGCGCTGCTCCAGTGGGCCGCCTTCGCCGCGCGCCGCGAGGAGCGGCGGCGCGGCGCCGTCGCCGCCTTCGCCGGCGGCGGGGCGCTCGCGTTGCTGTTCGTGGTCGGGCAGCTGCTGGCCTGGGAGAGCCTCGCGGAGCGGGGCCACCTCCTGGCCGCCAACCCGGCCAACGCCTTCTACTACCTGCTGACCGGCGCGCACGCCGCGCACCTGCTCGGCGGGCTGTGGGTGTGGAGCCGGACCGTCATCCGGCTGCTGTCGGGCGGCGAGGCGCGGGCGGCGCGGGAGAGCATCGCGCTGTGCGCGCTGTACTGGCACTTCCTGCTGGCCGTCTGGCTGGTTCTTTTCGCCGTGCTGGCCCGCTCCTGACGGCGTCCAACCCAATCCACGGGAACAAGCGAATGACCGAAGCGAACGCAGGCGGGGCGGCCGCCCACGAGGGAGTCACCGGGCTCGTCGACGACTGGAGCGCCGACAAGCAGGCCTACCACGTCCCTTGGGGCAAGGCCATGATGTGGATCTTCCTGGTCTCCGACACCTTCATCTTCTCCTGCTTCCTGGTGGGCTACCTGAACGTGCGGGTCACCACCACCGCGCCGTGGCCGCCGCAGAGCGAGATCTTCGCCCTGTCCTTCGGCGGGGCGCCGATCCCGCTGATCCTGATCGCCATCATGACGATGGTGCTCATCACCAGCTCCGGCACCATGGCGCTGGCGGTGAACTACGGCTACCGCCGGGACAAGGCCAGAACCTTCCTGTTGCTCTGCGCCACCGCCGCCCTCGGCGCCTGCTTCGTCGGCATGCAGGCCTTCGAGTGGACCAAGCTGATCGTGGACGAGGGGGTGCGGCCGTGGGGCAACCCCTTCGGCGCACCCCAATTCGGCTCGGTGTTCTTCATGGTGACCGGCTTCCACGGCATGCATGTGTCCGCCGGGGTGATCTACCTGCTGTGGGTCGCCGTCCGGGTGCGGCGCGGCCGCTACGACAAAAGGGGCTTCGAGATCGTCGAGATCGCCGGGCTGTACTGGCACTTCGTCGACCTCGTGTGGGTTTTCATCTTCGCGTTTTTCTACCTGCTCTAGCAGGCCGCGTCCGAACTTGAGGAGCGATTCATGGCATCGGCCGAAGGACAACAGCACCCGCTGGGCATCTACTACAAGATCTGGATCCTGCTGTTCGTGCTCAGCGCGTTCTCCTACGCGGTGGACTACTACGACTTGCAGGGCGCCTTGCGCTGGACCCTGGTGATCGTCTTCATGCTGCTCAAGGCCGGCTTCATCGTCGCCGTGTTCATGCATGCGGTGTGGGAGCGCCTGGCGCTGGTGCTGACCATCCTCGGCCCGCCGGGGGTGCTGCTGCTGCTGATCGGCTTCATGGCGGTCGAGGGCCGCTACACCGAGGAGACCCGCTTCGAGCACCGCGGCCACGACCGCGACGCGGCGGCGCTGACCCCGGCCGAACTGCACGGCGGGGGGCACGGAGAGGAGGAGGCCGCGCACTGAGCGCTCAGCCGGCCTCCCGGCGCAACGCGGCGATCACCGGCGCCGCGCGCGGACGCGCCCCGCGCCACAGGCGGAAGGACTCCGCCGCCTGCTCCACCAGCATGCCCAGCCCGTCCAGCGCCGGCGCGGCGCCGCGCTCCCGCGCCCAGCGCGCGAAGGGCGTCTCCCCCCGGCCGTAGGCCATGTCGTAGCAGCGGCAGCCTTCGGCCAGCCGCGCCTCCCCGGCCGGCGGCGGCGCGCCGGCGGCGGCGGCGTTGACGACCAGGTCGAAAGGCCCCGCCTCCGCGGCGGCCCGCCCGGTCACCGGCGGCCCGAAATCCCGCAGCAGCGCGTCCCGGCGCGCGGCGCCGCGGTTCGCCACCGCGATCAGGGCCGGGCCCTCGTCGGCCAGCGCCGCCAGGGCGCCGCGGGCCGCGCCGCCGGCGCCCAGCACCAGCACCCGCCGGCCCGCGACGGCCACCCCGTGATTGTCCTTGAGATCCCGCAGCAACCCCGTCCCGTCGGTGTTCTCGCCGCGCGGGCCGTCCGGGCCGCCCGGCAGCAGGGTGTTGACCGCCCGGGCCCGGCGGGCCCGCGGGGACAGGGCGCCGGCCAGCTCGAACGCGGCGGTCTTGTGGGGCGCGGTGACGTTGAGTCCGCCGCCGCCTTCGCGGAAGAAGTCCGCCACGAAGCCGGCGAACTCCGGCGCGGCGACCCGGATCTTCGCGTAGTCCATGCGCTGGCCGGTCTGCTCGGCGAACAGCCGGTGGATCCGCGGCGACAGGCTGTGGGCCACCGGATCGCCCACCACGGCGTATCGCGTCGGCGCCATCGTCCGTCACGCCCGCAGCGAGCGCCCGGTGAGCAGGTCCCGGATCGCCGAGGGCCGCGCCGCGCCGCCCGGCTCCCCGTCCACGACGGCGCCGAGCCGACCGCCGAAGAGCTCCTCGAGCGCGGCGCGCGAGCGGACCGCCTCCTCGCCGGCGCGGTTGGCCGAGGTCGACACCAGCGGCCCGCCGAAGGCCTCGCACAGGGCCCGCACCGCCGGGTGCGCGCTCACCCGCACCGCCACCGCGTTGTGGCGGCCGCGGACCCAGGCCGGATACAGGCCCCGCGGGTCCGGAACCAGCCAGGTGACCGGTCCGGGCCAGGCGGCGCGCAGGCGGGCGCGCCGCCCGGCGTCCAGCGGCTCCAGCAACGGGCCCAGCTGGGCCTCGCCGGCGGCCACCACGATCAGCCCCTTGTCCGGATCCCGGCCCTTGAGCTCGAGCAGCCGCCGCACCGCGGCGCGGCTGTGCGGGTCGCAGCTCAGCCCCCAGACCGCCTCGGTCGGGCAGGCGACGACGCGGCCCCGGCGCAGCTGCCGGCAGGCCCGCTCCAGGCCCTCCGGATCCATGCCGGCTCAGGCGTCCCGCAGCGCCCGGTTCCGCTCGGCCACCCGCTCCCCGGCGGCCCGCCGGTCGGCCGCCAGCCTTTCCCGCAGCCCCTCGTCGGACAGGGCGAGCATCTGCGCGGCGAGGTAGCCGGCGTTCTTCGCGCCCGCCCGGCCGACCGCCACCGTCGCCACCGGGATCCCGCCCGGCATCTGCACCGTGGACAGCAGCGAATCCAGTCCCTTGAGCGGGCCGGCGTCGAGCGGCACGCCGATCACCGGGCGGGTGGTGTGGGCCGCCACCGCCCCGGCCAGGTGGGCCGCCAGGCCGGCGCCGGCGATGAACACCGCGCAGCCCCGCTCCTCGGCCTCGGCGATGTAGCGCCGCACCGCATCCGGCGTGCGGTGGGCCGAAGCGATGCGGATCTCGCGGCGGACGCCCAGCCCCTCCAGCACCTCGCTCGCGGCGCGCATGACCTCGAGGTCGGACTCCGAGCCCATCAGAATGGCGACGAAGGGGCCGCTCATCGGCTTCTCTCCCTGGCTGGCGGAAAAACGGGGGATTATACGGCATGGACGGCGGGCATGGACGGCGGGCTTTGCCCTGCAGGGCCGCTTTGTTGCAAAATAGGGCGACGGGCCGCGTAGTTGCGCCGCTTTCCCGCACCGAGCCATGGCGATCCTGAAAATCCTCGAATTCCCCGACCCGCGGCTGCGCCGGGTCGCCCGGCCGGTCACGGTCTTCGACGACGAGCTGGGCGAGCTGATCGACAGCATGCTCGAGACCATGTACCAGGCCGACGGCATCGGCCTGGCGGCGACCCAGGTCGACGTGCACCGGCGGGTGCTGGTGCTGGACGTGTCCGGCGACCGGGACAGCCCCCGAGCCTTCGTCAACCCCCGCCTGGAGGTGCTGGACGAGGCGCCGGCCGAGTACGAGGAGGGCTGCCTGTCCGTGCCCGGCTTCTCCGAGACGGTCTCGCGGCCCGCCGGCGTCCGCGTCACGGCCGAGGACCGGCGCGGGGAGACCTTCCGGCTGGACGCCGGCGGGCTGCTCGCCACCTGCGTCCAGCACGAGGTCGACCATCTCGACGGCAAGCTGTTCGTGGACCGCATCAGTCCGCTCAAGCGCCGGCGCATCCGCGAGAAACTGGAGAAGGAGCGCCGGCGGTCCGCCTGAGCCGCCCATGCCCGGCTTTCGGCTCTGCTTCGCGGGAACCCCCGCGTTCGCCGCGGCGCACCTGTCCGCCCTGCTGGACGGCGGCCACCGGGTGGCGGCCGTCTACACCCGCCCGGACCGGCCGGCCGGCCGGGGCCGGAGGCCCGCCGCCGGCGCGGTGAAGCGGCTGGCCGTCGAGCGCGGGCTGCCCGTGCGGCAGCCGGCGTCGCTGAAGGATCCGGCCGTGCTCGAGGAGTTCGCCCGCTTCCGGCCGGAGCTGCTGGTGGTGGTGGCCTACGGCCTGATCGTCCCGGCCGCCATGCTGGACGCGCCGCCCCGCGGCGGCGTCAACGTGCACGCCTCCCTGCTGCCCCGCTGGCGGGGCGCGGCGCCGGTCGAGCGGGCGCTGCTGGCGGGCGACCGCGAGACCGGGGTGAGCATCATGCGGATGGACGAGGGACTGGACACCGGCCCCGTGCTGCTTCAGGAGGCCGTGCCCATCCTGCCCCGCGACGACCGGGCCGTCCTGGAGGCGAGGCTGTGCGCGGCCGGACGGCGCGCGCTGCTGCACGCCCTCGGACGCCTCGACAGCCTGACGCCCCGGCCCCAGGACGACGCGGCCGCCACTCTCGCCCCCCGCATCGACAAGCGCGAGGCGCGCATCGACTGGGCGGACCCGGCCGAGCGGGTCGACCGGACGGTGCGGGCCGGCGTCGGCCGCCTGCCGGCCTGGAGCGGGCTGGACGGCGGACGCCTGCGGATCCTGAAGGCCCGGCCGCTCGAGCGGGACCACGGGGCCGCGCCCGGCACGATCCTCGCCGTCGCGGCGGACCGGGTCGAGGTGGCCTGCGGGCGCGGCGCGCTGGCGGTCGAAACCGTGCAGCTGCCCGGCGGCGCGGCGTTGCCGGTGCGCGACGCCGTCAACGGGCGCCCGGCCCTGTTCGCGCCCGGCAAGCGCTTCGCCGGCGCGGCGGAGTGAGCGCCGTCCGCGCCCGGGCGGCGCGCGTCCTGGCCGAGCTGCTCGTCGGGCGCGGCTCGCTGGACCGGCGCCTGGCGCGGACGGACGCCGGGGAGGACGGCCCTCTGCTCAGGGAGCTGTGCAGCGGCGTGTGCCGCTGGCATCCGCAGCTGCGCTTCATTCTGGACGGCCTGCTGCGCGCGCCCCTGCGGGCGCGGGACCGGGATCTCGACGCGCTGCTGCTGACGGGCCTGCACCAGCTCCGGGGGATGGATCTCGCCGAGCATGCGGCGGTCAACGAAACGGTGGCGGCGGCGCGGGATCTGGACAAGGACTGGGCCCGGCCGCTGGTGAACGGGGTTCTGCGCGGCTACCTGCGGCGGCGCGGGGAATTCGAGCGAAGGATCGCGGACGGGCCGCCGGCCGTCCGGCTCGCCCACCCGCCCTGGCTGGCCGAGCGGCTGCTGCGGGCCTGGCCCGAGGACGGCGAGGTCCTGCTGGCCGCCGGCAACCGCCGCCCGCCCATGACCCTGCGGGTCAACCGCCGGCGCGCCGGGCGCCCCGAGGCGCTGGAGCGGCTGCGGCGGGCCGGCATCGACGCCCGCGCCGGGGAGACGGCGCCCTCGGCCGTCCTCCTCGAGCGCCCGCGGCCCGTCGGCGAGCTGCCCGGCTTCGCCGAGGGGCTGCTCAGCGTGCAGGACGAGGCGGCCCAGCTGGCGCCGGGGCTGCTGGCCCTCGAGGACGGCCAGCGGGTGCTGGACGCCTGCGCCGCGCCCGGCGGCAAGACCGGCCACCTGCTGGAAAGCGCCCGGGTCGCTCTGACCGCCCTGGACCGCAGCGCCGGGCGGCTGCGGATGGTCCGGGAGAACCTCGACCGGCTGGGCCTCGCGGCCGAGCTGCGCGCGGCGGACGCCGCCGAGCCCGGCCGCTGGTGGGACGGCGCGCCCTTCGACCGCATCCTGCTGGACGCCCCCTGCTCCGCCACCGGGGTCATCCGCCGCCATCCGGACGTCAAGCTGCTGCTGGACCCGGCGGCGGTGGACCGGCTGCGCGCCCGCCAGCGGCGGCTGCTGGACGCGCTGTGGCCCTGCCTGAAGCCCGGCGGCCTGCTGCTGTACGCCACCTGCTCGGTGCTGCCCGAGGAGAACGACGAGGTGGTGGCGGCCTTCGCGGACGCGGCCGACGACGCCCGCCGCGAGGAGATTCGCGCCGGCTGGGGGGTACAATGCGCCCGCGGCAGGCAGCTCCTGCCCGGGGCCGGCCCCGACGGGTTCTACTACTCCCTGCTGCGCAAGGACCGAGCTCCATGAACATCCTCATCCTCGGCGCCAACCGCATCGGCGTCTCGCTGGCGCAGACCCTGGCCCGGGAGAAGAACGACATCACCGTCGTCGACCCCTGCGGCGGCGCACTGGCCGACCTCAAGGAGCGGCTCGACGTCGGCACGGTCGAGGGGCATCCCGCCCACCCCGACGTGCTGGCCCGGGCCGGCGGCGACGACGCGGACATGGTCATCGCGGTCACCGACAGCGACGAGACCAACATGGTGGCCTGCCGGGTCGCCTATTCCCTGTTCCGCACCCCGAAGAAGATCTGCCGCCTGCGCGAGGCCGCCTACGACGACAACCGGCTGTTCGGCAAGGAGGGCGTCGCGGTCGACGTCAGGATCAGTCCCGAGAAGATCGTCTCGGAGTACGTGGCCCGGCTGCTGGAGCTGCCCGGCGCGCTGCAGGTGCTGGACTTCGCCGAGGGCCGCGTGCAGCTGGTGGCGGTCAAGGCGGTGTTCGGCGGCCCGCTGGTGGGCCAGGAGATCCGCCTGCTGCGCGAGCACATGCCCTCGGTCGAGACCCGGGTCGCCGCCGTCTTCCGCCGGGACCGGGCCATCATGCCGGAGGGCTCGACGGTCATCGAGGACGGGGACGAGGTGTTCTTCGTGGCGGCCCGGGACGACATCCGCGCCTGCATGGGCGAGCTGCGCCGCCTGGACCGGCCCTACCGGCGGGTGATCGTCGCCGGCGGCGGCAACATCGGGCTGCGGCTGGCGCAGAGCGTCGAGCGGCGCTTCCAGGTCAAGGTCATCGACCGCGACCCGGCCCGCGTGCGGCGCCTGTCGGAGCTGCTGGAGAAGACGCTGGTGCTGGGGGGCGAGGCCTCCGACGAGGAGCTGCTGAAGGCGGCGGGGATCGGCGAGGCCGACGTCTTCGCGGCGCTGACCGACGACGACGAGGCGAACATCATGTCGTCGCTGCTGGCCAAGCGGATGGGCGCCCGGAAGGTGATCGCGCTGATCAACAACCCCTCCTACGTGGACCTGATCCAGGGCGTGGAGATCGACATCGCGGTCTCGCCCCAGCAGGCGACCATCGGCAGCCTGCTGACCCACATCCGGCGCGGCGACGTGGTCAACGTGCATTCCCTGCGGCGCGGCGCGGCGGAGGCCCTCGAGGCCATCGCCCACGGCGACGCGGCCGCCTCCCGGGTGGTCGGGCGCGCCATCGGCGCGCTGGACCTGCCCGAAGGCGCCACCGTCGGCGCCGTCGTCCGGGGCGACGAGGTGCTGATCGCCCACGACGACACCGTGATCGCCGCCGACGACCACGTGATCCTGTTCCTGGTCGACCGCGGCCGGCTGCCCGAGGTGGAGCGACTGTTCCAGGTCGGCTTCAGCTTCTTCTAGACCCATGCACGTCGCCGCCGTCCTTCGGGTGCTGGGCCTCCTGCTCATGGCCTTCGGCGCGGCGGGCAACCTGCCGCCGCTGGCGGTGTCCCTACTGTTCCGCGACGGGGAGGCGCCGGCCTTCGTCCGGTCGCTGCTGCTGCTGCTGGCCGGCGGCGCCGCGCTGTTCCTGGCCACCTTCCGCGCCCGCGACGAGCTGGGGGTGAAGGACGGCTTTCTGGGAGTGACCCTGTTCTGGACCGTGCTGGGCGCCGCCGGCTGCCTGCCCTTCCTGCTCTCCGGCGCGGTCGCGCTGTCCCCGACCGACGCCGTGTTCGAGGCGGTGTCGGGGCTGACCACCACCGGCGCGACCGTGCTCACCGGCCTGGACGGCCTGCCCCCGTCCCTGCTGTTCTACCGCCAGCTGCTGCAGTGGATCGGGGGCATGGGCATCATCGTGCTGGCGATGGCCCTGCTGCCCATGCTGGGCATCGGCGGCATGCAGCTGTACCGGGCCGAAAGCCCGGGGCGGATCAAGGTCGACCGGCTGGTGCCGCGCCTCAAGGAGACCGCCCGGGCCCTGGCCGGCGTCTACCTGCTCCTGACCGCCGCCTGCGCGCTGGCCTACTGGCTGGCCGGCATGGGCCTGTTCGACGCCGTCAGCCACAGCTTCAGCACCGTCGCCATCGGCGGCTTCTCGACCCACGACGCCAGCATCGGCTGGTTCGACAGCCCCGCCGTGAACGCGGTGGCCGTCGTGTTCATGGTCGTCGCCGGCGTCAACTTCACCCTGCATCTCGCCGCCTGGCGGAGCCCGGGCGTCACGCACTACCTGCGGGATCCGGAGTTCCGGTTCTACGCCTTCGTGCTGCTGTCCGTCTCGGCGGCGACCGTCGGCGCGCTGGTCTTCTCCGGCGTCTACGCCGACCCCGCCGAGGCGGCGGGCAAGGGCGTGTTCCAGGTGGTCTCGGTGGCCACCACCACCGGCTTCACCACCGCCGACTTCGACGCCTGGCCGCTGTTCCTTCCCTACCTGCTGCTGTACGCCGCCATCATCGGCGCCTGCGCCGGCTCCACCGGCGGCGGCATGAAGGCGGTCCGCATCCTGCTGATCCTCAAGCAGGGCGTCCGCGAGGTGCAGCGACTGATCCATCCGAAGGCGGTGATTCCCGTCAAGCTCGGCTCCATCCCGGTGCCGGACCGGGTGATCGAGTCGGTCTGGGGGTTCTTCGCGGTGTACGTGATGGCCTTCATGGCCATGCTGCTGGCCCTGCTGGCCTCGGGGCTGGACATCATCACCGCCTTCAGCGCGGTCGGCGCCTGCATCAACAACCTGGGGCCCGGGCTCGGCGGCGTGGCCGAGACCTACGGCGGCCTGCCGGCGGCGGCGAAGTGGATCCTGTGCCTGGCCATGCTGCTGGGCCGGCTCGAGGTGTTCACCCTCCTGGTGCTGCTCACGCCGATGTTCTGGCGGCGCTGAGGCGCCGTCGAACACGGGGGCCGTCGGCGCGGTTTCCGAGGAACCATGCGGCAAAATCAGCAAGAGCGCTCACGACCCCGATCATTCCGCTGATCGCCATGACAGGTCGTCAGGATTGGGCGGTGATCGGTGGCGAAAAAGCCCTGCTTGCTTGTGACCGTTTTTGCTGGTCGAAAGCGCCCGCTTTAGCCGCATCCTGACACACAAAGCACAAATCCTGCATGCCTGATCGGCCATGCGTTCGCCGCTTTGAAGTGACATCTTGTCTGGTTTCGGTCCAAGTCTGGCAGGTTGCCAGCAGGCTGGCGGTCAGCGGCGGGCGCGATGTGGAGGGGCGGGGGGACAGGGGGCAGCGACGGGCAACCGCGGCGATGGAAGCGCCAACGTCGGCGGCTGTTCGAGGGGAAACGGCGTGAGGGGCGGAAATTGTTACAAATTGCAATGTTCGCAGCAATTTCGCAACTAAAAGGGTGGAGTCAACAACTTGATAGCCCCTATAATAGGGGTAGGCTCCGATTTCACCCGATGGGTGCAGTGGCGGAAAACTACGTTTATCGGGCAACCGAGGTCGTTTTTGAGCCTTTTCGGCTTCTATTTGGGAATCAGGGCAGCACATCATGAACAAGAGCGAGGGGGGGGGGGGGCAATCCGAGAAGACGCGTTTCCTCTGTCTGGCAAGCACGCCGAGGGGTCGGAAGTCTGATCGTGATCGTCGGTTCGACATCGTGGGTGTTGAACTGTCAAAAGATGGGGAGCTGATGATGCCGGTGAGGTGGATTCGGCCGGTCGACGGTGAAGATAGAGAAATGTGGGGAATTGATGAGGCGAGTTTGCGGGTGGCTGCGAAAGGCGATAACCCGGAGTCATGGAAGCCTTTGGACGTGTTCAACGTTCTTCTGCGCGAAAAATGTCCTCAACCTCCCCACGAAGAACACCAGATGGTCGAGCTCGCGGAAGGGTCTTGGGAGAAGGTTGAGATGGCTAAAAAGGTCGCTTTCGAGCAACTGAGCAAGATAGAGGAGATGATGCCCAAGGATGGTTTGTGGCAGAAATGGACGGATTCCGATCCCTCACAGAAAAACGACAAAAACGACAGGGTAGCCCCTAAAATGCCACCGAGGACCGGTTCTGTGCGATTAATTCGTGTCAAAGATTGGTACGCGTACCCGGTCTCCAAGCCCGGTAAAACCGGTAAAGATGAGAAAGCCGAACCCCAAGTCCGGGCTAAATTTGAGTTTAACGGCGTTGAACACGACTTAGCCGTTAGGGATCCTAGGTATGTGAGGGATGTGAATTCTCATTGTAAGGATAATGAGAAGCCGGGATACGAATATCAGGACCAGTTTTTGATCATCTCCCTCACCTACAAATTCTCGCCGGAGAAGGGGGAGGGCAAAGAGTGGTGCTACAAAGTGGTCGCTGGGGCCATCGAGGCATCGGGGCCCCCTATTGACCCAGGAGTAGTTGCGCCTGCCGCCGTTGGGCTGGGTACCGGCGGTGGAAGTAACGCCTCACGCTCCACCCCTCGCAGCCGTCCCGGCAGTCCTCCTGCACCGCCATCACCTCGTCCACCGGCGCCGTTCGGTGTCTGCTCCAGCCGCTTGTCGGCCAGGCCCTCCTCCTCGTAGCGGCGGATGTAGCGACGGAGCGTCCGGGAGGACATCCCCAGCTCCTCGGCCGCCTCCTCCACCGTCAGGAAGCCCCGCCGGCAACGGTCGTACACAACTTCAAGCAGTTACCAAAAGGGGCGGAGTCAACTTGATAGGTCCCAAATTATTCCTTCTTCGGATAGTGCGCTTCTTCCAAATGCTCGGCTGCTGTGGATGCCTTCCTGTCGCAGAAAAGCGAGGTGTGGCGCTCGGCCGGGCGGGGATCTCCGGCGCGGCCCGGGACTCATCCGCGGTAGAACTCCGCGTCGTCCGGCCGCCGCCGGAAGCGCTTGTACTCCCAGTGGTACTGGGCGGGCGCCGCGCGCGCGCAACGCTCCACCGCCCGGTTCAGGGCGGCGGCCGAAGCGGCCGGATCCTCGTCGGCGACGCCTTCGGCCGGCATGAACACCGCCTCGAAGCCGCCCCCGCGCGGCAGCCGCCGGGCGAAGCCGCAGAACACCCGCGCGCCGGTGCGGACCGCCAGCCGCCCGGCCAGCGTCATGGTCAGCGCCGGCTCGCCGAAGAACGGCGCGAAGACGCCGCCCGAGTCCGCGGGCACCTGGTCCGGCAGCAGGCCCACCAGCTCGCCGCGGCGCAACGCGGCCAGCAGCCTCGCCACGCCGCCGCGATCGGCCGGCGCCAGCCGCAGCCCGCCCCGCGAGCGGCCGGCCGCGAGCAGCGGCGCGAGCCCCGCCCGCCGCGGCGGCTGGAACATGAAGGTGGACGGAACCCCGGCGCTGGCGAACAGGCCGTAGATCTCCCAGTTGCCGAGGTGCGGGGCCAGCAGGATGACGCCGCGGCCGCTTTCCGTCGCCGCCCGGAACTCCCCGTGGCCCTCGGCGCGGCGGACCAGGGCGAGGGTCTTCGCGATCGGCGGCAGCCAGGCCTTGCCCGCCTCCAGCGCCGTGCAGACGCTTTGCCCGAGGCTGTCCCGCGCCAGGGCATCGACCTCCGCCTCCGACAGCCGGGGAAAGCAGGTCCTGATGTTCCGTTCGGTGGTCCGGCGGGCGCGGCCGCCCCCCCGGCGCAGCGCGCGGCCGGCGGCCCGGCCCAGGGCCTGCAACGCGCCGAGCGGCAGGACGGCGCAAATCCGTAGCAGGCATTCGGCGAGGAGTCGGGTGGGCAAGGGCGAACGGTCCGGCGCGTCTCGGCGCGCACCTTAGCACGGTTCCCCGCGGCGGGTTCCGCGCCCGCCGATGGATAGGCGGGGGGAATTGGCGGATAATCGCGGGCCCGCCCCGCCGAGCCGGCCGCCCGTGAACGAGTCCGACGACACCGCCACCTTCCAGGGGCTCGTCCTGGCGCTGCAGCGGTTCTGGGCCGGCCAAGGTTGCGTCGTGTTG
>CAYSVD010000275.1:0-6195 GCA_964434395.1 uncultured Pseudohongiella sp.
TCCCTGCGGTCTCCCAGCGTGACGAACAGGTCGCGCAGGAAGCCGGCGTCGATCGCCATCTCGGTCGACGGCGAGCCGCTGGCCAGGTACACCCGGCGCTGGGGACGCAGCTGGGCGACGGGACGCCCGTCGCGGGACACCCGGACGAGGGCCTGCTCGCCGGTGTAGTTGGGGCCGGCGACGGGCCCGCTGCCCTCCAGCGCGAAGACGTAGCCGCCCAGCTCGACGCTCTCGCCGGCGTCCAGCAGTACGCTCCGCTCCTCGCTGAAATGGGTGGTCAGGGCCGCGCCGACCAGCAGCACCGCGACGCCGAGGTGGGCCGTGTGCATGCCCCACCAGGCGAGCGGAAGCGACCGCAGCGCGCGCCGCCTCGAGGTTCCGCCGGCCGTCTTGGCGGCGGCGTCCCCCGCGATGCCGAGGACGATCCATGCGGCCAGCGCAGTCGTCGCCGTCGCCGCCGGGGAGAAGCCGGAGGTCGCGGCCAGCGGCAGCGCGGCGCCGACGGCCAGGCTGGCCGCCAGCAGCCTCGACAGCGGCCGGGCGAGGCGCTCCGGCGGGGTCCGCCGCCAGCGGCTGAAGGGCCCGGCGGCCAGCGCGGCGACCAGCAGGACCATCAGCGGCGCGAAGACGAGGTTGAAGTACGGCGGGCCGATCGAGATCAGCTCGCCCGTCAGCGCCTGGTAGGCCATGGGGAACATCGTGCCCAGGAACACCGAGGCCGCCGCCACCACCAGCAGCACGTTGTTGATCAGCAGGAACGCCTCGCGCGACAGGGGCCCGAAACCCGGCCCGGAGCCGATCAGGGGCGCCCGGAACGCGTACAGCAACAGCGAGCCGCCCACGGCGGCGCCCAGGATGCCCAGGATGAAGATCCCCCGCGACGGGTCGGTGGCGAAGGCGTGCACCGAGGTCAGCAGCCCGGAGCGGGTGATGAAGGTTCCCAGCAGGCTGCCGGCGAAGGCCAGGATGGCCAGCAGCACCGTCCAGCTCCGGAACGCCCCCCGCTTCTCGGTGGCCGCCAGCGAATGCACCAGCGCGGCGCCGAACAGCCAGGTGATCAGCGGCGGGTTCTCCACCGGATCCCAGGCCCACCAGCCGCCCCAGCCCAGCTCGTAGTAGGCCCACCAGCTGCCGAGCGCGATGCCGACGGTCAGCACGGCCCAGGCGGCGTTGGCCCACGGCCGCGACCAGCGGGCCCAGGCCGCGTCCAGGCGGCCGCTCAGCAAGGCGGCGACCGCGAAGGCGAACACCACGGAGAAGCCTACGTAGCCCATGTAGAGCGTCGGCGGGTGCAGGATGAAGCCGATGTCCTGCAGGGCGGAATTCAGGTCGGCGCCGTCGGCGGGCGGCAGCGGCACGACCCGGTCGAAGGGGTTGGAGGTCGCCAGCATGAACAGGATGTAGGCGAAGGCCACCAGCCCCAGCACGCCCAGCACCCGCGCCATGAAATCCTCCGGCATGCCCCGGCTGAATGCGCCGACCGCCAGCATCCACCCCGCCAGCATGAAGGTCCACAGGAGGAACGAGCCCTCGTGGCCGCCCCAGACCGCGGTCAGCTTGTAGCGCAGCGGCAGCAGGGTGTTGGAGTGCTGCGCCACGAAGCGCACGGAGAAGTCGTCGACGAGGAAAGCGTGGGCGAGCGCGCCCAGCGCGAAGGCGAGGAAGACGAAGACGCCCGCGGTCAACGGCCGCGCGAGCCCCATCCACAGGGCGTTGCCCGTGTGGGCGCCGACCGTCGGCAGGACGCCCAGCATGGCGCTCAGGCACAGCGCCAGCACCAGCGCGAAGGTGCCCAGTTCGGGGATCAACTCACCTCTCCGGCCGCGTCCGCATCCCGTGGTTCCCGGGCGAGGCCCCCGCCGCGTCCAGCGCCGCCTTGACCTCGGGGGACATGTAGTTCTCGTCGTGCTTGGCCAGCACCCGGGACGCCTGGAACACCCCGTCGGCGCCGATCCGCCCCTCCACCACCACGCCCTGTCCTTCGCGGAACAGGTCCGGCAGCACGCCCTCGTAGCGCACCCGCACGTCGCTGGCGTAGTCGGTGGCGGTGAACCGGACCTGCAGGCTGTCGGGCGCCCGCTCGACCGAGCCCTCCCTGACCATGCCGCCGATGCGCACCCGCCGCTCCGGCGCCACCTCGCCGCCGGCGACCTGGGTCGGCGTGTAGAACAGGTCGATGTTCCGGCCCAGCGCGTACAGGACCAGCGCCGCCGACGCGCACAGGGCCGCAGCGATGAACAGGAAGGCGCCCAGCCGCCTCCTTCGATGGGGTTTCATGGCGACCATCGGGCTCGCGCGCCGAAGCCGGCGCGGAACCCGGCTCCGCGGTCCGCGCCGCATCCCGCCGCGCGGGCGCCGGCTTCGACGCGCCCGCTCCCCGGCCTCATCGCCCGTCCTCTCCGCCGGCGTCCGGCGGCGCGGCGGCGCGGCGGCGCCGCAGCTCCCGCATGATCCTCTTCTCCCTGCGGCGCGGCCCCAGCAGGTTGACCGCCAGGAAGACGGCGAACAGGCCGTAGACCGACCAGACGTTGAAGGCGTACCCCCCCATCGCGACGAATTCCCGGAAGCTGGAGAACTGGAGCTCGCCCAACATCGTCCTTGCGCCCCGTCACGCCCGGTCCGCCCGGTCCGCCCGGTCCGCCACCCATCGGGCGCGCCCTTCCCGCTCGAGGATCTCGTTGCGGACCGCCATGATCAGGCTGGCGGCCAGAAACAGGTAGACCGCGACCATCATGACCGCCAGCGGCGCCCAGATCTCCGGGCCGTTGGGCTGGTCGGCGGCGAAGGTGAAGTCCGTGCCGGGCTGGTGTAGCGTGTTCCACCAGTCCACCGAATACTTGATGACCACCACGTTGATGCAGCCCACCACCGACAGCAGGGCGCAGGCCCGGGCGGCGCCGTCGACGTCGCTCAGCGCCGTCCGCAACGAGACGACCCCGAGCAACAGGAAGAGCTGCAGCAGCAGCGAGGTCAGCCTGCCGTCCCACACCCACCAGGCGCCCCAGGTGTCCGCGCCCCAGATGGAGCCGGACGCCAGCGCCAGCGCGGTGAACCATGCGCCCAGCGGCGCGGCGGCCTTCACCACCATGTCCGCCAGCTTCATGCGCCAGACCAGGAAGACGGCGCCCGCCGCCGCCATCAGCGGGAAAAACGCCAGCGAGGCGCCGGCCACCGGGACATGCACGTAGAAGATCCGGTTGGTCAGCCCCTGCTGGTAGTCCTGCGGCACGAACAGCAGGGCCCAGGCCACGCCGACGGCGAGGAACAGGAACATGGCGCCCAGCAGCCAAGGCAACCACCTGCCGGACAATTCGTGGAAGGTCCGGGGCGAGCCCAACTGATGAAACCAACGCCACCGAAGGCTTTGCATGGTGTGTCCCGACGGCACCCGACCGCCCCCATCATACCAGAACAGGGCCTCCCGTTCCCTTTTCCCTTTCCCTCCCCCTCTCCGCCAGAGGCCTGGGCCGCGCAAAGGGCCGTGACGCGCCGTACCGGAGGGCTGGGAGAAGGGGCGGCCCGGAGCCGGCGACGCCATGCCCGGCTTCCGCGACAGCGTTGCGACACGCTGTGTTGCGACACGCTGTTGACACATGGCTTTCCATCCATCATAATGGGAACGTGCCGCGGAGGATGCGGGGAGCGGACCATGGGCGCGAAGGCTGACGATGCCCAATGGGGGTGGGTGACGATCACCAAGCAGCTGCATCCGGTCACGCCCCGGAAGGCGAATCTGATACGGCGGCCGATCGAAGCCGGACGATGGGGCTGGAACGAGGCCCGCCGACACCTGCTGGACGACATCCGTCGCCGCGGCGAATGCAGCCGCCGCTTCAAGGACGGCGGGAACGAGCCGGGCCGGCTCGGTCGGGGCGGCGGTTCACCGCCCGCCGCAGGGAAGTGTCTTGGATGCGGGATCTTTCCTACGGCATCCACCGCGCCGGAGGCGTGGACGATCCCCATCCGCCGTCTCTATAAAAACCCCGGGGGATGTCCCGGGCCACCGGAGAACCCCTATGTTCCACGAACCCCAAGAACCCAAGATGCTCGAGGGCGAGAATCTCGAGAAGGCCCGCCGGGAAGGGAAGACCCTGTACAAGAGCGAAGGCGCAGGCTTCGCCGCCCGCGTCCGCGTATACGACGCCGGCGGCGGCGTCCGATACGACGTCGAGATCAACGACATCAGCGCCGACGCTTTCCGGACCATCGACTCCTTCAATGAGCCGGCCCAGGACGGCCGCCCGCCTTTCGCCGAGATCGCGGCGATGGACGTGGAGGAGATCGAAGCGTACATGTACGGGAGCGACACCGACGACGGACGCGGCAGCCGCGCGCTGCTCAACGCGCACCTGCGCATGCTCGCGTTCAATGACCTGCTGAAGAGCCCACACGGCACGGCCGTACGGCAGAGCGACGTCGATCTCATGGGCGCGGCGCTGGCGGCGGGCAGGGACGCGCTCGAATCCTCCGCGATCAGCGAAACCGGCTCCGCCGGCGAGCTCTCGGAGCTGATCCGAGCGCACGCCGGATTCAAGGTCAACGACGCGTTGCAGACCATCGAGACCCGCATGACCTGGTACCGCTTCGTCGCATTGGAGGCGCAGCGCCTGGCTCGGGAATACGCCGGCGGACACGGCGCGCTGCTCGCGGCCATCCGCATCGAAGAGGACATGCGCAAAGCCGCTGAAACCGAAGAAGGGGACAAGGACGAGACCGAGGATGCCGCCCAGGGCCAGGCATAGCCCCGAAAGCCCCATCGGCCGGCGGCGGACCCGCAGGCGTCGAAGGCGGACCCGGAAGCCGTCTGCAAGCGCATCCGCCGCGAAAGCGAAGCGGAACATGCCCCCGCCCTGCGAACCGAGAGCCCGGACATGAGCCGTACGGACCCGCGCGGAAATCCGCTTTCCTCCGAGGCATCTTCTCCGAGAAAACCGGTTTTGGCCCCGCTCTCCGAGACTGCGGGCCGGTCGCCGCTCAGTCGACGCTGATCCGCAGCGCGGCGGCCGAGGCCAGCGGCGCCAGCGCCAGCGCCGCCAGCAGCATCGCCCCCATGACGGCGAGGAAGCCCGCCAAGTCCGCTCCGTGGCGGGTCTGCTCGACCGCCAGGGCGCCGGCGATGAGCACCGGCGCGCACAGCGGCAGGGTGACGACGGCGAGCGCCAGCCCCCGGCTGCCGAGGCCCACCGTCAGCGCCGCCCCGATCGAGCCCAGCAGGCTGAGCGTCGGGGTGCCCAGCAACAGGGTCAGGAACAGCGCCGGCCGGGACGCCTCCGGCAGGCTCAGCATGTAGGCGATGACCGGGGACGCCAGCACCACCGGCAGGCCGCTGGTCAGCCAGTGGGCGATGTTCTTGGCCAGCACCAGGAAGTACAGCGGGTGCGGACTGAGCAGCAGCTGCTCCAGCGCGCCGTCCTCGTAGTCCGCGCGGTACATGCCGTCCATCGCCAGCAATGCGGCCAGCAGCGCCGCGATCCACAGCGCGCCGGCCGCGATCTCCCCCAGCCGCTCCGGGTCCGGGGAGATGCCGAGCGGAAACAGCGTCGCCACGATCAAGAAGAAGACGAAGGGGTTGACGATGTCGTTCTTCCGCCTCCAGGCGACGGCCAGGTCCCGCCGCAGGGTGGCGGCGAAAGCCTGGCCCGTGGTGGCGCGCCCGGCGTTCACGGCCGGCCGGCGTCCCCGCCCAGCGTGAGCGCCACCGCATCCGGCGCCGACAGGGCGCGGTGGGCGGCCACCACGGCGGCGCCGCCCGCCGCCGCGTGGTCGGCCAGCATGCCGTCCAGCTGCCGCGCGCCGGCGGCGTCCAGGGCGGTGAAGGGCTCGTCCAGCACCCACAGGCGGGCCGGGCTGAGCAGCAGGCGCGCCAGCGACACCCGCCGCTGCTGGCCGGCGGACAGGGCATGGCACGGGGATTCGCCGAAGGGCCCGAGCCCCACGGCGGCCAGCGCCTGCGCGACGGCGGCCTCGCCAGCGCCGCCGCGCAGGCCGCACAGCCACCTGAGGTTCTCCCGCGGCGTCAGCACCCGGCTGACGCCGACGCGATGGCCGGCGTACAGCGCCGCCGCGCCGATCTCCTCCGCCCGCTCCCCCGCCGGGCGGCCATGCCACAGCACCTGGCCCTGGTAGCCGGTGTGCAGTCCGCAGATGATGCGCAATAGGGTCGTCTTGCCGGCGCCGTTGGCGCCCCCCACCTTG
>CAYSVD010000276.1:0-4274 GCA_964434395.1 uncultured Pseudohongiella sp.
GTACTATCGGTCCCATGATGCCGACCAGACCCCTCGTCCCGCTGCTCGCCGCCGGCCTGCTGGCCGCCTGCGCCACGTCCCCGATGAACCGGACCCAGATGGTGCTGTACTCCGAGGCGGACATGGCCCGCATGGGAGAGGCGGCGTTCCGGCGCATGCGGCAGGAGATGGCCCCCACCCCGTACGCCCACGAGTCCCGCTACGTCGAATGCGTGGCGGACTACGTGCTGGCGGCGCTCGATGCGGAGCAGCGGGCGATCCGCTGGGAGGTGGCGGTGTTCGACAGCGACCAGGTCAACGCCTTCGCCCTGCCCGGGGGGAAGATCGGCGTCTTCAACGGCCTGCTGAACGTGGCCTGGAACCAGCACCAGCTGGCGGCGGTGCTCGCCCACGAGGTGGGCCATGTGCTGGGCCGGCACGGCAACGAGCGGGCCAGCCAAAACGCGGTGCGCAACATCGGGATCCTGACCGCCTCGGTGCTGGGCGTACCCGACGACACCATCGAAGCGGCGAACCTCGGCGCCGAGCTCGGCCTGTTCCTGCCCTTCAGCCGCGGTCAGGAAAGCGAGGCCGACGTCATCGGCATCATGCTGATGGCCGAGGCCGGGTTCGATCCCGAGCAGAGCGTCGCCCTGTGGGAGAACATGGCCCGGGAGGGCGGCCTGCGCCCGCCGGAGCTGCTGTCCTCCCACCCCTCGCCCGCGTCCCGGATCGAGGAACTGAAGTCCCTGATGTCTCCGGCCGCCGCCGTCCGGCGGGCGGCGAACGCCCGCGGCATGAACCCCGACTGCGTGCCGGGGCGGACCGGCTAGGGCTCGTTCTTCGCCATCCGCGGCCAGTTGATGTCGGCCTGCCGGATGTGCCCCGGCATGTCCTCCTTCCAGCGCTCGTTCACGCGGCGGCTGTAGTTCAGGTACAGCTTGCCCTCGTGGATCGTCCACAGGTCCGGCTCCGCGCTGGCGGTGTAGCCGTTGGACATGGCCCAGGCGCAGTAGCCGCCGTACTGGGGCGCGTAGGCCTCGGGATCGGCGATGAACATGTCCCGGTGCCGGGCGGAGCTGAACCGCCAGCGCGCCCCCTGGTACTGGTAGGTGAACTCGTTCGAGCCCCGCACCGGACGCCCCTCGGTGAAATAGGCCACCGCGTCGTAGCCGCTGACCGCGTTGTTGCTGAACAGGCCGGTGTAGACCGGATCGACCGGGTCGTCCTCCGCCCCCGCCGCCGGCGCCGCCAGCAGGCACAGCAGCGCCGCGCCGAAAAAACGCACATTCATGACATGTCCTCCGTCGGTCCGGGCCCCGGTCCGGACGCCGGCCGCAGGTCGCGGCGGCGCAGCCAGCCGATGCCCAGCGCGGAGAACCACACCAGCACCGCCATGGCGAACAGCTGGCCGCCGTCGCGGTCCCCCGCCTCGTTGACCACCACGCTCACCCCCAGCGGCGTGAACAGGTGGAAGAAGATCGCCCCGGAGATGATGGCGAAGGCCAGCGCCGCGCCGTACAGCTGGGTCCGGCGCCACAGCAGCATCAGCGAGGCCAGCAGCTCCGCCGATCCCACCGCGTAGCCGCCCGAGGCCGCGAACGCGCCGGCGAAGCCCTCGGGGAAGCCGACGTCCCCCATCCACTCCCCGATGACGCCGAAAATGTGCCGCGTCTCGAAGGATGCGCTGAACTTGAAGAACAGCGACTGCACGAACACCACGGCGATGAAGACCGCCAGCGCCCAAGGCAGCCAGCGCAGGATGCTCTCTCTCTTCATGGGACCCCTCCCCCCGCTCCGGATCGCGCCGTCCACTATAGCGGAATCGGCCCGCGGCGGGAAACCGCCCTCCCCTCGCATCTTCTCTCGCCGGGCAGGAGTCATTAGCAAAGCATTTACTTTACTAATAAGCGGCGCCCGTTCGGACCCGGCCGCCCGGCCCGCGCCCCTTCGCCGGCGGCCGGCAAGTGGTAAAGTGGCGGCTTTCCCGACCCGGACGAGCGCCATGGACACCCCCTCCGCCGCCCCCGTCGCCCGGCGTTGCCTGAACTGCGGCCAAAGCCTGAGCGGCTCGTGGTGCGCCGGCTGCGGGCAGCACGATTCCGAGGTGCTGCGGCCCCTGCTGACCCTGCTGCGCGACCTGGTCGATGCGGTGGTCGACCTGGACGGGCGAGCCTGGCGGACCTTGGGCGCTCTGCTGCTGCGGCCGGGGTTCCTGACGCGGGAGTACTTCGCCGGACGCCGGGCGCGCTGGACCCCGCCGCTGCGGCTGTTCCTGGCCGCCAGCATCGGCTTTTTCCTGATCCTGACCCTGCTCATGACCTGGCAGTCCATGCGGCGCAGCATCGATGCCGGCGACGCGCCGCCGGCCGCCGTGGAGGCGGATCTGGAGATCTCCCTCGACGGGGAGGACGGGGAGGGCGCGGCGGGGCCGGACGAAGAGGGCTTTTCGCAGGAGGACCGGGCGGCGGTGCGCGCCTGGTTCGGCGACAACGTCCTGCCGTGGCTGGAGGACGACACCCGGGGCGCCCTGCTGACGGCGCTGGGCGCCCAGATCGAGGAGAACGCGCGGGAGATGATGGAAGGGCCCCGGGACTTTTTCGCCGACGCCCTGGAGAACGTGACCTTCTTCATTCTGCTGATGATTCCCCTGCTGGCCCTGATCCAGAAGCTCCTGCTGTTCTGGACCGGCCACTACTACATCGAGCACCTGGTGCTGACCCTGCACAACCACGCCTTCGTCATCTGCATGATGTTCCTCGTCATGGTCCTCGACGAGCTGAGCGCGCTGGCCGTCCCCTTGGCCGGTCCCGTGTTCAGCCTGCTGTCCACCGCCGCCACGATCTGGATCGTCGTCTACCTGTTCCTGAGCCTGCGTTTCTACTTCAGGCGGCACTGGGCGGTCACGGGCTTCGTCTTCGTCGCGACCTCCCTCATCTACCTCTTCGCGCTCGCCATCGGGCTTTTGATCTTCGGCGCCCTGCTGATCATCTTCTCCTGACCGGGCGGATGCGCCGGGGGCGGCCGCGAATGGACAACTACGAGATGTGCGAGCTGCTGGAGAGCCGGCGGTGGCGGTTCGCCAAGACCATGCCGGACATCCCCCACGAGTACGTCCTGAAGGACCGGTGGGAGGGCGCGGTCCGCTTCGAGCGGGTGGCGGCGTACCTGAAGGAGCGCGGCAGGCGGGAACGGTGGCGCCGCTGGTGGAACCACTACCTGTACCTCAGCGGTTACAAGTACTGGGCCCTGCCCGTGGAGGACGCCACGGTGCTCAACCGGCAACGGGTGGACGGTCCGTCGCCCTACGATGAATGGGCGGAGGACTACGACGGGATGTTCCTGGCGCGGGAATACCTGGACGAGAACTGGGCGCTGTTCAAGACCCTGGATCTGCGGGGACGGGTGCTGGACGTGGGTTGCGGGACGGGACTGGCGGTGGAGTGGGGGGACATCCCCCCGGAGCGGTATGTGGGCATCGACCCGTCGAAGGGGATGCTCCAGCGCTTCGCGTGGAAGCACCCGCGGTACGCGGCATCCCTGCGGTGCTGCCCGTTCGAGGACTACTGGGGCAGGGGCTTCGACACGGTCATCGCCCTCTACGGGGTGGCCGGCTGGGTCGAGGGAATCGGGCGGGTCCGGGAGATGCTGAACCCCGGCGGCAGGGCGTTCCTGATGCATGCCGACCGAACCGGCGTGGAAGTGAGGAGGCTGTGCCGCGGCGAATACCGGATGGAGGTGATCGAGGCGGACGGCTGAGAAGCCCGATGCCAAGACATCGACCGCGCAGGATAAAATGACCGGCCGCCGAGCGCCTCGGGAGCGCTTGGCGGCCTTCTTGATACAAACCTTCCAGGGAGCACGGCATGAGTCGCGAAGAAGAGAAAAGGATCGAGATCGTTATCGAGTTTTCCGAAAAGGAATACGAGTGGATCATAGGATATTTGTTTGAAAGGGCGGGAATTGACGTGACTCGCCCGAAGCTGCCGCAGGCGCAGCGGTTTTGCCGCCGCGCCGTATTGGATTTCATGAGCATGAAGGGCTACTACTTTTTTGATGATGAATCCGATGATGATGAACCCGATTAGGGCTAGTGCGGAGATGGCAAGGCCGGGGTGACGGCGGGCGGCGGCGCGGGCGGAAGCTGTTGGCGCATCCTGGCTCCTCCCGCTCGTCCCCGCTCCGGTCGCGGATTCAGAGAATGCCGCATCCCGGTTTTGGGAAGCGCCCCCCGCATCCCGAAGACGATTTTCCGCGCCGCCGTCCACAGCCCCGCTCCGCGACTTGTCCCGCCC
>CAYSVD010000277.1:0-18585 GCA_964434395.1 uncultured Pseudohongiella sp.
GCCGCGTCGGGGACCGGGCCCGGACCGTCGGCATCTTCGTCGACCCCACGCGGGAAGAACTCGATGCGATCGACCGCAAGGTCGGTCTCGACTACATCCAGTTCAGCGGCGACGAGAGCCCGGCACTGGTCGCCGAGTTCAGCGACCGCGCCATCCGCGTTCGCCGGGTCGGCGGCGCCGCGGCCTCGGCCGCGATCCCCGAGGAGGATTGCTGGGCGATCCTGATCGACCGCGCCCACGAGCGTCTCTACGGCGGCTCCGGTGAGAGTTGGGACTACGCCGCCGCGGCCGGCCTCGTCCAGACGCCGGACGGCGACGGCGAGCCGCGCCGCCTGTTCATTGCCGGCGGCGTACGCCCCGGCAACGTCGCGGCGGTGGCGGCGGCGGTGCCGGGCGCCTACGCCGTGGACACCTGTTCGGGCGTCGAGTCCGCGCCCGGCCGGAAGGACCGCGGCAAGCTGGAGCGACTGTTCGCCAACCTCAGAACGGGAGCAGCACGATGAAGGTAAGGACCCCCCTCTCCACCGCGGCCATGGAGCCGGACGAGGGCGGGCGCTACGGCGTCTACGGCGGGCGCTACGCCCCGGAGACGCTGATGGCGCCGCTCGAGGAGTTGAGCCGCGCGTACGACAGGCTACGGCGGAAGCGGACCTTCCGGCGCCGGTCTCGGCGATGATCCGCGTCTTGCCCATCTCCTTGGCCAGCAGGACCTGGCCCAGGGCATTGTTGATCTTGTGCGCGCCGGTGTGGAGCAGATCCTCGCGCTTCAAGTGAATGGCGGCGCCGCCCGCCTCCTCCGACAGCCGCCGGGCGAAGTACAGCGGCGTGGGCCGTCCCGCGTAGCGCTCCAGCTCGGCCTCGTACTCCTTCCAGAACGCGTCGTCCCGGACCAGGGCCTGGTATTCCCGGGCGAGCGCATCCACCGCCTCGACCAGCGTTTCGGCGACGAACGCGCCGCCGTAGGGACCGAAGCGCCCCCGGGCGTCCGGGCCGTCGAAGGCCTCCGTTCCGTCGCCCTCAGCCATCCGCCCCGGCCCTCCGCGCCCGCTCCACGAAGCGCCGCATCTTCCCCAGATCCTTCACGCCGGGCGCCCGCTCCAGGCCGGAGCTCGCGTCCACGCCGCGCGGCGCCACCGCGGCGACGGCCGCCGCCACGTTGTCCGGCGTCAGCCCTCCCGCGAGCACGATATCCGCCGCGCCGGACTCGACGACCCGCGCCGCCCGCTCCCAGTCGGCCAGCCTGCCGGTCCCGCCCGGGGCGCGCTCGTCGAAGCCGTCCAGCAGGATCATCTCGGCGTCGGGGTGCCGCGCGATGGCGGCCTCGAGGTCCAGGTCCGGAGCCATGCGCAAGGCCTTGATGTACGGCAACCCGAACCGCCGGCAGAAGTCCGCCGGCTCATCGCCGTGAAACTGCAGCATGTCGATCAGTCCGGTCTCCAGCGCCCGCTCGACCGCCGCCGCGTCGGGGTCGACGAACAGCGCCACCCGGCGGGCCCGCCCGCCGGCGTCCGCCAGAAGCTCCGGCAACGCCTCGGCGCGCACCGCCCTCGGGCTCGGGGGGTGGAACACCAAGCCGATGGCGTCCGCGCCCAGTCCGGCCGCGGCGCGGGCGTCCTGGGGCCGGGCGATGCCGCAGATTTTGGTCCAGAGGGGCAAGACGGGCCGAAAGCGTTGTCGGAATGGGGGATTCTACCAGAGCCGCCTTCCCGGCGCCCGCACGGTCCGGGCGCGGTCCGGGCGTGTGTCCGGGCGTGGCAGGGCGTGTGTTGGGGCGTGACGCGGTCTGATGCGCCGCTTTTCGTGAAAGCCTGCGACCCGATGCCCCGTCGAGGGAGGCGGGTCCGCCTCGGGACCAATCGTCCACATGTCCCAGCAACCGGCCGGCCGCGTGCGGGCCCTCGCCACAATCACTGACAACGCGTATTCGTCCTCGCCCGCCTTCACCGGCAGTCGCTCCATCACTGGATCGGCCCTATCTCATCCCGGTGGGACGGTGCCGCGACAAGCCGCCGAAGCGGGACGCCGCCGGTCTGCCGCCGACCCCGCGGCGCTGACCGCCGGCCCGGACGGAAGCGAACCCCCCATCCCGGTCCACCTTCGCCAGCAGACGGGATATCCCGCCGCCATATCAGCTTGTCGGACTTAGACAGAACCGGACAACAATGTCACCTCAAAGCGGCGAACGCATGGCCGATCAGCCGATCAGACAGATTTTTGGCCAAAATGCGACGAGGCTGGGTGCATTTGACCAACAAAACGGTCATGACTCGCCATTTCTTCGTCAATCATCGCCTAAGTGCGACAGGCTGCTCCGCGAGAAACACCGGGGGGCGCCGGGAGGGCGGCAAGGCGCAGCGTTCCGGGTAATCGACGCCCGTCAGGTACAGCCCGTCCGGCGGCGCGGCGGCGGCGGCTCGCGTCCGGTCGCGCCCTTCGATCAGCCGCTCGATCCATTGCGGCGGATGCTCGCCCCGCCCCACCGCCAGCAGCGAGCCGGCGATGTTGCGCACCATGTGCTGCAGGAAGGCGTTGGCCTCGATCTCGAACACCACCAGCCCCCGCTCCTCGCGCACCGCGGCGCGGAGGACGCGCCGGAACGGCGAGCGGGACTGGCAACCCGCCGCCCGGAACGCGGAGAAGTCCCGCTCGCCCGGCAGCAACCGGGCCGCCGCATCCATCGCCGCGACATCCGGCATCCCGCGGATGTGGGTCAGCTTGCCATGCGCGATGGCGGAGGCCGTCGGCGCGGGGCGCATCAGGTAGCAGTAGCGGCGGGCGGCGGCGTCGAACCGGGCGTGGAAGGTCGGATCCGCGGCCTTCGCCCACAGCACCCGGATATCGGGAGGCAACAGGCTGTTGACGCCCCGGGTCCAGGCTTTCTCGCCCCGGTCCGCGGGCGCGTCGAAGTGGACGACCTGGCAGCTCGCGTGCACCCCCGTGTCGGTCCTGCCGGCGCAGACGACGGTCACGCCGGCGTCGGCCACCCTCGACAGGGCCGCCTCCAGCCTGCCCTGCACGGACGGCGGCGACGGAGAGCGTTGCCGCTGCCAGCCGCAGTAGCCGGCGCCGTCGTACTCCAGCGCCAGGGCGATCCGGCGGCCTTGCGGGGCTCGGGAGCCTGGACCGGTCACGGGGCGGACGGCCTGACGGCGCCGGGTCAGCCGGCCGGCCGGTCCAGCGCCGCCAGCAGCTCCCGCGCCTCCGCCGCCTGCTCTTCGGCGCCGCCTTCGATCACCTGCCGCAACGCGGCCCGGGCCGCGTCCAGATCGCCCATCTTGCGATAGGCCCAGGCCAGCTCCAGCTTGCCGGCCATCTCGTCGTAGTTCCCGTCCTCCGGCGGGCCGTCGGGAGCCGCGCCGTCCGGCGGCCGCGGGGCAGGCGCCTCCCCGTCGGCGCCCGGCGCGGCATCCGCCGGGCCGAGCGGGGGATCGGCCGCGGCGGCCCGCCTTTCCGCTTCGGCTTCGGCCCGCCTGCCGCGCCGCCACAGCGCGAAGACCAGCAGGGAGGCCAGGGCGATGCCGAGCAACAACAACTGGGCGTTGTCGCCCATCCGTCCCGTGACGGCCGCGAAGCCCTCGCGTCCCCCTCTCTCCTGGCGGGCCCGCTCCGCCGCCGCCGCCCGTTCCCGCGCCGCCTCCCGCTCCCGCTCCTGCGCCGCCGCGACCCGGGCCATCGCCGCCCGCCGCTCGGTCAATTGCGCGTCCAGCCGGGCGATTTCCTCCAGCGCCGCCTCGATGGTCGCGTTGAGTCCGGCGAAGCGGCGCCGCAGCGCGTCCCGCTCCCGGGCGGACCGTTCCGCCGCCGCCTCGTCCCGCTCCAGCCGGTTCTCCAGCTCCGCGATGCGGCGGTCCAGCCCCTCGTTCTCCGCCTCGATGAACGCGAGCGAACCGGGCGCCGGCAGGATCTCCGGCGCCGCCGCGGCCGCGCCGTCCCGGGCGATCTGGTTTTGCCGCATCACCTCGCGCGCGGCCTCGCCCGGCGCGATCGCCCGCATTTGGGCGAGGCTCGGCGTCCGCAACGCGACGCCGCTGAGCAGCCGGTTGATGTTGCCGCCTCCGAAGGCGTCGGGGTTGAGCGCCTGGATGGCCAGCATGACCTGCTGGACGGACACTCCGCCGTCCTCCGGCCGCATCTCGAGGGCGATGCCGAGCAACGTGTCGCCCGAGTCCACCCGGACGGTCTGCGCGGCGGCAGGCGCCGCCATCGCGCCGATCAGCAGCGCGGCCGCGGAAAAGTGATGACGCATGGCTCCGTCCTCGCGCCAGCCGTCGCGGCGGCGCCGCATGCAATCCCGCCGGGCCGCCCCGGCGGGACTCAAAAATGGTTCCTGACCAGCTCCTCGGCGATCTGCACCGAATTGAGCGCCGCGCCCTTGCGGACGTTGTCCGAGACGATCCACATGCAGATGCCGTTCTCCAGCGAGATGTCGCGGCGGATCCTGCCCACGTAGACGGCGTCGGCGCCCGCCGACTCGTGCGCCGCCGTGGGGTAGCCGCCGTCCCGGCGCTCGTCCATGACCGCGACGCCCTCGGCCTCCTCCAGCAGCCGGCGCACCGACTCCACGCCGATCGGTTCGCAGGTTTCGATCTGGACCGCCTCGGAATGCCCGTAGAACACCGGAACCCGTACGCAGGTCGCGCTCACCTGGATGTCCTCGTCGCCCAGGATCTTGCGGGTCTCCCAGCACATCTTCATCTCTTCCCGGGTGTAGCCGTTGTCCATGAACTCGTCGATGTGCGGCAACGCGTTGAAGGCGATCCGCCGGGGGTAGACCTCGCATTCCGCCTCCCGCCCGTTCAGCAGCTCGGCGGTCTGGCGGGCCAGCTCCTTCACGGCGGCACGGCCCGAGCCGGACACCGCCTGGTAGGTCGCCACCGAGACGCGCCGGATGCCCGCCGCGTCGTGGATGGGCTTCAGCGCCACGGCCATCTGGATGGTGGAGCAGTTGGGGTTGGCGATGACGCCCCGGCCGGCGTAGTCGGCGATGCGTTCGGCGTTGACCTCCGGCACGACCAGCGGGACGTCGTCGTCGTAGCGGAACCGGGAGGTGTTGTCGATGACGACGCACCCGGCCCGCGCCGCCTTCGGGGCGAACTCGCCGGACACGGACGCGCCGGCGGAGAACAGCCCGATCCGGGCCCGGCCGAAGTCGAAGGACTCGAGGTTCTCCACCGTCACCGGGCGGTTGTCGAACATCACGGTGGAGCCGGCCGAGCGTTCGCTCGCCAGCGCATGGAGCCGGTCCACCGGAAACTCCCGCTGCGCCAGGATGTCGAGCATGGCCTCCCCGACCGCGCCGGTGGCTCCCACTACCGCGACATTGAACCGTTCCATTGCGAAGGCACCCCAACCGTTTGACTATTGAGCGCTTATCCGCTTCCGGCCGCTCGCGCGCCCGGCTCCTCGAAACACCAGGGCGCGTCCCGGCGCCGACCCTCCTCGAACTTCCTGATCGCGTCCGTGTCGGCGAGGGTGATGTCGATCTCGTCCAGCCCCTCGAGCAGGCAGCGCTTGCGGAACGGGTCCACGTCGAACGAAAGGACGCCGCCGTCGGGCCGGGCGACCGTTTCGGCCGGCAGATCGACCGTCAGGCGGTAGCCCGGCGCGGCCGCAACCTCCTCGAACAGCGCGTCGACCGCCGCGCGGTCGAGCTCGACGGGCAGCAGGCCGTTCTTGAAGCAGTTGCTCCGGAAGATGTCGGCGAAACTCGGCGCCAGGATCGCCCGGAAGCCGTAGTCCGCCAGCGCCCACACCGCGTGCTCCCGACTGGAGCCGCAGCCGAAGTTGTCCCGCGCCAGCAGGATGGTGGCCCCTTGGTAGCGGGGCTGGTTCAGCGCGAAGTCCGGGTTGAGCGGACGGGCGCCGTGGTCCATGCCGGGCTCGCCCCGGTCCAGGTAGCGGTGCGCGTCGAAGAGGTTGACTCCGAATCCCGTGCGGCGGATGGACTTCAGGAACTGCTTCGGGATGATGAAGTCCGTGTCCACGTTGGCCCGGTCCAGGGGCGCCACCAGACCGTCCTCCACCACGAACCTTCTCACCGCACGTCCCCCCGCGGCCCTAGGCCACCAGCTCGCGCACGTCGACGAAGCGCCCGTGCACGGCGGCGGCGGCCGCCATGGCGGGGCTGACTAGATGGGTGCGCCCGCCGTGGCCCTGGCGCCCCTCGAAGTTGCGGTTGGAGGTCGAGGCGCAGTGCTTGCCCTCCCCCAGCTGGTCCGCGTTCATGGCGAGGCACATGGAGCATCCCGGCTCGCGCCACTGAAGGCCCGCCTCGATGAAGATCCGGTCCAGTCCCTCCCGCTCGGCCTGGCGCTTGACCAGCCCGGAGCCGGGCACCACCATGGCCAGTTCGATGTTGTCCGCCACCCGCTTGCCGGCCACCACGTCCGCCGCCTCCCGCAGATCCTCGATGCGGGAGTTGGTGCAGGAGCCGATGAACACGCAGTCCAGCCGGATGTCGCCGATCGCGGCGCCCCCCTCAAGGCCCATGTAGCGCAGCGCCTGCTCCATGTTGCCGCGACGGACGCCGTCGGGCTCCCGCCCCGGGTCCGGAATGCGCCCGTCGACCGGCGCGGTCATGTCGGGCGAGGTTCCCCAGGTCACCTGCGGCGCGATGCCGGCTCCGTCCAGCACCGTCTCCCGGTCGAAGCGGGCGTCTTCGTCGCTGACCAGGCCGCGCCAGGCGGCCTCGGCCCGGTCCCACATCGCCCCTTCGGGGGCCATCGGGCGTCCCTTGACGTATTCGAGGGTCTTGTCGTCGACCGCCACCAGCCCGGCCCGGGCCCCGGCCTCGATGGCCATGTTGCAGACCGTCATGCGGCCCTCGATGCTGAGGGCCCGGACCGCCTCGCCGGCGAACTCGATCGTGTGACCGGCGCCGCCCGCGGCGCCGATCTTCCCGATCACGGCCAGCGCCGCGTCCTTGGCCGTCACCCCGACCGGCAGCGCGCCGTCGATCCGCACCCGCATGTTCTTCGCCTTGCGCTGCAGCAGGCACTGGGTGGCCAGCGCATGCTCCACCTCGGACGTGCCGATGCCGTGGGCGAGCGCCCCCAAGGCGCCGTGGGTGGAGGTGTGGGAGTCGCCGCACACCACCGTCATGCCCGGCAGCGTGGCGCCCTGCTCCGGCCCCGTCACATGCACGATGCCTTGGCGCCGGTCGTTCATGTCCAGTCCGAAGATGCCGAACTCCCGGCAGTTCTCGTCCAGCGCGGCGACCTGGATCCTCGACACGGGGTCCCGGATGCCGTCGATGCCCCGGCCGCGCTCGGCCGCGGTGGTCGGTATGTTGTGGTCCGGCATGGCGAAATTGGCCCCCGCCCGCCAAGGGCGGCGTCCGGCCAGGCGCAGGCCCTCGAAGGCCTGGGGCGAGGTGACCTCGTGGATCAGGTGCCGGTCGATGTAGATCAGGGCGGTGCCGTCGGGCCGCTCCTTGACCCGGTGGGCGTCCCAGATCTTGTCGTAAAGGGTTTTGCCGCTCATCGCCGCCCGCCGCCGCGCTCCGTGGCCCCATTATAACCGCAACGCGGCGGGCGGTTCAGGCCGCCCCCGGCCCGGTCCGCTCCGGCGCGGCGCCGTTCTGGGCCCGGTCCCGCAGGAAGTGGTCCATCAGCACCAGCGCCGTCATCGCCTCGGCGATGGGGGCGGCGCGGATGCCGACGCAGGGGTCGTGGCGGCCCGTGGTGACCGCCTCCGCCGGCTCGCCCCGGATGTCGACGGTCCGCCCGGGCAGGCGGATGCTGGAAGTGGGCTTCAAGGCCAGGCTGGCCACGATGTCCTGCCCGCTCGAGATGCCGCCCAGCACGCCGCCGGCGTTGTTGCTCAAAAAGCCCTCCGGGGCGATCTCGTCGCGGTGCTCGCTGCCCTTCTGCTCGACGGACCGGAACCCGGCGCCGATCTCCACCCCCTTGACCGCGTTGATGCTCATCAGCGCCCCGGCCAGGTCGGCGTCCAGCCGGTCGAACACCGGCTCGCCCAGGCCCGCCGGCACGTTGCTGGCCCGCACCGTCACCTGCGCGCCGATCGAGTCGCCCTCCTTGATCAGCGCCGCCATGAAGGCCTCCATTTCGGCCACCTTGTCCGGGTCGGGGCAGAAGAAAGGATTGCGGTCGACCTCCTCCAGGTCCACCCGCTCCGCCGCGATCGGCCCCAGCCGGCTCAGGTAGCCGACGATCTCCATCCCGCAGGCCCGCTTGAGGTATTTCTTCGCGATGGCGCCGGCGGCGACCCGCATCGCGGTCTCCCGCGCCGAGGCCCGCCCGCCTCCGCGCCAGTCGCGGATGCCGTACTTCTTCCAGTAGGTGTAGTCGGCGTGGGCCGGACGGAACAGTTCTTTGATCCGGCTGTAGTCCCGCGGGCGCTGGTCGGTGTTCTCGATCAGCAGGCCGATCGGGGCGCCGGTGGTCTTTCCCTCGAACACGCCGGAAAGGATCCTGACCTCGTCCGCCTCGCGCCGCTGGGTCGTGAAGCGGGACTGGGCGGGCCGGCGCCGGTCCAGGTCGCGCCGCATGTCCGCCTCGGACAGGGGCATGCCGGGCGGACAGCCGTCCACCACGCAACCCAGCGCCGGGCCGTGGCTTTCGCCGAAGCTCGTCACGGTGAACAGCTTGCCGAAACTGTTGCCTGACATGGGAGGCTATCTCGGTCGGATGGCATCGCATTGTACACCAGCCGCTGGGACCGCTGAAGCGGTGCCGTGAGTGCGACACCTTGGAGTGTGACCCCGCGAAGCCGCTCTCGCTCTGTTGTCTGGGAACAACCCGACCGGGCTGGTTTCGGCGGGCCCGGCCAGACGTTCTCTCGCGGGATATTTGAACAAGTTGCCACCGCAAGTCTTTGCGCGTTGCTTGAATACAACCGCTAAGCATCGCCATGTTGACAAGATGCTTGTCCCGGAAGATTCAATATTGCGGTTGCCACGACCCTTCGTGCCCGAAGGCTTCTATCCCTCACGACTCGATTGGTGATGTTTCATGTCATCTGTCGCAACGGCTGGAGGCAGACGTTTTGCATTCATCAAAGATTGCTTCAAAAGAATTAAAATCTTTGAAAGATTGAAAGCGCACATTGGTATTGAGTGCAGTAAAATGCGCATCTCCGCACTTGATTTTAGCTTTCTCACTCGGACGGAGAGCGTCGGTAAACATGTCGCCCTTGGACTCCACCACAAAATAGAGACGGTTCTTGCCGTCAAGCTCGACGAGGACGGCCCAATCCGGGTTGTAACCGCCCAGAGGCGTCTCAATCCTGAACCAATGCGGGAGTTTCGCGTAGACCTTCACATCGTTGCTGTTCTCAAGAGATTCTGCGAAATTGGCTTCGACATTCGAGTCGCAGACGATGTGGGAAAAGACGGACTTCCTGCTCGTGCGCATGTTGAGGTAACCGTACAACTCCTCGGCCTCAAACAATTCCTGCGCATAGTAATCCGCATCGCTGATACGTTGATATTTTATGCCATCGACGATAAATATTCGCATTTGACGTCGAATGATCGTTGCGGCCTGTTCGATAAATTTCTGCGGATTGCGCTTGAAATGATCAAGCTTACCGCTGCGCCGCAAAATTTCAACAACCGACTTACGCGTTAGGTTGGTCTCGTCCTGCAGGAACGAGACGATATCTGGCGAGGCGATGTCGGTCATTTCGTATGCGTACGACTGCTCGGACACACCGCCCATTTGTACACCGCCCCGATTGATATCCACCACACTTTTTCGATAAACAAAGCGAGCATACCCCACGGAAAGCGAATCCCTAATTTCGTCCGCGCATTTTTGGATGAGCTTGTTAGGATCGAAATTCACGCGGAACGTGGTTCGATGCTTGATGCGATTCCAAAGCTCCTTGAACTCGGCTCCAAGGTAGACGGCTTTGTTCAACTGCACTTGTTTACGCTCGTTCGCGTTCTTGATTTCCAGACCACCCGCAACCTGGGTCAGCGCGATGAGGATCGATCCCGCGAGATTGTCGAATCGCTTCGGCAACTGCAAGTAACCCTCTTTCAAAGCCTTTCTTAATTTGTCTTGAACTTTCCCCTTCGCGTTGATGTAGCCGACTGCCCGCAAGTGATCCCATAATATCTCGGATGCATCGACGCCGAGGTGTTCTATCAAATGATCATCCTCGCTGATGGAGATATTCGCAAACAGATGCTTCTCAACAATGCCGAATCGCACCCCCGTATCATCCTCGATCTCTTTTTGCAATTTCCTTACAAAATCCTCATAGGACTCGTTGGCCATCACCGTGAGAGTATTGACGTCAGATCCATGGACGCGCTCTCCATCTTGATTGACCGCAATGCGAAGTCCGCGGCCGATTTCCTGCCGCTTTTTCAAGGCCGATGATGTTTCGTTTAAAGTGCATATTTGAAAAACATTTGGATTGTCCCAACCCTCTTTGAGAGCTGAGTGAGAGAAAATGAATTTAAGGTTCGATTCGAAACTGAGCAATTTCTCTTTATCGCGCATGATGAGTTGGTATGTGCTTTCGTCGGCCGCCGATTTCCCTTCGCCGTGTGAGTCCTTCATCCGTCCCGCGCCGGTGGCGTCCTTTCTTCCGTCGATTGCAAAGTATCCTTCGTGAACCCCCCCGACTGCCGCTTCAAAGTCGACACCTTTGAAAAGTCCGTCGTATCGGCGGTCGCGAATTATCCTGGCGTACTCCTCCTCGAACCATTCAGCGTATTTTCCGAGACGCGGATTTCCATCGCCATCGTAGTCGCGATAGTTCGATACGCGATCGATAAAAATCAGGCTGAGAACTTTGATGCCGCGAGGCCGCAGACGCAGCTCCTTGTCAAGATGTTCTTCGATGGTCTTACGAATCTGAAGTCGCTTGTAGTCGTCACGGTTGACATCGCCGGCCACCGCGCCAAGAGCGACGATGTCCGGCTTGCTTGTGAAGCAGATGCGTTCGCGGCCCTCTTCACAATGGATGTCACCTACGATGTAGTTCTCGTAGGCTTCACGGCCACCGGATAAGTTGAACAGGTCGTCGCCTGCTTGCACAGTTTTTTCCGTTCGCTGAACCTTGCCGTCCCTTCCCTGAACGTCGATTTCCACGCGGGCAACGATCGGGATCTTTCTGTTGTCGACCTTGAGCAATTTGATGTAGGGGCGGTTGTAATTATCTTTGACCTCGACGCCAGCGACCTCGATCTGCTTGACGAGCTTCCGCCTGTAGGCTTCCACGGCATCCAAGCGAAACACCTGATTGTACAGGTTTTTATGCGTGGCCGAGTACCTCAGCGTACAAAGCGGATTAAGCGAGGCTATGGCCTCTTGACTTTTATCGGTCGTGTCCACACTCTGCGGCTCGTCAATGATGACAATGGGATTCGTGGCCTGAATAAAATCGATGGGCCGAGCCCCGCTTAACCGGTCGTGCGGACGGTGAATGATATTCGCTTTGCTCTCCTTATCGGGGTCGATGAAGCTCCTTCGAAAAGCATCGATGTTAATTACCATAATCTGTATGTAGTCGCTGGTGGCGAATCCCCGGACCTGTTCGAGTTTTTGGGGATTATAGACAAAATATTCATAGCGGATGTTGTCGTAGAGCACTTTGATATGCTCTTCGGTGATTTGTAATGTTTTATAAACCCCCTCCTTGATCGCGACGGATGGAACGACAATGATGTGTTTGATAAAGCCATACTTGCGGTAAAGATCAAATATGGTTCGTAGATAGACATACGTCTTTCCTGTTCCCGTTTCCATTTCGACGGTGAAGTTCATTCCGTCAAGTGACTGAGAGGAAGCAAGGCCGTTGCGTCGTTGTATGTTGCTGACATTAGCGAGAATATCCTCGTCTAGGAGTTTCAACCTGTTACCGACGCCAATGTCGGACTCCAGCCAACCCTCCTCTTGTTGAACTACCAGGTCCCTAGCGGCAAAATTCGACTGGCAGGTCTCCTGACCCTTGAAGATTTCCACAATGGACGAAATGGCCTTGCGCTGGTAGTCAAGATCAGGGCTGAACTGGATCTTCATGTCGTATCGACCTACAGACTCTTCACGTCGTCGATGCCTGCTTGTTTTAGTATCTGAATAGTGTTTGTCTTGATCACGTCGTCATCGAAACTCTTGTCGCGGAAGACAACCCGCATGACTTCTTGTTTGAACTCTTTTTTAAGAGCCGCAATGCCTTCGACGGCGTCTAAGGTGACAGAAGCGGTCAAGCACACCACTAAAGCACCGCCCCCTATGATATAGACCCTTTTGTTATCGATGGTGCGGGATTCGATCAAAGTCGCTAGGTCAAGCCCGTACTTCAGCAACAACTCATACAGAATGTCGTCCTCGGAACGGTCGGCTTTGATATTCTCCATGGCGTCGATTAGGGTTTGGTCGATCGCATCGAAGTCGGTGTCCCACGGTGTAATGTTGGTAGAGTCGAGTTTGAAGGTCTTGAAGCCAAGGTCAAGGTTATCGTAATCCATGGACAACATCTCCTCGGCCGCCTGTTTTAACCGGTGCTTGCAAAGTTCTGTAATACGAGGCTTTGCCCCATTACTGATGCAAAAGTCATATCCGGCTTTTTGAGTCCTGACATCCGGAGACAGATTCCCCGGAAATTGTATCATGAAGCAACGTACAGCAAGCCCCTCCTGCCAGATCGCATCCAGTACGGTGCCCGACCCTGCAAAGAAATCAAGAACAATATCGCCTTGCTGAAGGTTCCCCGCTCTCAAAAGGTGTTGAAGCAACCCGAGGGGCTTTGGTGTGTCGAATATACCCGTCACACCAAAAAGGTCGGCCAAGCGCTCAGTTCCCTTCTCATTGTAGCATTCCGCACAATCCAACAGGTCACTCATAGCTTTTGCTTTGCCAAATTCTTCAGGCGTAATTCGTCGGCGAAAGGAGGCTTTCTGCGTCACATACAAGGTTCTGTCCAGCACATTCTGGTTGATTCTCCATGGTCCCCGCACATCAACTTCAAATTTAACCTTGCCGTTTGTTATCACCATGTCGTTAAGAAGTTCGAAGGATATCGAGCGTGTAGTGTATTTCCCGGCTGAATACGTGCCATCTCCGCACTTGGCTTCCGTTCCAACCCTAACGCTACGAATGGTGATTGCATTGCCCGCGTTAAAGACCGGTCTTGTTCCGTCCGATACCGACTCTACACTGAGAACTTCGGACAACGGACCCTTGGAATAAATGACAACATAGTCGCAGACGTCCGACATCGTGCCGCTAAGGAATGCGGTTTTCCTGGCCGCTCTGCGCTTGATTGTGCCGCAGTAATTTTCCTCACCGAACACCTCGCCGCACAATCGGCGAAGGTTCGCGATCTCAGAGTCGTCTATACTGATGAAAATAACCCCATCATCGGACAAAAGATTTCTTGCCAACATCAATCTAGGCAACATCATGTTTAGCCAGTTGGTGTGATAACGTCCAGAGCTTTCGCTATTCGTGGATTGTCTCAACCCTTCTTCATCCACTTGCCCGGTATAACGCAAATAGGTATCTATGCTGTCCCGAAAGTTGTCCGAATATATGAATTCCTTACCCGTGTTGTATGGGGGATCAATGTAGATCATTTTAACTTTTTTGTGGTAGCTCTTCTGCATGAGCTTGAGTACTTCCAGATTGTCGCCCTCGATAAACAGGTTCCTCGTTGTATCCCAGTTAAGCGATTCCTCCGGGCAAGGTCTAAGCGTCCCGGTTGAGGGAGTCAAGGCAACGCGTCGCGCACGCGCCTTTCCATTCCAGGTAAGGCTGTAACGTTCCTGTCCGTCTTCAATATGCTCGCCAAGCACTTCGCGTAGCACATCGAAATTCACCTTTCCATCGGAAAATACATCTGGAAAAAGATCGTGCAAGCGATCTAGATTTCCGGCGACCACATCAAGTGATGCTCCATCCTTGATCAAGTCTAACTTTTTCACGTCGTATCACCTCTATGCGGAATATGGCATTATACATCAAAACCAACAAGTGCTGAAGCTCAAGCCGCCAGCTCTTTCACAAGCCGCCGTAAACGGCCACAAAATCATCTTCATTATCATCTTCGTTTGCGCCATTTCCGTCCTTCGCCAACTTCCGGATGCGGTTGCATCGCTCGTTCTTCATTCAGAAACCGACCCCATGACTTCGCTCCTTTGCGCTGATTGCAGTTTACGCACAGCCCGATTCGATTTGTGATGTCGTCGGGGCCTCCGCGGCTCTTCGGTATCCTGTGGTCCAACTGGATATCTTCTTTTCTGAGGTTTTTGGAATCGCAATATGGATTCCCGCACCGCTGGCCTTGGTTCTCGTACAACGTATGCCGCATTTTCGCATCGCTCATCGGTGGATCATCGGTCCGGTCAAGCTTTCCTTTTATAATTTTCATCTTTTCCTCTTTCTTGGTCAACCTGCACTCGTCGCGCATCCGTTCTTTAGTCTCCCTTCCAGCCACCGGGTCAATGTCGATGCCGACCCATCGCCGCCCCAGCAGCTCCGCAGCAACCATGGTCGTGCCGCATCCTCCAAACGGATCAAGGACAATATCGCCCTTGTCCGTCCCACACCCAATCAGCCGCCGGTAAAGACTTACCGGCTTGCGGGTGGGCCAAGCAGTGTCCGCTGCCTCCAGTTTCATCACATCGAGCCAAATCCCGTCCATGGGTCGTCCTCGCTGCTTGCCCAAGTAGCGCTTGAACCGCCAGACGTTTCCTGGGGCCGTCTGTACAATCAAGCCCGCTGTGAGCGCATCCTCCATTCGTTCGCGAGTCCAACGCCACCGTCGCGTCACGCCGCCAAACTCATATTCCATAGTCACATTTGCCTTGTTCGTCAGGCTGGTTAACTGATACCGTCTCCCATCGGGATCCATCTTGTTGTATTGTTTCAGTGTCTTCTCATCAAGATTTTCGATGTCATAGGGGTAGAAGGGCGGATTCCATTTCCACTTTTCGGTTTTCCCATAAGCGTAGATGGTTCCGTGATTGCGCGGCAGCCTGCGTCGCGCTAGTCCTTTGGGCCCCGTTCCCTTCCAAATGATTTCGTTAATGAGATTGTCGCGCCCGAACACCGCATCCAGCATCTGTCGCAAATAAGTCCCCACCTCCCAATTGCACTGCAGAAACAGGACACCGTCGGGTTTTAGTACCCTGTGCATTTCAATGATCCTGGGCGCCATGTACGCCAAATAAGCCGCAAGGGAATTTTTGATTCGTCCGGTACGGATTCCCCCGGTTCGGTGATCTATTTGACCTCCCTCAATAATGGCGGCGGACTCAATAATCTTTTTGATCGCCGGCCAGTCTGTAGCGATGATGTCCTGCCATTCGCCGGTCACATCGTCCCAACGCCACCGGCTGCTAAACTGTTGCTCGGCGGCACGTGATCCAAGTGGCGCGTTAAACAACCGCTTTGCATTGAAGGGCGGGTCGGTGGCGATGCAGTTCACACTTTCGCTGTTCATACCCCGCAGGATGCGGATGTTGTCATTGATGAACAGTGACCGGTTTTTCCAGTTGGGCGTTGCCATGTCTAGGTTCTCGTTGGACTTACGTCAATCTGATTTGAATGCAACGTTGCGCCAGTAATTCCGCTGGCACTGGTCGGCGTTCTCGATCAGCGGGTTGATCGAGGCGCAAGTGGTCTTTCCCTCGAAAACGTCGGAGCGGACCCTGACCTCGTCAATCTCGCGCCGCGAGTCGTGAGGCGGGACCAGGCGGGCTGACCCCGATTCAGATCCTCCGATGTTAGATACGCCTTGCTGATCAACCACATTATGGTCCTCACATCCTCCGCGGTTCTCCGAGGATACCGGGCCCCAGCTCTCCAGATATCGCTCGCACTCCCTCTTGGTTCAGCGATCACGGCTGAAAAGCTCAGCAAGCTCCGTCGAGATTTTTCTCTCAAAATCTGTTGTTCGGTCATGATGCCCTCCTTCTCAAAATGAACCATCGGGCGGTGACCGCGCCGCGGACGAGCTGTCGTTGCAGTCTGGCGAACGCCTTCGAGTCCTAAGGCCACGCGATCTTTCCTTCATGAATCAACTTGGCCATCTTTTGATAAGCCGCGCTGCCCGTCCAGCCGACATACCTCATGTCGTCCTCGTCCTCCTCGGGGTACTGCTCTATCAATTTCATGTACTCCGCCGCCTGCTCTTCGTTCCACTGTCCTGGAATGCTTCGGAGCCTGCTCAGTTCGGCCCTGAGCTTTCTCCCGAGTCGTGATTCCGCCATCGTCTCCCCCTCCCGAGCTGGGGTGTCATTGTCGGGATTGTACACCAAAAGGCTGCGTCCGCTATCACCCAGCCCCCCCTGCCCCTATGGCGGGGATCCTGCCGCCGCCGCGGCCGGGGGGGGGGCATCGCCCGGCGGCGCATCGGCCGCGGCCCGCCACCGGCGCGATGCCGGTATAATGCGGCTCCGCCGGCCGCGACCGGCCGCGCCCCATCCGCCGGAGCATGTGCCATGGAGCAAGCGTATCTGGACATCATCAAGGCCATCGGGGAGGATCCAGCGCGTCCCGGCCTCGAGCAGACGCCGCGGCGCGCCGCCGATGCCATGCGGTTCCTGATGCAGGGCTACGGGATGGACATCGACCGGGTCATCAACGACGCCCTGTTCCCCACGGAGAACGACGAGATGGTCATCGTCAAGGACGTGGAGTTGTACTCCCTGTGCGAGCACCACCTGCTGCCCTTCATCGGCAAGTGCCACGTGGCCTACCTGCCCAAAGGCAGGGTGATCGGGCTTTCCAAGATCGCCCGGCTGGTCGACGTGTTCGCCCGGCGGCTGCAGATCCAAGAGAGCCTCACCAGCGAGATCGCCCGCTGCATCATGGAGAAGGCCGGCGCGGCCGGCGCGGCGGTCATCATCGAGGCGCGGCACATGTGCATGATGATGCGCGGGGTGGAGAAGCAGAATTCGGTGATGACCACATCCTGCATGCTCGGCGCATTCCGCAACAGCGCCACCACGCGCAACGAGTTCCTGTCACTGCTGCGCTGAGTCCCGGCGCAGCACCAGCTCCACCCGCTCGGCGCAGTTCCCGGCCGCGCAGGCGGGCGCGAGCGGCCCGACGCCCCGGGCGATGATGCGCGCGCCGTCGGCCCCGGCCAGGACCAGGCGCCGCCTGAGGGCCTCGGCCCGGGCCGCGGAGCGGCGCAACAGCGTCTCGAGATCCTGCCCGCCGCCGAGATGGGCCACCAGGTAGAAGGCCAGGTCCGGCCGCTCGCCGATCAGCCGCGCCGCCGCCTCGAGGTTGGGCGCCTCGACCGGCTGGTCCTGCTCCGAGAAGACGATGTCCGGCAGGACCACGCTGCCCCGCTCCGTGATTTCAGCCAGCAGGAAGGACGGCGCGGGAACCAGCGTCGATGCGCTCTCTTCCAGGATCTCCAGGTAGGCGTAGACGCGCCGGTTGCCGCGGGTGATGACGTACAGGGAGATGTAGGCGGGCGCGCCTTCCGCGCCGGCGGCCTCGAGGGCGAGGTAGTACTGGTTGCGCTCGGGGCCGTACAGCACCCGGTTCCCGAAAACGTCGTTGGCCCAGTAGTTGCTGCTGCCGCAGGCGCGTCCGGCGCAGCGGTACAGCTCCCGGTAGCCCTTCTCCGCCGCCTGCTCCTCGAAAAACCGGTAGGCGTCCTGCCCGGAGAAGTCCCGGGACACCTCGTAGACCAGTTTGGTGACGTCGCCGCGTAGGCGCCGGGAGTCCTCCGGCGCGACGATGCCGCTGCTGCGCTGCAGGGTGCCCAGCACCAGCAGGTGGCGGGCGTCGGCGAGGCGCTCCACCGACACGAGCTCGGAGTCGGGAAAGGGCGCGAACAGCGGATGGCCCCCCTCCTGCGCGGAGGCCCGCGGGCCGCACAGGGCCAGCGCCAGGCCCGCGGACAGGCCGAGCCGGACGGAGCGGCTGGACGGCATGAACTAGCCGCCCTGGAACGGCCGCCCGCTGTCCGCCGCGCCTTCGTCCGGCGAGCCTTCGTCCGGCGAGCCTCCGCCCATGGTGCCCTCGCCCGCCGGCGCGGCGGCGGGAGCATCGCCCGCCTCGGGCGCGCCGGAGGCCTCGGGGGCCGGCGACGCGGCGTCCCCGCCGTCGGGAAAAGCCGAAAAGGGAAAGGGCTTCACGTCGGTGTTGTAGGTCAGGAACCGCACCACCTGATGGATGTACTCCCCCAGCATCGCGCCGAAGCGTTGCAGGTTCTCGTTCGGCCCGCCGGTGATCAGCGAGAACAGCGCCTGCGCCACGATCAGGACGGCCACCACCGGCGCGGCGACCAGGTAGAGCAACGCCGCATAGACCACCACCAGCAACAGGCGCAGCCAGGCGTCCACGCGCTTTAGGTTGTTCACGATTTTCTTCGCGTCGTTCGACATGTTCGTTCACTCCTCGGCCGGCGCCTTCGCCCGGCCCGCTGCGAATTCCACATCAAGCGCCTGTTCGCTGAGCATCAGCGAGGCGATGATGCTTTTCATGGACTCTCCTTCATGGATTATCCGGTAAAGCCCGGTCACCAGCGGCATGTACACGTCCAGCTCCTCGGCCTTCTCCTTCACCTGCCGCACCGAGTTGACCCCCTCGGCCACCTGGCCGACCCGCTCGAGCGCCTCGGCGACGGACTCGCCCCGCCCCAGCG
>CAYSVD010000278.1:0-6462 GCA_964434395.1 uncultured Pseudohongiella sp.
GCGCCGGGCGGTTCGCCCCCTCCCCCACCGGTCCGCTGCACTTCGGCTCGCTGGTCGCCGCGGTGGCGAGCTGCGTCGATGCCCGGGCGAACGGCGGCCGCTGGCTGCTCAGGATGGAGGATCTCGACCCGCCCCGGGAGCCGCCGGGCGCGGCGGAGCGCATTCTGGAGCAGCTGCTCGCCTTCGGCCTCCGGTGGGACGGGCGGGTGCTGTACCAGAGCGGGCGCCGGGCGGCCTACGAGGCGGCGCTCGAGCAACTGACGGCGCAGGGCCTGGTGTTCGCCTGCGGGTGCAGCCGCGCCGCGGTGCGGCGCATGGGCGGCGTCTACGACGGCTCCTGCCGGGGGCGGGCGCCGCGCGGCCCGGAGCCCCTGCGGGTGCGGGTGGCGCCGGACGAGATCGTCGTGGACGACGCGGTGCAGGGGCGGTTCCGGCAGCATCTGGAGCGCGAGGCGGGCGACTTCGTGGTCCGGCGCCGGGACGGGCTGTTCGCCTACCAGCTGGCGGCGGTGGTCGACGACGCCTTCCAGGGCGTCACCCGCATCGTGCGCGGGGCGGACCTGCTGGACTCCACCCCGCGGCAGATCTACCTGCAACGCCGGCTCGGGCTCCCCACGCCCGCCTACGGCCACGTGCCGGTGGCGGTCGACGCCCGGGGTCGGAAGCTCAGCAAGCAGCATCTGGCCCGGCCGGTCGACAGCGGCGACCCCGGCCCACCGGTCCACCGGGCGCTGGAATTCCTCGGCCAGCGGCCGCCTCCCGCGCTGCGCTGCGCGCCGCCGGAAGAGCAGCTGGCGTGGGCGGCCGAGCGCTGGAGCATGCGGGCGGTGCCAAAAACGGCTACCATGGCCGGTGCGTCGGCGGAGTGAGGAGCGCCCGTGTACATCCCGCCCTTCATCGTGCACCTGCTGGTCGTCATCCACCTGCTGTTCATGGTCAGCGCGGGCTGGGTCGCCCACCCGGACGGCGCCTGGTACCGGCCGTTCCTGCTCGGCTTGGCCGTGGTGCTGATCGCGAGCCTGGCCCACCGGCGCCAGGATCCCGATGAGTTATGAGCTGACCCTCCTCTTCGGGCTCGGCAGCGGCTACCTGCTGTTGCTGTTCGGCATCGCCTACATCACCGACCGGGGCTGGATCCCGGCGGGGATCGTCCGCCACCCGATCGTCTACGTGCTGTCGCTGGGAGTGTTCGCCAGCGCCTGGGCCTACTACACGTCGATCGGCATCGCCCTGCGCTCGGGCTACGGCTACTTCGCCTTCGCCATCGGCATCTCCCTCGCCTTCCTGCTCTCCCCGCTGCTGCTCAAGCCCATCGGGGAGCTGGTCCGCGCCTACCAGCTGAGTTCGCTGGCGGACCTGATGGCCTTCCGCTACCGCTCGCCCTGGGCCGGCGCAGTCACCACGCTGGTGATCCTGGTGGGGGTGACGCCGCTGGTCTCCCTGCAGATCCGGGCGGTGACGGACACGGCGGAGATGCTGGCGGCGGAGACCTCCCAAGGCTACATCGCCATCGGCTTCTGCATCCTGATCACGCTGTTCGCCATCCTGTTCGGCACCTCCAGGCAGGCCGGAAGAACCCGGCACGACGGGTTGCTGATGGCGATCGCCTTCGAGTCGCTGTTCAAGCTGCTGGCCTTCCTGGCGGTCGGGCTGTTCGCCGTCTGGCAGGTCTTCGGCGGACTGGACGGGATCGACCGGTGGCTCGCGGAGCGGCCGGAGCTGTCGGACCGCCTGCGCGGCGCGGCCCCCTTCTGGTCCTTCCACGTCATGGCCCTGCTGTTCTTCGCGGGGGCGGTGACCATGCCCCACATGTTCTACGTGACCTTCAGCAAGAACATGAGCCCGCGCTCGCTCGCCTTCGCCAGCTGGGCCCTGCCGCTGTACTTCCTGCTGCTCAGCCTGCCGGTGCTGCCCATCCTGTGGGCCGGGCTGAACGCGGGCGGCACGGCGCAGGTCGAGTATTTCCCGGTCGTCATCGGCGATGCTTACGGCGCGCCGGCCCTGACGCTGGCGGCCTACCTCGGCGGCCTGTCCGCCGCCAGCGGGCTGATCGTCGTGGTCACCCTGGCCCTGTCCAACATGTGCCTGAACCATCTGATCCTCCCCATCCGCCAGCCGACGGCCAAGCACGACATCTACCGGTGGCTGGTGTGGCGCCGGAGGCTGCTGATCACCGCCCTGGTCTGGGCGGGCTTCTTCTTCCACTACCTGCCCGGAGACCGCTCCAGCCTCGAGACCATCGGCCTCGTCGCCTTCACCGCCTGCCTGCAGTTCCTGCCCGGCATCATCGCGATCTTCTACTGGCAGCGGGCCAACCGGAAGGGGTTCCTCGCCGGGCTGGGGGCGGGGGTGTTGCTGTGGTTCGTGTTCCTGCTGCTGCCCATCGTCCTGCCGGACCGCTCCCTGCTGCCCTTCGCCCTCGAATGGCGGGACGCCGCCGTGCTGTCGCTGGCGGTCAACAGCGCGCTGTTCGTCATCGTCTCGCTGCTGAGCCGCAGCACCGACGAGGAGCGCGGCGCGGCCGAGATCTGCAGCCTGGACTCCATCCGGCGCCGCAAGCCGGGCGGCCTGGCCGCCGCCTCGCCCGCCGACTTCATCCTCAGCCTGAGCAAACCGCTCGGCGAGCGGGCGGCGCAGCGGGAGGTGACCCAGGCCCTCAAGGACCTGAACCTCGCCATGGACGACCGGCGGCCCAGCTCCCTGCGCCAATTGCGGGCCCGGCTTGAGGTCAACCTGTCCGGCCTGCTGGGGCCGTCCGTCGCGCGGGAGATCGTCGACGGCTACCTGCCCTACAGCGACGCCTCCCGGCACGGCGCCTCGGACATCACCGTCATCGAGAGCCGCATCGACGCCCACCGCAGCAACCTGTCGGGCGTGGCCGCCGACCTCGACAACCTCCGGCGCTACCACCGCCAGATCCTGCTGGACCTGCCGCTCGGGGTGTGCTCCCTGAGCTACGACGACGAGATCGTGATGTGGAACCGGGCGCTGGAGGAGTTCACCGGCATCGCCGCCGCCGCCGTCCAGGGATCGCGCATGGCCGACCTCCGGGAGCCCTGGGCCTCCCTGCTGGCGGATTTCCTGCGCCGGGACGCGGACCATCTCTACAAGCACGCGCTCGAGGTGGACGGACAGAAGAAGTCGGTCAACCTGCACCGGGCCTACGTCGAGAAAACGGCCAGCCGGGACACCAGCCACGAGGGGGTCATCATTCTGGTCGAGGACATCACCGAGACCGAGCTGCTGGAGGCGGGGCTCACCCACAGCGAGCGGCTGGCGTCCATCGGGCGGCTGGCCGCCGGCGTCGCCCATGAGATCGGCAATCCGCTGACCGGCATCGCCTGCCTGGCCCAGACCCTAAGGGACGAGTACGACAGCGGCGAGATCCGGGGACTGGCGCAGCAGATCATCGAGCAGACCGGCCGCACCTCCAAGATCCTCCAGTCGCTGGTCAACTTCGCCCACGCCGGCGCGGGCGCCATGCGCCACGTGAACGAGGTGGTGTCCATGGAGGACTGCATCGAGGAGGCGCAGGTGCTGGTCTCGCTGGACAAGAAGAGCCGGGATGTCGTCCTGGTGCCCGACTGCGACCCGCGGGCGAAGATCATGGGCGACCCGCAGAAGTGCCTGCAGATCCTGATCAACCTGATCAACAACGCCCGGGACGCCAGCCGGCCGGGCGGCTCGATCCGGCTGCGGGCCGGCATCGACGGCGAGCAGGTCGTGGTGACGGTCAGCGACCAGGGCGTCGGCATCGACCCCGCCATCCGCGACCGGCTGTTCGACCCGTTCTTCACCACCAAGGAGGCCGGGGAAGGCACCGGGCTGGGCCTATCGCTGGTGTACAGCCTGGTTGAGGAACTGGGCGGCGTTATTGATATAATCAGCCCGACCGACAGGATCCGGGGCGCCGGCACCGACGTGGTGCTGCGATTTCCCGGGCATCTCGAAGGCGGGCGAAGGACGGCGGCGGCGTGAACCGCGGCCGGGGCGGCCCGGCGCAGGGGGACGGCATGGCGGCGATGAACCAAGTGGGGACTTGTGTAGTAAAATACGCAAAGGCATAACTACTGAAATATCATGAGCAAGCGGATTCTGACATACGAGCGCGGACTGCGGGCGGGATCGCCGACGAAGGCTGGCCGCCTGCATCAGCTGGCGGGCGCGAGCCGCCACGTCCACAATTACATGGTCGATCATCTGCTGATGGAGATCAGAACCACGGGAACCTGCGACGCACGGTTTTATACGCTTTGCAAGCGGCTAACCATCCTCATCCGCGGAACCCCGTGGATGCGGGCCTATCCCGTCGCCGTCCTGCGGATGCCGTTGCGTTATCTCGCCGCCGACATGGCCCGGCATCGGAAAGATCCCGCCAACTACTCGATGCCCGGCAAAAAGAACAAGCACAAGTCGCCATGCTCTTTCACGGTCCCGGAGCAGTGCCTGAAGTGGAACGGGGACAGCCTGTTCATCGCCAAAACCGGAACCTGGCGCGTCAAGGGGCCGCCGGTTCCGGGCGAGGTCCGCGAGGTAACGATCAAATTCGAGCTGGGAGAGTGGAGGGTATTCGTCCGGACCGTCGTCGACCGCCCGGCCCGGGAGAAAACAGGGAAAACCGTCGGCATCGACCGCAACGCCGGCAACATCGCCTTCCATGACGGCGACGCCGGGGCCGTCGTCGAGCCTCCGGCGCGTCTGGCGGCGCTGTGGGAGTGCGCGCGCCGCCGCCAGCGGGCGCTGTCTAGGCTGTGGAGCATCCGCTGGAAAGAGGCCGAGGCCGAGGCGAAGGCGGATGGCCGGGACAGGCCCCGCAACCCGCGACCATCGAGGCGGATGATCCGCATGCAGGATGATTTCCGGCGCGACCTGCGTAAAATCAGGCGGATCGTACATGACTGGCGGCACAAAACCACCGCCGAGCTGGCCCGGAAGTACGATGTCATCGTCCTGGAAGATCTGAACCTTAAGGCCATGACCGCGGCCGGCGGCCGCCGCAAGAGGGGTATGAACCGGGGCATGCGCGAGGTCGGACACGGGTACATGGAGCGGATGTTCGAGTACAAGGCGGACGCGGTGATCAGGATTCCCGCCGCCTACACCAGCCAGCGGTGCTCGAGCTGCCATCATACGGAGCCGGACAACCGCCTTGGGCGGAAATTCAAGTGCCGCGTCTGCGGCCATCGGGATCACGCGGACGTGAACGCCGCGTCGAATGTATGGGCCTTAGGGACTAGGGCGACGGGGTTAGGCTCAGAGGGGCTCGGGCCCCCCGCCTGCGATCCCCCGAATGTTGATGAGGCCGCGGCGGCGTAGGCCGTTGCGTATTTTGATACATGAGTCCCAATCAGGTGCTGGTCGTTGAGGACGAGGTGGTGATACGTCAGGCCCTCAAACGCCTGCTGGAGCGGCACAAGTACCAGGTCAGCGAGGCGGGCACCGTCAGGGAGTCCCTCGAGAAGTACGACGTGGACCGGTTCGACGTCGTCATCAGCGACCTGCGCCTGCCGGGCGCGCCCGGCACCGACCTGATCAAGGCCACCACCGCCCCGGTCCTGATCATGACCAGCTACTCCAGCATCCGCTCGGCCATCGATTCCATGAAGATGGGCGCGGTGGACTACATCGCCAAGCCCTTCGAGCACAGCGAGATCATCGAGACGGTCGGCAAGATCATCCGCGAGCACGGGCACGGCCGCAGGCCGCGCCCCGCCGAAGACGACGACGCCGAGCCGCCGGTGCACGGCATGGTCGGCAACTGTCCGCAGATGCTCGAGCTGTTCCGGCGCATCCGCAAGGTGGCGCTGACCGACTCCACGGTGCTGATCAACGGCGAGTCCGGCACCGGCAAGGAGCTGGTCGCGCGCGCCATCCACAACCTGAGCAACCGCCGGGACGACGCGATCATTTCGGTCAACTGCGCGGCCATTCCCGAAAACCTCATCGAGTCGGAGCTGTTCGGCCACGAAAAGGGCTCCTTCACCGGCGCCACCGCCACCCGCACCGGCCTGGTGGAGGCGGCCAACGGCGGCACGCTGTTCCTGGACGAGATCGGCGAGCTGCCCCTGGAGGCCCAGGCCCGGCTGCTGCGCGTGCTGCAGGAGAACGAGGTCCGCAAGGTCGGCTCCGTGCAGTCGAGGAAGGTGGACGTGCGGCTGGTGGCGGCGACCCATCGGGACCTGAAGCAACTGGTGGCGGACGGCCAGTTCCGCGAGGACCTGTACTACCGGATCAATGTGATGGCTCTGCTGATTCCGCCGCTTAGGGACCGGGGCAACGACATCCTGGAACTGGCCGACACCATCCTGACGCGCACGTGCGCCCGGCTGAAGACCCCCGCGCTGCGGTTCAGCGACGGCGCCAGCCGGGCCATCGCCGGTTACGGCTGGCCGGGCAACGTGCGGGAGTTGGAGAACGCCATCGAGCGCGCGGTGGTGCTGGCCGAGACGAAGGAGATCGGCG
>CAYSVD010000279.1:0-8085 GCA_964434395.1 uncultured Pseudohongiella sp.
AGCCCGGCGACGTACACCGCGGCGCCGGCGTTCAGCGCCGCGATGTCGGCGGCGGGGCCGGGCCGCCCCGCCAGCGCCTCGCGGACCATGGCGAGGCTCCGCGCCGGGCCGTCCGCCTTGAGAACCCCGAGGTCCGGCAACCGCTCGACGCCGAAGTCCTCCGGGACGACCGCGTAGCGCCGGATCTCCCCGTCCTTCAACTCGCCCACGGCGGTGGCCGCGGCGGTGCTGATCTCGTCCAGCCCGTCCTCGGCCGCCACCGCCAGCACGTGCCGGCTACCCAGCTCCCGCAGCACCTCGAGCATCGTCGGGATCCGGTCCGCGTCGAATACCCCGATCACCTGGCAAGGCGCCCCGGCCGGGTTGGTCAGGGGGCCCAGCAGGTTGAACACGGTCCGCAGGCCGATCTCCCGGCGGACGGGGGCCACGTGCCGCATGGCGCCGTGATGGGCGGGCGCGAACATGAAGCCGATCCCCGCCTTCTCGATGCACCGCGCCACCTGCTCCGGTCCGAGCGCCAGACTGACCCCCGCCGCCTCCAGCACGTCCGCGCTGCCGCTGGCGCCGGTGGCGGCGCGGTTGCCGTGCTTGGCCACCCGGGCGCCCGCCGCCGCCGCCGCCAGCGCGGCGGCGGTGGAGATGTTGAAGGTGTCCAGCCCGCTGCCGCCGGTGCCGCAGGTGTCCACCAGATGCGGGCCGGGGGCGACCGGCACGGCCGTCGCCAGCTCCCGCATCACCGTCGCGGCGCCCAGCAACTCCGGCGCCTTCACGCCCTTGATCTGCAGCGCCGTCAAGAAGGCCGCGATCCGGGCGTCCGCGACGCCGCCGCCCATGATGTCCCGCATCGCGGCCGCCATCTCGTCCCGCTCCAGGTTCCGTCCGGCGGCGAGCCGCCGGACGGCATCCCTCACGTCCACCGGCCCGTCCCCTCCGCGCCCCCGCCGGAGCGCTCCAGGAAGTTCCCCAGCAGCCGGCGCCCGTGCTCGCTCAGGATCGACTCGGGGTGGAACTGCACCCCCTCCAGGGCGAAGCGCCGGTGCCGCAGCCCCATGATCTCCTCCCGGCCGCCGGACGCATCCTCGGTCCAGGCGGTGACCTCAAGGCAGTCGGGCACCGAGTCCCGCCCGATCGCCAGGGAGTGGTAGCGGACAGCGTCGAAGGGGCTGGCGAGCCCCGCGAACACCCCCTCGCCGGTGTGGTGGACGGCGGACAGCTTGCCGTGCATGACCCGCTTCGCCCGCACCACTTTCCCGCCGAAGGCCTGCCCGATGCTCTGGTGCCCCAGGCAGACGCCCAGCATGGGGATCCTGCCGGCGAAGCGGTCGACCGCCGCCAGCGTGATCCCGGCTTGGTCGGGCGTCCGGGGGCCGGGCGACAGGACGATCCGCCGCGGCGCCATCGCCTCGATGTCGTCCAGGCCGACGGCATCGTTGCGGACCACCCGCACCTCGGCGCCCAGCTCGCCCAGGTACTGCGCGATGTTGTAGGTGAAGGAGTCGTAGTTGTCGATCAGCAACAGCATGGCGGGCGACCGGGTCGACGGACCGCGGGCCGTCCGGGGCGGCCAGTTTACCCCGCCGGGCCGCCTCCGGGTAAGCCCCAGGTTTCCGGAACGCCGCGGAATGACCGGCGGGACGGCGCCGCGGTCCGCCGGGCGGGTCCGCGTCCGGGCCCGTTTCCGGCGCCGCCCTCCGGAAACACTTTTTCACAAAAACAGCGATTTGGAATCGTTTTTCACGTACAATGGCGAAAGCAAAGCGATTTTCACAAAAAATAATCGAAATTCACGAACATGGCTCCCTACAATCGAAAATCACGCAATACCGTCTTCCGCGCCTTCCCGCCGTTGGAGGAGGGCGCCGTCCCCGCCGGATACGCCGCGCTGATCGCGGAGTACGACTTGGCGGTCCCTGCGCCGGATCTCCTGTGCGCGATCGGTACGAAGCACAGAAAGCGACGAAGCGGACGCTGGCGCCTGTTCACGCCCCGCCACCGGCCCGAGGACACGCTGCGGGGCCACCTGATCTTCGCGCTCAGGCGCGAGGGCATCGATCTCTTCGTTCTCAAGGCGCTGTTCCGGTCCGTCGGCCCCCGGCGGATCGCCGACTTGGCGCGGTCGCAGCCCACCGGCGCCTACAGCCGGCGCGTCTGGTTCCTGTACGAGTGGCTCTGCGGCGACCGGCTCGACCTGGACGACGCCGCCCGGGGCAACTTCGTCCCGCTCGTCGACGACGCGCTGCAGTATCCGGGGCCTTCCCGCGACTCCAAACGCCACCGCGTCCGCAACAACCTGCCGGGCGTTGCCGGATTCTGCCCCATGATCAGGCGCACGGAGAAACTCGACGGATTCATCGCCATGGACCTTTCGCAGGCCGTGCGGGACCACATAAGCGCCGTCGACGAGAACCTGTTGGGCAGGGCCGCCGCATTGTTGATGTTTGACGATGCCAAGGCGTCCAACATCATCGAGGGGGAGTCGCCGCCGCACAGCCGCATCGCGAAGTGGGGGAGCATCACCGGAGACGCCGGCCGGCGCCCCATCAGCGTGGAGGAGTTGGAACGCCTGCAATCCGTCGTCATCGCCGGCAAACGCTTCGTCACGCCTGGACGACGTTTCGAGGGCGGCTTCGTCGGCAGCCATCACCGGGCGACCGGCATGCCGATGCCGGCGCACATCTCGGCGCGCCATGAAGACCTGGAGTCCCTGCTGTCCGGGTTGATCGAAACCGACCGGTTGCTGAATGGCGACGACTACCACGCCGTGCTCGCCGCGGCCCAGATCGCCTTCGGCTTCGTCTTCATCCATCCCTTCGAGGACGGCAACGGCCGCGTTCACCGCTACCTGCTGCATCACGTTCTCGCCGAGAAGGGATTCGTCCCCGAAGGGCTGACCCTTCCGATCTCTTTGGCCATCCTGCACCGGCTCGGGGAGTACCGCCGGGCGCTGGAGAGCTATTCGAAGCCGCGACTGAACTTGATCGAGTGGCATCCGACGGACAAGGGGAGCGTAAGGGTGACGGGCGAGACGATCGACCTGTACCGCTATTTCGACGCCACCGAGCAGGCGGAGTTCCTGTTCGAGTGCGTCGAAGAGGCCGCTAACGGGACGTTGCCCGAGGAGATCGACTTCCTCGCGAAACACGATCTGCTGCGCGATTTCATCAACGGCCTCGTCGACATGCCGGACCGGCTGTCGAGCCTGCTGATCCGCTCCCTGCAACAAAACGACGGCAGGCTGTCGAATCGGGCGCTCCGCAAGGAGTTCGCCGGACTTTCGGAAGCCGAGGTCGAGTCCATCGAAAACCGGTACGACGAGATATTCCGCGCGTGAACGGCGGCGCTCCTTAATGCGCGGCCGGACCGGCTCCTCCACCGCAGGCTATGCGCTGGCTTCTCAGGCCCACGCCGTATCAGGCGGCCCACTCTCGACAGGCCGACGGGAACGCCGGTCGCCGCCGCCCACCACAAGATCCTGAAAACACTTGATTTTACGATGCTTTTTGCCGAGATTTCTTCTTCCTCGGGAAACCAAGGCTCGGGGAGAGGGAGAGTTGTAACCCAAGAATGAAACGTGTACGCTTGCGTCCGTCCAAGGAACCTCCGGTTAATTCCACTTGGCGTTTCGCGGAGTGACGTTTCATGCACCTCCGCCCTCGCCACTGACATATCCGCGCTTAATCGGGGATTCCATGATTTTCACCGCAACCCATCGGACACAGGCCAAGAACGAGGGCTATTAGCGTTCTGGCCGACAAAAAGGCTCTCACGGACCTTCGTCGGTCGCCCCCCCACGCCAGCAGGTCATCGGCAGAGAAACCGCAATGAACCCCTCCTTTCACTTCAAAGAATTGGGCGTGATTCGCCAGGCTGATCTTACGCTTGGCGATTTCACCATTGTGTGCGGCAGGAACAACTCAGGAAAAACCTATGCGGCATACGCCATATATGGATTTCTTGATTACTGGCACAACAGCGACAGGGTGTCGGCGGGATTGTCAAGAGAATTGATCGCGCAGGTATTGAAAAAGTCAACCGTTACCGTTCCCGTCAGCGACATAACAAAGAATTTTAAAAGCATTCTGAAGAGATCATCGAGGGACTATTCAAGGATCGTCAATGACGTATTTGCGGGCAACCGGCGACTGTTTCACAACACCGAAGTTGAAGTCACGGCCGCTGGAGGAATCGGCGGCAATACAAATATGGTCGTTAAAGACACCCGAATAGGATCCGCGAGGCACGTTATTTTAGAAGTGAAGGCGGTGCGTACAAAGAACGGAAGAAAAGAAATCGAAATATTGCTTCTGGTCAACGAGGAAGACAGGGCATCGCTTCCCGATTCGCTTGTCGCCAGAATGCTCGACGCAGCCATTCGAGAAAGCGTGCTGAAAAACCAATTTCCAAAACCATTCATCGCCAGCGCCGAGAGAACCGGTTCCGCCATATTTCAAAAGGAGCTGGACTTTACCCGCAATCGATTGGTGGAGCTTATCGGACAGGAAAAGCTGGACGGGATCCCGATGACTCTTTGGGGCAGGTTCAAGGCGGACTACCCCATCCCGGTCAGGAAAAACGTGGATTTCATTCGCGGCATACCCAGCATCACCAACCGGGAAAGCGTTTTCGCAGACAAGCACCCGCACGTTCTAAGCCTCTTCAAGGATATAATCGGGGGCGAGTACAAAGTCGCCAAATCCAATGAGATTTTATATGTTCCATCAGGCAAAAGCGGCGTGCCGCTGACCATGGCGGAAAGTTCCAGCGCCGTCCGGTCGTTGCTCGATATCGGGTTTTATCTGAAGCACATCGCACGACCCGGCGATATCTTGGTGATCGATGAACCGGAGCTGAACCTGCATCCGGATAATCAGCGCCGAGTCGCTCGACTGCTCGCCGCGCTGGTGAATTGCGGCATCAAGGTGTTTATGACCACGCACAGCGATTACATAATCAAAGAGCTAAGCATGTTGACCATGCTCAACGCGAAGGATCCTCGCATGAAGGCAATCGCGAAAGAGGAAGGCTATGACTCCAACCTGTTGCTGTCGCACCGCAAGATGAAGGTTTACGCGGCTGAAGAGAAGCTTTTTTTATTGGAAGGGAACAAGAAAAGAACACGAAACCACACTCTAGCGGAAGTCGAGGTGAACGAAGAAGAAGGTATTGTATTGCATTCGTTCGATAACGCCATTGATGATATGAACCGCATTCATGATGAGATTATCTGGGGAGACTAAAAATGACTGACATGGGATGGCTGGACAAGATGATCAAGTCCAGCGCGAAAGTACGCCTTGAGAACCACCGTTCGAGGGATAACAAGATTACAAAGAAGGTCACGCTAAGGGAATCGACGGAGAAAGGGGAGTATAAAGTGGTGATTCTTAATGTTCCCGGCGACGCGATAGTCATCAGCATCGACGATAAATTCGACAATGGTCGACTGTTTTCGGGAGCAAACGACGAGTGCAAACGGGGCGACTACATTATCGTTTCCGAAGAAGAACGACTTGTGGTTTTCATTGAAATGAAACTGGGAAGCGCATCAAAGTCGGAGATAATCAACCAGCTCAGAGGCAGTCGTTGTGTGCTTGAATATTGCCAATCGTTGGCGCAGGAATTCTACGGCAGAAAAAAGTTCCTATCGGGATACAAACACCGATTTATCGGCTTCGTGCAGATTAGGAGTTCAAGAAAAAAAGGAAAGAAAAATGGTCGCGACGACGACGGCCGCGATGTCTGGCGGCCGATGAGGATCAGCGGCAAATCATTGGTGCAGTTCCGCACGATCGCGGCATCATAAGCCTCAGAGGATCACGGAGCTGCCTTATCAGCACGGCGCGGCAAGCACGCGCATTGAAACCCGTCCCTGAGAACCGATCCGAACGCCCGTTCCCCATGAGCCTCGCTTTAGCTGGCGCATGATGACCTCGCGATCCCTCCACCGATTTCCCGATTCCCGATCAAAGGCTGAAAAACACCGGATCGTTCGGCCGCATCAGGAGTTCCTCTCCAGCCGACGGGCGCTGGCCGCATGCGCCTATATCGCACACGGGCTGGCGACATCCCCGCAGCACAAGCGCGAAACCCCGCGCTGGATTCAGGACATTGAGCAACACCTTCCGCCGTGGGCGATGTCCGCAATCATGACGGACCGCTGGACCACTTTGAGCGACGCATTCGACCGTTGCTCGCGCACACAAATGCATAATTCCTCGAAAATCCGCGGCCCCGTCGACGAAGATCCGAGAGATTCCGCGATGGACGTGCCGAATTTCGCTGAAATGTGCGGGAAACATCCATCCTGCGGCCGCGGCGTTTTCCGCGACACCCGCATCGGGGCGACCGACCCGCCTCGCGCCCGCGGAGCGGACCGGCTCAGCCGATCGCCAGCCCGCCCCGGGCGAGCTCGACGGCGCGCACGATCGCCCGCGCCTTGCTGCGGGTCTCCTCCCACTCCCGGCCCGGGTCCGAGTCCGCGACGATCCCCGCCCCGGCCTGCACGTGCAGCCGGCCGCCAGCGACGACGGCGGTGCGGATCGCGATGGCCATGTCCATGTTGCCGTTCCAGCCCAGGTAGCCCATGGCGCCGCCGTAGATGCCCCGCTTTTCCGGCTCCAGCTCGTCGATGATCTCCATCGCGCGCACCTTCGGCGCCCCGCTCAGGGTTCCCACAGGTAGCGTGGCCTTCAGCACGTCCAGCGCGCCGAGGCCTTCGCGGATCTCGCTTTCGACGATGGAGGCGATGTGCATCACGTGGGAGTAGCGCTCGACGAACATCCGCCGCGGCACCGTCACCGAGCCGGTCCTGGACACCTTGCCCGAGTCGTTGCGGCTCAGGTCGATCAGCATCAGGTGCTCGGCGAGCTCCTTCTCGTCCGCCAGCAACTCCCGCTCCAGCGCCTGGTCCTCCGCCTCGTCCGCCCCACGCGGGCGGGTGCCGGCCAGCGGCCGCACCGTGATCCGGCCCGCCTCGAGCCGCGCCAGGATCTCCGGCGAGGCGCTCACCACGTGATGGTCTCCCAAGTCGAAGAACACCATGTACGGCGAGGGGTTGAGGTAGCGCAGGGCGCGGTAGACGTCGAGCGGATCCCCCGCGAACGGCGCCGACATGCGTTGCGACAGCACCACCTGCATCACGTCGCCGGCGGCGATGTAGTCCTTGATCCGCGACACCGCCCGCCGGTAGTCGGACTCGGCGAAGTGGTGGCGGAAGCCCTCCCCGTCCCCCGGCGCCGCCGCGGCGGGCGGCGGGACGGCGGGGCCGGCCAGCGCCCGGACCAGCTCGTCCAGCCGCGCCTGGGCCGCGTCCCAGGCGCCGGCGGCGGCGGGATCGGCGTGGACGATCAGCGACAGGGTGCCGCGCAGGTTGTCGAACACCACCACCTCCTCCGACAGCATCAGCAGGATGTCGGGAACGCCGAGGTCGCCGGCGGCCTTCGCCGGCGGCAGGACGGGCTCGACCAGGCGCGCGGTGTCGTAGGCGAAATAGCCCACCAGCCCGCCGGCGAAGCGGTGGCCGCCGGGCGCGGACGCCGCCCGGTGGCGCGCCAGGAAGTCCGCGACGAAGGCGAAGGGATCCCCCCGCGAGGTCTCGACCGTCTCGCCGTCGGTCGCCACCCGGACCTCTCCCCCGCCGGCTCGGAGCACGGTCCGGCAGGGCAGCCCGATGATGGAGTAGCGCCCCCACTTCTCGCCCCCCTGGACGGACTCGAAGAAGTAGCTGTGGGGGCCCCGGCCCAGCTTGAGGTAGACGCCGAGCGGCGTGTCGGTGTCCGCCAGCACCTCCCGCGCGACCGGGACGCGGTTGCGGCCCTCGCGCCCAAGCGCCTCGAAGCGCTCCCGGTCCGTCACGGCGATGCGGCGGGGGCGGCCGGCGCCGCCAGCGCCGCGCGCAGGGCGGCGATGGCCCGGCCGTAGTCCGCGCCGCCGAAGATCGCCGAGCCGGCCACGAAGGTGTCGGCGCCCGCATCCGCCGCGGCGCGGATGTTGTCCGGCCCCACCCCCCCATCGACCCCGAGGCGCACCGGCAGCGGGCTGCCGGTGCGCCTCGGGGTCGATGGGGGGGTGGGGCCGGACAACATC
>CAYSVD010000280.1:0-1553 GCA_964434395.1 uncultured Pseudohongiella sp.
CGAGATCACGCGCACCAAGCCTTACGTGCTTGGGCTGGACGCGGCGGGCGATCCCTCGTTCGTCGCGCGGCTGCGCCGGGGCGTCTCGCCGCGGCTCGACACCGCCGGAAGGGTGCGAGCCTGGATGGCGGCCCGCTGCAGCGAGGGCGAACGCGCCGCGATCCGCGCGATCGCGGCCGGAGGCCCGGCCCCGCCGCGCAAATCCGACACCAACGACGGGGACAAGTCCCCCACCGACAACAAAGAAGAAGGAGGCACTTCCATGAGCGGTCAACCGACCAAGTATCTGGGCACGCGCGAGGCCGCGGCCTTTCTGGGGCTTTCGCCCCGCACCCTGGACCGCTACCGGGTCACCGGAGAAGGTCCGGCGTTTCACAAGTTCGGATCGCGCATCCTCTATGCCAGGGCCGATCTGGAGGCCTGGGCCGCGGCGCGGCGCATGACCTCGACCTCCGACGACCGCGCGCGCGGCGGGAGGGCGGCCTGATGCGCCGCGTACTGCGGAACAGCGCACGACGGAACTGCCCGCGGCGCAACAAGGCCGTTGCGGCGGCCGCGACGAACACCGCAACCCCTGCGACCGTCCGGGCGCTGGCGGCCTTCGCCGTTCCGGCGCTGGCGCTCCTGTTCGGCGCCGATCCGGCGCAGGCCACGACGGACACGACGTTTTCGGGTCCGCTGGACACGGTGACCGGCATCGTCGGGGGCACCGGCGGGCAGCTTGCGGCGGCCCTGGCCGTGGGCGCGGCGCTGGTCGGCTCGGTGATGCGGTTCAACACGCAGCAGCTTCTGGGCGCGGTCGGCGTCGGGGTGGCCGCGGGCGCCGGTGTCGGCATCGTCACGGGCCTCGTCGGCACGGCGATCGTCTGACAACGGACCGATCCCCGTCCGAAAACGGCCGACAAGAATGAACGACACCGCGCGCCACGCCATCCCCCGCCGCCTCGACGATCCGGAGCGCTGGCTGTTCTGGACCGTGGACGAGGCTGCCGTGCTTTTGGGTCCGGCGCTGCTGGGACTCGCCGCCAATGCCTTCGTCACGGGACTCGTGGCGGGCGTCGGCGGCTGGCTGCTGCTGCGCCGGATCAAGCGCGGCGGCGGGGCCCATGTCGTGCACTTCGCCCTGTACTGGTTCCTGCCGGACTTCGCGCTGCGCCTGAAAGCCACGCCGCCGAGCCATGTCCGCCGCTACCTGGGCTGAGAGGCCGACGGAACGTGCGGCGGGAAGTTCGGGAAGCCGAGCGCCGGAAGGCGCGCGACGCGCGCCTCGCGCTGGCGGTGCTGCTGGGGCTGTCGCTTCTGGCGAACCTGGCGCTGTCGGTCGGGATGGCCGGGCGCGAGGCCGTGACCGTGCTGGTGCCGGCGGTGTCCGGCCCGGTGTGGGAGGTCGGCGGAAGCTGGGCGGGCCGGAGATACCTGGAAGACGCGGCGCGCACCGCGGCGGTGACGCTGCTGACGCTGACGCCGGAGAACGCCGGCCACGTGCGCGAGGCGGCCGCCCGGATGAGCGCGGCGGAAGCCCGCGGCGCCATCGGCGCCTGGGTGGCGTCGGA
>CAYSVD010000281.1:0-5683 GCA_964434395.1 uncultured Pseudohongiella sp.
GACTTATGGTCTTCACTTGATTTGTTTCGCTACGCGCCTGCCTGACGCTGGAATCCGTTCAATTGTCGCATTTTCCATCCGCACCCGCATCTTGTCGAGCCGGGACTGTCGAGCCGGGACGTCTGGGGCCGTCGGGACATCCGGGGTCGCACCCCGCTGTCCAAGTCCCACCGCACGGACTCTAACACGGGGCTTCGGGAAAAACATCTTTCGTTCTCAGTCTTGGGCATTCTCAGTTCCCGGGCGGCTCCGGCGGCTACTAGAAGCGCGAGCGCTCGAGCTCCACGTCGGCGTTGCGCCAGTAGGAGTCGAAGCGCCGCTTCGCGATCGTCGCCTCCTGCTCCCTGCCTTGGGCCTCGAGCGCCTGGTACAGGCCGAAGGTCGTCCAGCCGTTCTGCTGGTTCCACTCGAGATCCTCGCGGTACACCGCCTCGGCCTCGGCCGGCCGGCCGGCCGCGAGCAGCGCCGCGCCGAGGTACAGCCGGACGGATTGGGACCAGTCGGGCGGCTCGGTGTAGTTCAGGTTGTCCTGGTACTCCACCGCCTGCCGGTAGTGGGCGATGGCGGAGTCCAGATCGCCGCGGGCCTCGTCCAGCTCGCCGCTCAGGGCGTGCATGGCCAGGGTCAGGACGTGGGATGCGGGCGTCGGGCCGACGTTGGCCTCGTCGACCCCCTCGGCCGTGATCTGGGCCCGCAGCTTCGCCAGCTCCGCCTCGGCCGGCCCCATGTGCCCCTTGGCGATGTGGGCGCTGCCCATCACGTAGCTCCACATGCCGATCAGGTAGGGCGACTCCTGCTTGCTGTTGCGGGCGTTGTCGGCGTGGATCTTGTCCCACTTGCCGAACACCTTGTCGGTGATCCAGGGGTGGGACAGCGTCTTCTGGCCGCGCCGGCCGTTGGGGTCGACGTTGGCCGCGTTGCGGCTGGCCGCGTCGTGGGCCGCCGCGTAGTTGCCCTGCAGCATGTTGGCGTAGCGGACGAAGTCCAGCGCGTGCCCGGCGTGGATCTTGTGGGACAGCGGGTAGGTGCCGATCAGCGGGAAGTTGGTGTCGCCCCAGATCTCGGCGAACTGCCGGTCCACGATCTGGGAGCGCCGGTTCATGTCGATGGCCTTCTCGTACTCGCCGACGCGCAGGTAGATGTGGCCGGGCATGTGCACCATGTGTCCGGAAATCGGCACGCTGCCCTCGAGCCGCTGGGCCGAGGGCATGGCCAGCTCCGGCTCGCCGGAGGCCTCCATCAGGTGGATGTACAGGTGGTTGGCGCCCGGATGGTCGTGCTCGGCCGCCATGGCTGCCTCCAGCGCGGCCCTGGCCTCGGCGGTGCCGGGCCGGGGCGAGCCGTCCGGGTTCCAGTAGTCCCAGCGCGTGGTGTTCATGTAGGACGCGGCGAACACCGAGGCGATGTCGGGATCGCCCGGGTAGCGGCGGTGCAGCTCGCGCATGGCGTCCACGTAGGCGAAGTCCCGCTCCCGGTCGTCGGGGATCGCGTCCTTGTTGTACAGCACGAACAGGGCGTTGATCATGTCCCGTTGCTTGGGCGCGCCGTTGTTGGCCAGCTCCAGCGCCCGGCGGACCGCCGCCAGGCCGGCGCCCTGGGGATCGTCCGGCATGCCGGCGTAGCGGCTGTTGGGGTTCGGGCCGGCGGCGTGGGCCAGGCCCCAGTGCGGCATGGGATGGTCGGGATCCAGCCGGGCCGCCTCCTGGAAGGAGGCGATGGATTCCGGGAAGTAGAAGCTCCAGGCCATGCGCAGGCCCTGGTCGAAGAAGGCCTGGGCGTCGGGATGGTCGAAGCCGGCCGGCCGGCTGTAGTCGCCGCCGCCCGGCACCAGCACGGCGAGGGCCTCGCCGTCGCGCGCCGGCGCCGCCGAAGCGGCGAGAAGGGAGGCGGAAAGCAGGGCGGCGGCCAAGGCCGGGGTCGTCGATGCGCGCATGGTGTACCTCTTGTTCGTCGTCGATGCGAAGGGCGGGGCCGGTCCCGGAGGGCCCGGCCCGCAGGGGCAGTATACCGCAGGTTCCGCCGGCGCGGGGCGGCCCCCGCGCCCGCGTCGCAACCTGCCGCGGTCGGCCCGCTACTGGCGGGCCAGCAGCTCCACGTTGCCGCCGGAGCTGGTGACGTCGTCGCAGACGTGGCATTCGGCGGCGTAGTCCAGCGGGTCGGCCGGCCCGCCCGCCAGCCGCACGATCGCCCCCGGCCGCCGGGCCAGGGCCCGCTCCAGGCTCCGGGCCGTCTCCTCGTCGCCGTCCCAGCCGACCACCGCCAGCGGCCCGGCCCGCTCCAGGGCCTCGGCGGACGGGAAGCCCTCGAGCCGGCGCGCCGGGGCCCCGAGCGCCCGCAGGGCCTCGAGCGCCCGCTCCAGCGGCTCGCCGCCGGAACAGCACAGCACCGCGCCGCCGCCGAAGGCCAGCGCCGCGAGCGCCTGCTCCAGCGCCGCCTCCGGGCCGGGGCCCAGGCACAGGGCGACGCCGGCCGGCCGCAGCTGCAGGACGTTGCGCTCGCCCGTGGGGCCGGGCATCGGCCGCCGCGCGGCCACGTCGCAGGCCGCCAGCGCCTTCGATGCGGGGAAGGCGCGGCGCAGCCGCGCGGGGCGGTCCGCCAGCTCCCGCCAGCGCTCCGCGTCCAGCGCGTCCAGCGCCTCGCCCAGCGCCTCGGGCGCGACGGCCGGCAGGCCGTCCGTCGGCGGCGGCGGCGGCGGGGAGGAGGCCGCCGCCCGGGTGAAGGCCTCGAGGTACCAGGGGCCGCCCGCCTTCGGGCCGGTGCCCGACAGGCCCCGGCCGCCGAAGGGCTGGGACTCCACCACGGCGCCGACCTGGTCGCGGTTGACGTACAGGTTGCCCGCCGCCAGCCGGTCGACGCAGCGGCCGGTCCGCCGGTCGAGCCGCGAGTGCACCGCGGCGGTCAGGCCGTAGCCGGCGGCGTTGATCTCGTCGACGACGCGGTCGAGCTCCGCCGCCCGGTAGCGGGCCACGTGCAGCACCGGCCCGAACACCTCCCGCTCGATCTCGGCGATGCCGCCGACCGGGAGCAGCGCCGGGGCGACGTAGCAGCCGGTCTCCGGCGCCGCCGCGCGGTGCAGGCAGGCCCGCCCGGCCACGTAGCCTTCGATGTCCGCCCGGGCGCGTCCGTCGATCACCGGTCCGAGGTCGGTCCGGGGAAGCCAGGGGTCGCCGACGTCCAGCAGGTCCATGGCGCCGGTCAGCATGGCCAGGAAGCGGTCGGCGATCTCCTCCTGCAGGTACAGGATGCGCAGGGCGGAGCAACGCTGGCCGGCGCTGTGGAAGGCCGAGCGGACGACGTCCCCGACGCTTTTCTCCGGCAGGGCGGTGCTGTCCACGATCATGGCGTTGACGCCGCCGGTCTCGGCGATCAGCCGCGCGCCCGGCGGCGCGCGCTCCGCCATCGCGGCGCGGATGGAGTGCGCCGCCTCCAGCGAGCCGGTGAAGCAGACGCCGTCCAGGCGGGGATCCCGGGCCAGCGCGGCGCCCTGCGCGGCGTCGCCGGTGACCAGCTGCAGGGCGGCCGCGGGAACGCCGGCCTGGTGCAGCAGCCGCGCCGCCCGATGCGCCACCAGCGTGGACTGCTCGGCCGGCTTGGCCAGCACCGCGTTGCCGGTCGCCAGCGCCGCGGCGACCTGCCCGGTGAAGATCGACAGCGGGAAGTTCCACGGCGCGATGCAGACGAACACGCCCCGGGGCGCCCGCCCCGCCAGTTGCTCGCCGCGCCGGGCCTGTCCGGCGTAGTAGCGCAGGAAGTCGATGGCCTCGCGCCATTCCCCGACCGCGTCCTCCATGGTCTTGCCCGCCTCCCGGGCCAGCAGCGCCGCCAGCTCCCCGAAATGCTCCCGGTACAGCTCCGCCGCCCGCTCCAGCGCCGCGGCGCGGCGCGCGGCGCCGGCGCCGGCCCATTCGGGCGCGAAGGCGCGGGCGGCCTCGAAGGCCGGGCCGAGGGCCTCGAGCGGGGTGTCGCGGACCTCGCCCACCTCGTCGGCGGGGTCGGCCGGGTTGCGGACGGCGCGCGGGGACGACGCCCCGCACTCCGCGGCCAGCAGCGGCCCGGCCCGCCACCGGCGCCGCCGCCACGGCCCGCGGGCCCGCTCGATGGCCCCCCAGTCGGCGGGGCTGGCCAGGTCGAAGCCGGGGGAGTTGAGGCGGGGGCGGTAGAGGTCCGGCGGCGGCGGGATGTCCGGCGGCCCGTCCGGCTGGCGCGCCGCGGCGAAGGGGTCGGCCGCCACCGCCGCGGCCGGGACGGCGCGGTCGGTCAGCTGGTGCACGAAGGAGCTGTTGGCGCCGTTCTCGAGCAGCCGCCGCACGAGGTAGGCCAGCAGGTCGTCGTGCCGGCCCACCGGCGCGTAGATGCGGCAACCGGCGCCGTGCCGCTCGCGGACCCGCCGGTGCAGCTCCTCGCCCATGCCGTACAGCCGCTGGAACTCGAAGTCTTCGGGCGCCGCGCCCAGCTGCTCGGCCCGGGCCAGCACGGCGCACACGGTGTGGGCGTTGTGGGTCGCGAACTGCGGCCGGACGCGGTCGGTCGAGGCCAGCAGCCGCTCGGCGGCGCACAGGTAGGAGACGTCGGTGAAGGGCTTGCGGGTGAACACCGGATAGGACGGCAGGCCCAGCACCTGGGCGCGCTTGATCTCGGTGTCCCAGTACGCGCCCTTGACCAGCCGCAGCGTGAACCGCCGCCCCGTCTCCTCCGCCAGCGCCAGCACCCGGTCGATCATCGCCCCGGCGTTGCGGGCGTAGGCCTGCGCCACCATGCCGAGCCCCTCCCAGCCGGCGGTCCGCGGCATCCGCGCCAGCGCGGCGAAGACATCCAGGGCGTAGGCCATGCGCTCGGTCTCCTCGCCGTCGATGTTGAAGCCGAGGTTGGCCCGCGCCGCCAGCTCCGCCAGCGTTCCGGCGCGCTCGAGCAGCGCGTCGAAGCTCCGCGCCCGCCGGGCGTGCTCGAAGCGCGGATGCAGGGCCGAGAGCTTGACGGAGATGCCGGCGTTGAGGCGAACGTCGGGGCCGGCCCGCTCCGCCAGCGCCTCGATGGCGGAGCGGTAGGCCTCGAAGTAGGTCCGCGCGTCGGCCTCGGTCACGGCGGCCTCGCCCAGCATGTCGAAGGAGAAGCGGCAGTCCCGGTACCGCGGATCCCGGTCGGCGCGCTCCAGGGCCTCCGCGATGGTCTGCCCGATCACGAAGTGGCCGCCCAGCCGCTGCATGGCCTCGCCCATGGCGGCGCGCGCCACCGGTCCGCCCAGCCGGCGCAGCAGGCCCCGCATGGCGGCCGGCAGCCCGGCGCTCTGCTCGCGGGTCAGCAGCTTGCCGGTGAGCATCAGCCCCCAGGTGGAGGCGTTGACCATGAAGGACGCCGCCCGGCCGGAATGGGACCGCCAGTCGGACTCCGCCACCTTCTCGGCGATCAGCTCGTCGAGGGTGCGCGCGTCGGGGACGCGCAGGAAGGCCTCCGCCATGCACATCAGCGCCACCCCCTCCTCGGTGGACAGCCCGTACTCGGCCAGGAAGGCCTGCAGGAAGGAGGGGGCGGGCCCCTCCCGCAGCTCGTCGACCAGGGCCGCGGTCCGCGCCGCGACCGTCTCGCGCAGGGCGGGGCTCCAGCCGCTGCGCCGCGCCATGGCCTCGATCAGCGGCGCCTCCGGCGCCAGCGCCTCGCGCCAGAGGGGGGCGTCGGCGTCCTGCGC
>CAYSVD010000282.1:0-1910 GCA_964434395.1 uncultured Pseudohongiella sp.
AACGCCCCGTCTCTGTGGCTGACATCGCTCGGCCGGCAATTTATACCACCCGCCACATGGAGGGGGCGAAGCGTTGCAGGACGAGCTCGAATACCGCCGGAAGCGGCTGCGGTTCCGCGCCTGGCACCGGGGCACGAAGGAAGCCGACCTGCTGCTCGGCCCCCTGGCGGACGCCTGGCTGGGCAATCTCGACGAAGACGGGCTCGCGAGCTTCGAAGCGCTTCTGGCCCGGTCCGATCCCGAGATCATGGACTGGGTGACCGGCGCGGCGGAGCCGCCCGACGACCCGGTCGTGGCCCGCCTGATCGCCTCGGTCGCCGGGACGGGATGATTCCGCCGCTCGACCGTGCCGGGCGGGTTCGCCTGGGGGGCGCGCCGCCGGGCCATGATGCGCGCGTGCTGGCGTCGCTGGCGGAGAGCGGGGGGCCGGTTGTCCATATCTCGCGCGACGACGCGCAGATGGCGCGGATGGCGGAGTGCCTCGGCTTCTTCGCGCCGCAACTCTCAACGCTGCGGTTCCCGAGCTGGGACTGCCTGCCCTATGACCGCAGCTCGCCGCGCAACGACCTCGTGTCCGAGCGCCTCGCGACCCTGGCGGCGCTGGCGGACGGGGCGCGGCCCGATATCCTGCTGACCACCGCAAACGCCTTCCTCCAGCGCGTGCCGCCGCGTGCCGGCCTTGCGGGGAGCCGGTTCTCCGGCGAGGCCGGCGGCCCAATGGACACGGAAGCGCTGCTCGCCTTCCTGGAGCGGCATGGCTACCAGCGCGCCGAAACCGTGATGGAGCCCGGCGAATACGCCGTCCGGGGCGGGCTGATCGACCTCTTTCCGGCCGGCGGGGCCGCCCCGCTTCGCATCGACCTGTTCGGGGACGAGATCGAGGAAATCCGCCGTTTCGACCCCGTGGACCAGCGGAGCACCGACCGGCTGGAGCGCTTCGACCTCGTGCCGGCGAGCGAGGTCGTGCTTACCGGGGACAGCATTGCGCGCTTTCGGGAAGGCTACCGCGCGGCCTTCGGCGCGGTGACGGCCGACGACCCGGTTTACGAGGCCGTGTCGGCGGGCCGCCGCGCCGCCGGAATCGAGCACTGGCTGCCGCTTTTCCATGAGCGGCTGGAGACGCTTGCCGACTACCTGCCGGACGCCCCGGTGATCGAGGACGAGCAGGCGGGCGCGGCGCGCGACATCCGCTTCGAGGCCGTCGCCGACCACTATGCCGCGCGGCTCGACCCGCCATCGGGCGAAGCGCCTTACCGGCCCTTGCCGCCGGACAGGCTCTATCTGGACGCTGCGGGCTGGGAGGCATGCCTGCAGGACCGTCCGGGCGCGGTGTTGCTGCCTGCGGCCGTGGCGGACGGGCCGGACGCCGGCGGCCGGCCGGCCGTCGATTTCTCCGAGGCGCGGGCGCGCCCCGACATCGACCTCTACGGCGCCGTCGGAGACCGGCTGGCGGCCCATGCGGCTGCGGGCCGGCGGGTGCTGCTCGCCGCCTACAGCGAAGGGTCCCGCGACCGGCTGGCCGGGCTGCTGGGCGAGCAGGGCGTCCGGGCGGCCCCGGTCGGGACCGCCTCGGACCTGGACGGCCTGCCGGCGGACCGGCTCGGGACGGCCGTGCTGGCGCTCGAAGGCGGATTCGAGACCGCCGACCTTGCAGTGCTTACAGAGCAGGACATTCTGGGCGAGCGCCTCTCGGCCCGGGCGCGGGGCCGGCGCCGGGCGCGGGACTTCCTCCAGGACCTGTCCGAAATCGCCGAGGGCGACATCGTCGTGCATGTGGAGCACGGCATCGGCCGCTATGAGGGGCTGGAGGCGGTGACCGCCGCCGGCGCGCCGCACGATTGCCTGCGCATCCAGTATGCCGGCGACGGGCGGTTGTTCGTGCCCGTGGAGAACATGGAGACGCTGTCGCG
>CAYSVD010000283.1:0-6897 GCA_964434395.1 uncultured Pseudohongiella sp.
GCGGTTTATGGAGCCGCGCACATCTGATCGCTTATAGAATTCACCCTCTATCTCGGATGTCTTGATCCCCTCGGACACCATAAAATCGACGGCTTTTTTCTCCCGCATTTCCTTAGGCAGATTATCCGCCTCGACGACCAGAGAACCTAAGGATCGAAGGGCTTCTTCGGCGATTTTCCCGACGGCGGATTCATCCCAGACGAAGCTCGGCCATTCGCTCCTTTCCCAAATGTAGGTCATGTCGAAACTCCCGGCGTCAGCCGCCGCGGCGCGCGGCGTCGAATGCGGCGGCTTGAAGCGCCGCCCTACGCCACCTGGGACCAGCTGTGGCTTTTGATGGACATCAGCAGGCCGAAGCCGACGAACAGCGTGACGATGGCGGTGCCGCCCCGGCTGACCAGGGGCAGCGGCAGCCCGATGACCGGCAGCAACCCCGACACCATGGCCATGTTCACGAAGACGTACAGGAAGAAGGTGAGCGCGATGCTGCCCGCCAGCAGGCGGCTGAACATGTCGTTCGACGACCACGCGATGTGCAGCCCCCGGCCGAGCACGAACAGGTACAGGCCGATCAGGAGCAGGATGCCCAGCAGCCCCAGCTCCTCGGCCAGCACCGCCAGGATGAAGTCCGTGTTGCTCTCGGGGATGAAGTCGAGGTGGGACTGGGCCCCGTTGCCGTAGCCCTTGCCGTAGACCCCGCCGGAGCCGATGGCGATGCGGGACTGGATGATGTTGTAGCCGACCCCGGTCGGATCCCGGTAGGGATCCAGGAAGGTGAGGAGGCGGTTCTTCTGGTGCTCCTGGGCGAGGAACAGGTACCAGGCGGGGGACGCCAGCAACAGGGCGAGGCCGCCGCCGGCCACCACCGGCCAGCGCGCGCCCGCCAGCAGCACCACGAACGCGCCCGACATGGCCACCATGATGGCGGTGCCCGCGTCGTTCTGCAGCACGATCAGGCCGGCCGGCGCCAGGATCAGCAGGCCGGCCCAGAACAGGTGCCCGAGGCGGGGCGGCAGGGGCCGGCTGCCCAGATACCAGGCCAGCAGCATCGGCACCGCGATCTTCACCAGCTCCGAGGGCTGGAAGCTGGGCAGCCCCGGCAGGTCGAGCCAGCTCCTGGCGCCGTTGGCCTCCACCCCGAACTCGAGCACCAGCGCCAGCAGCGCCAGGCCCGCCGCGTACATGGGCGGCGCCCAGCGCCGCAGGAAGGGAGGGCTGAACTGGGCGATCGCCAGCATCACCGCCAGGCCGACCGCCATCGCGGCCGCCTGGCGCCGCACCACCGCCGGATCGCCCCCGCTGGCGCTGAACAGCACCAGCAGCCCGAAGCCGCACAGCAGCGCCAGCCCGGCCAGCAGCGGCAGGTCGACATGCAGCAACCCCCACAGCGGGCGCTGCCGGCCCGTGCGCAGGTCGCCGGCCTGCTCGTGCAGCCGCGGGCTAGCCATCGGCCGCTCCGGCGGGCGGCGCGGCGAGGTCCAGGCCCAGGATGTCCAGCAGGTAGGCGTCGATGATCCGCTTGGCGACGGGACTGGCCGCCGCGGCGCCGGACTCGCCGTTCTGCACGAACACGGCCAGCGCGATCCGCGGCGGGACGGTCGGGTGCCCGGCCGGGGCGTAGGCGATGAACAGCCCGTGGTCCCGGTGCCGCTCAGCCAGCTCGATCTCGTCGCCGCGGCCCACGCTCTGGTCGATGCCGACGACCTGCGCGGTCCCGGTCTTGCCGGCGATCCGGTAGCTCATGTCCGGATCCGCCTCCCGGGTGTACGGGTAGGCCCCGCCGTAGTCCCGGACGGCGCCCCGCTGGTACGGCCGGTGCACCACGTCCACCATGGCCCGCTCCATGTAGCGCCAGTGCTCCGGGTCGTCCAGCGCCACGTCGGCCGGCGCGAACCCGGCGACCGGCTCGGAGGCCTCGCCGTCCACCGCCTTGAGCATGCGCGGCGGCACCATCCGCCCCCCGGCCGCCAGCGCCGCGGCCGCCGTCGCCAGCTGCAGGGGGGTGGCCCACATGTAGCCCTGGCCGATGGCCGAGCTGACGGTCTCGCCGGGATACCACCGCTCGCCCCGGGCCCGCAGCTTCCATTCCGTCGACGGCAGCACCCCGTCCCGGGCGTAGGGGACGTCCAGGGCGAGGTTGCGGCCGAAGCCGAACGCGGACAGGAAGCCGTGCATCGCGTCGATGCCCATGCGGGAGCCCAGGTCGTAGAAGTAGGTGTCGCAGGACTGGTAGATCGCCCGGCGCAGGTCGACCGCGCCGTGCCCGCCGCCCATCTCCGTGCGCCAGGTCCAGTCGTGGTAGCGGCGCGAGCCGCCGGGCAGGCGGAAATACCCCGGGTCGTCGATCGTGTGCTCGTAGTCGACGAGTCCGAGCTGCAGGCCGGCCAGGCCGATGAAGGGCTTGACGGTCGACGCCGGCGGATAGGGGTTGACCGCGCGGTCGAACAGCGGAGTGTTGAGCTCGTCGTCGACCAGCCGGCGGTAGTCGGCGCCGCTGATGCCGGTGACGAACAGGTTCGGGTCGAAGGCCGGCTTGCTGACCATCGCCAGGATGCCGCCGGTGTCCGGATCGATGGCCACCACCGCCCCGCGGAACTCCCCCAGCGCCTCGCCGGCGACGGCCTGCAGGCGGGCGTCCAGGTGCAGGGTGATGTCGCGCCCGGCCACCGGATCGGTGCGGTCGAGGCGCCGCATGATCTGGCCGCGGTTGTTCTTCTCCACCACCTCGTAGCCGACCGCGCCGTGCAGCAGGCGCTCGTAGGTCTTCTCGACGCCGGTCTTGCCGATGTGGTTGGTGCCGACGTAGTTCTCGCGGTCCGCCGCGTTCAACCCGTCCAGCTCCCGGCGGTTGATCTCGGAGACGTACCCCAGGGCGTGCGCGGCCAGCTCCCCCAGCGGGTAGCGGCGCACCAGCTGCGGCTCGATGGCGACGCCGGGCAGCCGGTGGCTGTTGACGGCCACCCTCGAGCGCTCCCGCTCGCTCAAGACGTAGCGCAGGGGCACCGAGGAGAACGGCACCCGGCGGCGCCGCAGCCGGGCGCGGAACTGGTCGATGTCGTCCTGCGACAGGCGCACCAGCCCGCCCAGGGCCCGCAGCGTCCGGTCGAGATCCCCGACCTGCTCGCGCACCACGGTCAGGGTGAAGATGGGCCGGTTGTCCGCCAGCAGCTCGCCGCGGCGGTCGAAAACCAGCCCCCGGGCCGGCGCCACGTGCTGGGAATGCAGCCGGTTGTCGTCGGAGCGGGTGGAGTAGTACTCGTGCTGGAAGACCTGCAGCCCGACCAGGTTGGCGATCAGGGCGGCCACCAGCAGCCCCATGACGGCGACCGCGACGGCGAGGCGGCGGCCGAACAGCCGCCGCTCGGTGTCGTGGTCCTTGAGTTTCCACTTGCCGGCCATCGCCGATGGGTCCGTCCGCCCAGCCCGGATCCGCGCATTTTACCGGATGCGCCCGCCGGACGGGGGCCGCCGCCGCCGCCCCGCATCCCTTGGACAGCGCCCGCACCGGCCGGTTCACCGGGGGCATCGGCCGCGGCGCGGCCGGCGCGGGCCGTCAGGCTGAAAAAAGCATCAGTTTCTCGCGGTTTCCGGCGGGCCGGCGGCTCGCCCCCGCTCTTCTTTCACCATGTGCCCCCGCTTCCTGTTCTCCTTCCGGAGGCCGGACAGCGTCAGGATGTTGCTTTTGAGGACGTTGCAGGGGCCGCACAACAGCACCCGGTTCGACAGATGGTTTATGCCGCCGTCGGAGCGCGGGGTGTTGTGGTCAAGCTGCAGGTACCGCGGATCGTCGAATGTCCTGTCGCACCCCAGGCATCGGGTTCCGTGTTGCTCCAGCAGGTGCTCGAGCATCGCCTCCCGGCTCATGGTGGGCCCCTTGGGCTCGTCGACGCGCTTTTTGACCCGCAGGAACGGGGCGGCCGCTCCACCGTCGTCGGTTCGCTTCGGGGCGTCGCGGGTGTAGTGAATGTCCCCGAAGGCGATGTGTCCGTCGCCCTTGCCGGTTTTGAGCAGGCCGACGCGTCCCAGCCGCTCCATCACGACTTCATGCGCCCCGTCCCAGATGTCGATCCCGGCCCACCGGCGCCCCTCGCACTCCGCCGCGATGAGCGTGGTGGCGCAACCGGCGAAGGGGTCCAGCACCATGTCGCCCGGCCTGCTGGACGACAGTATCATGCGGGTGTAGAGGCCGACGGGCTTCTGGGTCGGGTAGCCGACCCGCTCCTTCCTGTCGCGCTTGGGTATCCAGCGGACGTCCCGGTCGATCTCGTCCTCCGTGCCGTGAACGGCGCCGCCGGTGTGGGGCTGATAGGTCCACAGATCCTGCAGCGGTTGCCCGGGGGAGTCGTCGAGGTACTGCCGGTAGGTGGGCAGCGCCGTCGACCCCGGCGGCGGCATGTCGATGACCCCCTTCTCGTACAGGGCGTCCAACTTCTCATGCTGCGGCAGGCCGGGGTCGATGCCGAGCGCCAGCACCAGGCTTTTCGGAACCGCCCAGTGGCGCCCGACGGCGGTGGGATCGTGCCCTTTCCATGGCTTTCCGCTCGCCCCGCGGCGAACGCCGGCGCCGTGGATGGCGTTTCCCCAGTACCGTCCGCGTTCGTCCGACTTCCGGAAGTATCCCTTCACGTGCCCTCGAAGATACGGCGCGAACCGGGTCGTGTGCCTGTAATCCGGCTTCGCGTAGAACAGGATCACGTCGTGTATCGGTCCGTACCTGTCGGCGGAGTTGTGGGCGCCCGTCCGCCGCCAGATGATTTCATTGCGGAAGCCGCGCCACCCGAAAATCGCATCCATGGTGGTCTTGATGTAGTGGGACGCCGTCGGGTCGCAGTGCAGGTACACGGCGCCGGTCGGCTTCAGTATCCGCTCCATCTCCAGCAAGCGCACGGCCATGAAGCACATGAACGCCCCCATGCCGTCGGAATGCGTGTAGCGGGATCTTTCAATGGCCTCCATCAAAGGCCTGTGATCGTCGGTCAGCCGGTCGACCCACTCCTGATGAACATCGCTCTCCCACGACCACCTGTCCTGAAAGCTGGCTCCCGACGCCAGACTGTCCGGAGTGGCGTGAAAATCCCTCCCCTTGTTGAAGGGCGGGTCGGTGGCGATGAGGTCCACGGACCCTGCGTTCATGGCCCGCATGAACTTCAGGTTGTCGCCGTGGAACAAGGTGCGGTTTTTCCAGTTCGCTGACATCGGCCAAGACTCCTGATTGACGAATGTTACTGCCCTTTTGACCAGACATCCATGTTCGTTCCGCTGCTCCGCTTCGCCCGCGGCGCGCGCCCGCTCAGCCCCGGTGGTAGGGATGGCCGGCCAGCAGGCTGACGGCGCGGTAGAGCTGCTCGGCGATGATGACCCGCGCCAGCGGATGGGGCAGGGTCAGGGCCGACAGGGACCAGCGTTCCCGGGCCCGCTCCAGGCAGGCCCGGTCCAGGCCGTCGGGACCGCCGACGAGCACGACCAGGTCCCGGCCGTCGTCCCGGACCGCCCGCAGCCGCCGGGCCAGCGCCGGCGTGTCCAGCGCCCTGCCGTCGGCCGCCAGCGCCGCCACGTGCGCGTCGCCGCGCAGCCGGGCCAGCAGCCGCTCCCCCTCCCTCCTGACGCAGCGCCGGACGTCGGCCCCGCCGGCCCGGCGCGCCGTCGGCACCGTCTCGACGGAGAAGCTGTAGCCGCGGCCGAAGCGCCGGGCGTATTCGCGGACCCCCTCCTCCGCCCAGCCGGGCATGCCGCGGCCCACCGCCAGCACGGTGATCCTCACCGACCGGGCGCGCCGTCGCCGGGGGCGTCCCGCGCCGGGGCCTCGAAGCCCCACATGTCCTCGAGGTTGTACAGCTCCCGGGCGGCGGCCAGCATGATGTGCACCACCACGCCGCCGGCGTCCACCAGCACCCATTCGCAGTGGGGCCTGCCCTCCACGCCCGCGATCCTGACCCCGGCCGCCTTCGCCTTCTCCAGCACCGCGTCCGTCAGGGCGTTGACGTGGGTGACGGAGCGGCCGGTGGCGATCACCATGCGGTCCGTGATGGTGGTCAGCCCGCTCACGTCGATGCACAGGATCGACTGCCCCTTCAGGCCGTCCAGCGCGTCCATGGCGAGCCGGGCCAACCCCTGGGAATCCAAGCTCACCCCTCCCGCGCCCGCCGCGGCGGGCGCCGGTAGAGCCCGTGCCGGCGGATGTAGTCCAGCACCCGCCCGTCGAGGGCCGGGCCGGCGTCCGCGCCCGCGGCCAGCGCCTCGCGCACGCGGGTCGAGGACGCACCGCAGCGGAAGCCGTCGCTCAGCAGGATGCCGCCGGCCGGGGCCTCGAACAGGGCCTCGGGGTCCGGCGCCCGGCGCCGCTCGAGCGCCGCGGCGGCGGCGCCGTCCGCCGCGGCGCCGCCGCGCCCCAGCACCAGCAGGTGGCACAGCTCGAGGATCCGCTCCGGCCGGCGCCAGCGCGGCAGGGCGTTGAACGCGTCAAGGCCCAGCACGAACACGATGTGGCGCGCCGCGCCGCGCAACCGGTCCAAGGTGTCGACCGTGCGGGACACCCCGCCCCGGCGGATCTCGATGTCGTCGACCTCGATGGCGCCGTCCCCCTCCGTCGCGAGCTCCAGCATGGCCAGCCGGTGGGCGGCGGCGCCCCGCGCCTCCGCACGGTGGGCGGGACGGGAGAGGGGCACCATCTTCAGCCGTTCGAGCCGCAACAGGCGGACGGCGAAGCGCGCCGCGCCGACATGTCCCGCGTGCACCGGGTCGAACATGCCGCCGAGCACGCCGAGCCGCGACATCATCGCCTGATATGCCCGTCGCCCAGCACGATGAACTTCCGGGAGGTCAGCCCCTCCAGGCCGACCGGGCCGCGGGCGTGCAGCTTGTCGGTGGAGATGCCGATCTCCGCCCCCAGCCCGTACT
>CAYSVD010000284.1:0-14074 GCA_964434395.1 uncultured Pseudohongiella sp.
GAGTTCGTCCCGGTCGATTTTCAGGCCGCCGAGCGGAACGCCTTCCTTCATGCGCGCGATCATTCTTTTCCTGGCCGCCTCCCATTCGGGACTGCCCCTTCTGAAGGTAGGTCCGCAATGCGCCAGCGTGGCGATGGGAAAGCCATCCCGGGTGATCATGAAGCCCTCTCCGCTCTCGACCTTTTCGATCAATTCGGCAAGACTCGGGTCGACGCTTTCGACAGGTATGTTGGTCATCGGTTTGGTCATCGACTTCACCCTTGTTTCGAGCACGAACCCCGCGATGCTGACGGATGGTTTCGCGCCCGTCAAGGGCAAGGGCGCAGGGTCTTAGCCAGACCAAGCATCGCCGTCCCGTCGCCGTCCGCGGGATCCCGCCGGCTACAGGCATCTCGCCGCCAGCGCGTCCACCTCCTCCTCGTCGCGCGGCGTTATCGCGGCCTTGGACCGCAGGGAGCGGGCCAGCCGGGACAGCGCCATGTGGTCCTCGTTCGACGGGTCGAAGACGGGAACGCCCACATACTCCGCGACGCTTGCGCCCAGGCTGAGCGAGGATGCGTAGGCGTTCACCGCTTTCCGTACGATGGCCGCATTGAGGAATCCCGTGATGAAGTGGGCCTCCGCCGCCGTTTCGGCGACCAGGAAGTAGAGCTTGTGGTCCGGGACGACGACTTTCGTCGCACCGAGCTTCCCGTCCTTGACGCTTCCGACATAGACGGCGCAGAATTTCCCGCCGCTCATCTCTTTCCACGCCACCTTGTGCGGTTTGAATGTGTACTTTCCGGTGCTCCACAGGGAATACCACGGCCGCCCCCTTTGATACCGCCTGAGGCTGGATCTGCCCTCCAGCACGGTCTTGAACCGGCGCAGAAAGCCGTAGACGCCGGGGGCCGTCTCCCTCAATTCCGGATCGCCATGCATGCCCCTTTGGGGAATGAGGATGTGCGGGCTGGGAACGGCCTTGAACGCGCTCAGATCCTTCCCCCGCAGCAGGGGAAACACGTGCTCTTTTTCGACATCCGCCCTTCTCGCGGGAATGCCCCCGGTTCTTCCCATCGCGACCAGGTTCTCCACCGTCGCATGGGACGGGCCGACAGACAGCACCCTCACCCAAAAGACGCCGTTCCTGTCCGTGGTGACGCCCTTGCGGGCGACGCGGCCGCCGCCGCCGCGCCTGAAAACCTTCCGAAAACCCCTCATCTCCGCCGCGGTCCCTATCATCCATGGCCGGTTTCCCCCCGCCGGGCCGCCGGGAACGGGTTCGGCCCGCAACGTTTCGGCGCGGGCGTTGTCGAGGAAGTCCCGCCGCGACGCGATCCTGCCGCCGCCCGTCTTCCGCCACCGCAGGTACTTGACCGGGTACGACGTCTTGGATCCGCGCTTCACGGTGAAAACACCGGGTGATTGCTCACGCCGTCGAAAGGCTTCAGATCCTTGTAGTCCTCGACGCCCTCGATGCCGCAGGTCAACGCTCCGCCGCGCAGCAGCCGAAATTTTCTAAATCCTTCGCTCGACTCGTTGGTGAAAACCGTCCCCGTGATGAAAAAACCGATCTTCCCGCCGTCCTTCAGGTAGCGGTCGATGGCTTCGTGCGTGATCACCGCGGACATGTCGGACTCGATGCCGCCCACCCACGCGTCGTCGCTGGACACGCCAAGAAACCGGCATCTCCCTTTTATGAACTTCGCGTATTCCCGGGGGAGACGGCTCCACTTGACCCATGGCGGATTCCCGCAGATGTGCGACACGTTTTTGATGGCGCCGGCCGCGGAACGGTCGGCCAGAACGGAGCACCAGACCCCGTTCCAGTCCATGGCATGGAGCTCCGCGATCACGCCCACGGTCGTTTCGACCGCCTTCCACCCTTCGTCCGAAACGGCCGCCTGCCGTCGCCCGTTTTCAGGTGCGTTTCCAGGCTGTATGGAGACCAAGCCGCCCCTGCTGGAACGCACACTTTCTCCAGGCATGCCTCCAGCGCTTGCGACAATTGCCGCTCGTTCGCGCTGTTCCGGGTGTGGACGCGCGCTTCGCTGACGAATTTCCGGATGTCGTCGTCCTCGATCATGCGCGGCCTCCCCATCCTCCCCGGGGGCGGCTCAGTCCGCGTCGGACTCCGGCGGGCGGACCGCAGGCGCGGCTCCGTCGAGAGCCTGCCGGATGTGGCTGGACGAGAAGCCCCGCGACCTGAGAAAGGCGTCCAGGCGACGATAGCGCCCGGGGCCGTCGGGCCCCATGCGTTCCGCCTTCCTTTCGGCCACCGTCCGGGCCAGCGTCGCCCAGATCTCGTCCCCGCAGTCGAGGCAGCGGTCGATGACGTCGCTGTCCACGCGCCGCGCCAGCAGCTCCTTCTCGATGTGGAGGCGACCGAAACCTTTGCCCTTGCGGTGATGCGCGTAGGACTCGGCGAAGCGGGCGTCGGACTGCAGCCCCCGCTCCCGCAGGTCGCGCAGAACCGCCTCGACGGCATCGGCGGGAACATCCGGGAACCGGCGCCGGAGCTTGCGCTCCAACTCGAAGAAGCTGTGCTCCCGGCGCGCCAGAAGATCCAGCGCGGCCCGCCTGACGGCGGGACCGTCGCTGGAAACGGCCGGTCCCGCGCCGTCGGCGCGGGACGCTGCTGCGGCCCGTCGCAAGGCGCGGGGCCTACGGCGCGGACTGGGGCTCCGCGGCGGCGGGCCCGTCGGCGGCGGGCCCGTCGGCGGCGTCGGCGGCGCCGAAGATTCCGGCCCGGACCGCGGCCTCGATCTCCGCGGCGATGTCCGGATTTTCGACGAGATACCCCTCGACGGCCTTCTTGCCCTGGCCGATCTTCCCGCCGTTGTAGGCGTACCAGGCGCCGCTCCTTGAGAGGACGCCCTGCTTCACTCCGGCCTCGATGATCTCGTCAAGGCGGTTGATGCCCTTGCCGTAGATGATCTGGAACTCGGTCTGCCTGAACGGCGGCGCCACCTTGTTCTTCACGACCTTGACCCGGGTCTCGTTGCCGACCGGCACGTCCTTGTCCTTGACCTGGCCGATGCGGCGGATGTCCAGACGCACGGACGAGTAGAACTTCAGCGCGTTGCCGCCGGCGGTGGTCTCGGGAGAGCCGAACATCACGCCGATCTTCATGCGGATCTGGTTGATGAATATCACCAGCGTATTCGAAGTCTTGATGTTCGCCGTCATCTTGCGCAGGGCCTGGGACATGAGGCGGGCCTGCAGCCCCATGTGGGCGTCCCCCATGTCGCCCTCCAGCTCCGCCTTGGGCGTCAGCGCGGCGACCGAATCGATCACCACGACGTCCACGGCCGCCGAGCGGACCATCACGTCGCAGATCTCCAGCGCCTCCTCCCCGGTGTCCGGCTGGCTGATCAGCAGGTTGTCCACCTTCACGCCGAGCTTCTGCGCGTACGCCGGGTCCAGGGCGTGCTCGGCGTCGATGAACGCGCACTTCCCCCCCGCCTTCTGCGCCTCCGCGATGATCTGCAGCGTCAGCGTGGTCTTGCCCGAGGACTCCGGGCCGTAGATCTCGACCACCCTGCCCCGCGGCAGGCCGCCGACGCCCAGCGCCAGGTCCAGCCCCAGCGAGCCGGTGGAGATCACCGGCACCGCCTCCAGCTCCGTGTCGCCCAGCCGCATCACGGTCCCCTTCCCGAACTGCCGTTCGAGCTGGGCCATCGCCGCCGCCAGAGCCTTCTCCTTGTCCGTCTTGCCTTCGTTGATGGTACTCATGGTTCTTTCCTTCGTTTCGACAACTGACCCCTGGCTCCGTGAGTACCGCAGTTGCTGTTTCGCCAGTGCCGGGCGGGCGCCAGTCTCCCTGTGGACACGCCGTCCGACACGCTTTGAACAACGCCGTTCGCCCGTATGGACGAACAGCGTGTTCATATAACCATATATGTTGGCAGGCCGTCAACCCTCTTTAGCGTTTTTTTCGAACTTTTTTCCCGATCCCCTCCCGCCGGGGCCGGCCCCGCGAAAAACAGGCCGGAAACGCCCGGCCGGCGGGCGTTTCCGGCGGATCCGCTCCCCGAAGTCAGCCGACCCGCCCCCGGTCCGCCAGCGCGAGCAAGCCCTTGATGGCCGCCTCCACGGCGGCCAGCCGCACCGCCCGCCTGTCCCCGCCGAAGCGGAACCGGCGGGCCAGGGACCGGTCCTCCCACTGCCAGCCGACCCAGACCGTCCCGACCGGCTTTTCGGCGGAGCCGCCGTCCGGCCCGGCGATGCCGCTGACCGCCGCCGCCAGATTGGCCCGGCTGTTGGCCAGCGCGCCCGCCGTCATGGCGCGCACCGCCTCCTCGCTGACCGCCCCCGGCGCGCCGGGGGCGAACAGCGCCGCCGGGACGCCGAGCAACCGCCGCTTGGCCTCGTTGGAATACGCGACGAAGCCGGCGTCGAACCAGGCGGAACTGCCCGGCAGGGACGTCAGGACCTGGGCGACCCAGCCGCCGGTGCAGGATTCGGCGGTGGCCACGATGAGCCTCTTGGCGAGCGCGCGCTCCGCCAGCCGCCGCGCCAGGCCGGAAGCCGCGGATGAGGGTGCCCCGTCCATCGTCTCATGGTAGCCGATCACCCCATGGCCGGAAAGGTCGACCGGCCTCCGTGTCGACCGGCCTCCGACCGGCCTCCGCATCGCGCCTCCCTCTCCCTCTTTCTCCCCCCTCCGTTCCGGGCGGGTTCCGACGCGGCGCCGGCGGCCGGCTCCGCCGCGGGAACCGGGGACCGCGGAGGGGCTTTTCCGTTATACTCCGCGCGGAAAAACCGGCGCCACCCCCGCCCGGAGCATGGACGACAGCCTGACGACCGCTCAGCGCACCGCCTTGGCCAGCCCGCAATCACATACGCCCATGATGCGGCAGTACCTTAGCATCAAGGCCCGCCATCCCGAGCACCTGCTGTTCTACCGCATGGGCGACTTCTACGAGCTGTTCTACGACGACGCGAAGTCCGCGGCCGGCCTTCTCGACATCACGCTGACCGCCCGGGGCAAATCCACGGACGATCCCGTTCCCATGTGCGGCATTCCCTTCCACTCCGTGGACCGCTACCTGACCCGGCTGGTGGACGCCGGGGTCTCGGTGGCCATCTGCGAGCAGATCGGCGACCCGGCCGCGGCCAAGGGGCCGGTGGAGCGGGACGTGGTCCGCATCGTCACGCCCGGCACCTTGAGCGACGAGACGCTGCTGGACGAGCGCCGCGACAGCTCCCTGCTGGCCGTCGCCGTCGCCGAGGGCGCCGCCGGTCCGGCCGGGACGCTGTTCGGGCTCGCGCTGATGAACATCAGCGGCGGCCGCTTCGTGCTGATCGAGGTGGCCGGGACCGATGCGTTGATGGCGGAGATCGAGCGGCTCAAGCCCGCGGAGATCCTGATCAGCGACGAGCATGCCTCGCTGGGGGAGACGCTGGGGCCGTCCGCCGTCCGCGCCCGGCCGCCTTGGGAATTCGACGCCGACGGCGCCGAGCGTGCGCTCACCGGGCACTTCGGCACCCGGGACCTCGCCGCCTTCGGCTGCCGGGACATGACGGCGGCGCTGGCCGCCGCCGGCTGCCTGCTGCTGTACGCCCGGGAGACGCAGAAGTCGTCCCTGCCGCACATCCAAGGCATTCAGGTCGAGCGGCCCGACGACAGCGTGATCCTCGACGCGGCCAGCCGACGCAATCTGGAGCTGGACGCCAACCTCGCCGGCGGCCGGGAGAACACCCTGCTGTCGGTGATGGACGCCACGGCGACCGTGATGGGGAGCCGGTTGCTGGGCCGCTGGCTCAACCGGCCGTTGCGCGACCGGGCGACGCTGCTGGACCGGCAGGAGGTCGTCGGCGCCCTGATGACGGACTTCCGCTTCGAGGGGGTGACGCGATGCCTGCGCGGCGTCGGCGACATGGAGCGGATCCTGGCCCGGGTGGGGCTGCGCTCGGCGCGGCCTCGGGACCTCGCTACGCTGCGCGACAGCCTGAAGCGGCTGCCGGAGCTCGGGGAGCTGCTGCGTCCCCTCGAGTGCCCCCCGGCGGGCGCCCTCGCCGCGGCCATCTCCGGGTTTCCCGAGCAGGTCGCGCTGCTGGACGAGGCCGTCGTCGACAACCCGCCGGCGGTGCTCCGGGACGGGAACGTCATCGCCGCCGGCCACGACGCGGAGCTGGACGAGTTGCGGGCCCTGAGCGACAACTCCGGGGAATACCTGCTCGCGCTGGAGGCCAGGGAGCGGGAGCGCAGCGGCGTCGCCGGCCTGAAGGCGGGGTTCAACCGCGTCCACGGCTACTACATCGAGATCACCAAGGGGCAGGCCGGCGGCGAGCTGCCGGGGGACTACGTCCGCCGGCAGACGCTCAAGCACGCCGAGCGGTTCATCACGCCGGAGCTCAGGGAGTTCGAGGACAAGGTGCTGAGCGCCAAAAGCAAGGCGCTGGCGCTGGAGAAGACCCTGTACGACCGGCTCCTGGACGCCCTGGCCGAGCGCCTGCCCGCCATGCTGGACAGCGCCCGGGCGGTCGCCGAGCTCGACGCGCTCAACTGCTTCGCGGAGCGGGCCGTCAGCCTCGACTACTGCCGGCCCGAGCTGACCGAAGCGCCGGGCATCGTCATCCGCGGCGGGCGGCATCCCGTGGTGGAAAACGCCATGGACGGCCCCTTCGTCGCCAACGACCTGACGCTCGGCGGAGAGGAGGGGGCGGACCGGATGCTGATCATCACCGGCCCCAACATGGGCGGGAAATCGACCTACATGCGGCAGAACGCGCTGATCGCGCTGCTGGCGCTGTGCGGCAGCTGCGTTCCCGCCGACTCGGCCGCCGTCGGACCGGTGGACCGGATCTTCACCCGCATCGGCTCGTCGGACGACCTGGCGGGCGGCCGTTCGACCTTCATGGTGGAAATGACCGAAACCGCGGGCATCCTCCACAACGCCACCGCCGACAGCCTGGTGCTGATGGACGAGATCGGCCGCGGCACCAGCACCTTCGACGGGCTGGCGCTGGCTTGGGCGGCGGCGGTGCACATCGCCGGCCGCATCAAGGCCCGCACCCTGTTCGCCACCCACTATTTCGAGTTGACCATGTTGGCCGAGCGCCTCGACGGGGTGGCCAACGTGCATCTCGCCGCGGCGGAGCACGGCAGCGGCGTGGTGTTCCTGCACGCCGTGGAGGCCGGCCCCGCGAGCCAGAGCTACGGGATCCAGGTCGCGCAACTGGCCGGGGTCCCCCGGGCGGTGATCGACGCGGCCCGCGAGAAGCTGGCCGAGCTGGAGGCCGAATCGGCGCCCGGCGGCCCGAAGGCGCACCGCGCCAGGACCGGATGTTCGAGCGCCCGCGGCACCCGGCGCTGGAATCCCTCGAGCGGCTCGACCCGGACGGCGTCACCGCCAGGGAGGCCCTCGCCCTGCTCTACGAGCTCAAGGCCGAGGCCGCCCGGGGCCCGGCGGACGAAAAGTGAGGGGCTTGTGTAGCAAAATACGCAAAACGTCAAATGTCCAATAGAATCAAGAGAGTAGTCCGGCACCATAGATAGAGACAGGAAATGCGGGCGGCCGCATGTGCCTGATATTTATCAGATTTAATGGTAGCGTACGGTTTTGCGTATTTTGCTACACAAGTCCCAAAAGTGACGGGCATCGTGCGGCGAATCGAACGGGAACGGAACGCCGGAAAAGCCGGCGGCCGGTCCCACGGCCGCAATCCCCGCGGCAGACCCCCTCGCCGGTCTGTTGCGATTTGTCGCGGATTTTGCCGCGAAAATCCCGAGGTGATACCATCGCGCCCGGCGGGACGGGCCGCCGGCCGGGAGGACGGAAAGCCATGACCTTCGTCGTCGGAGAGAACTGCATACGCTGCAGGCACACCGACTGCGTGGAGGTTTGTCCGGTGGACTGCTTCTACGAGGGGCCCAATTTCCTGGTGATCCACCCGGACGAGTGCATCGACTGCGCCCTATGCGAGCCGGAATGCCCGGTCGACGCCATCTACGCCGAGGACGAGCTGCCCGACGACCAGAAGGGCTTCCTCGCGCTGAACGCCGAACTCGCCGAGCAGTGGCCCAACATCACCGAAAAGAAGGACCCCCTGCCCGACGCCAAGGAATGGGACGGCAAGCCGGGCAAGCTGAAGCTCCTGGAGCGCTAGGGCAGCAGCGCCGCCGGGTCGACGGAGCGGCCGTCGACCCGGACGTCGAACCGCAACGCGGCCGTCCCGGCCGCATTGCGCCCCACTTCGCCGATCCTGTCCCCCGCGCGCACCGTCTGGCCCTCCTCCACCAACATCGCACGGTTGTGCGCGTAGGTGCTCAGATGGCGCTCGCCGTGCCGGATGATGATCAGGTTGCCGCTGCCCTGGACTCCCCGGCCGGCGTACACCACCTCGCCGTCGGCGGCCGCCAGCACCGGGTCGCCCACCCGGCCCGCGATGTCCATGCCCCGGTCGCCGCCGGACTGGAACGGGCGCAGGATGCGGCCCCGGTGGGGCCATCGCCAGACGGGCTCCGCCGCCGGCGCCCGCGGAGCCTCCGCCCGGCTCCGCTCCGCCGGCGCGCCGGCGTCCGGCGCCGCGTCCAGGCGCAGCGTCTGGTCGACCAGGATGGTGTAAGGGGGGCTTAGGCCGTTGATGCGGGCCAGCTCCCTGAAATCCATGTCGTGCCGGTAGGCGATGGAGTACAGGGTCTCGCCCTCGCGCACCCGGTGGACCCCCGTCTGGACGGCGGCGCCGGCGGGGCCGCCGCGACGGACGGACAGGTCCCGGTCGCCGCCCGAGGGGACGCTGTCCGCGATCGCCGGCGGCGGCGCCGCGCGCGGGGCGCTCCGCTCCTCCACCGGCGCCGGCGGGCCGGCGCACCCGGACAACAGGCCCAGCGCCGCCAGGACGGCGGGCGGCCGCGGCGACGCGAAGGCCCCCATCGGCTACGCCCCGGGTTCCGTTCCCGCGACGCGGCGCAGGAGCGGCACCAGCGCGGCGCCGAAGGCCGCGCACAGCAGCGACGCCGCCAGCGCCGGGTCGTTCCCCGTCGCCTCGAGGTAGTCAGACGGCAGGACGTTGACGGTCCGCGCCGGATGCCGCCCGTCCGGGGCGGCCGCGCCGACGGCGCGGCGCCACGGCCACAGCGTCCACACGGACCCCAGCAGCATGCCGGTGATGGCGGCGTGGCTGATCCGGCGGTGGCGCAACAACAGCCAGGCGGCGAGCCGCGAGAACAGCGCCAGCCCCAGCGCGCAGCCGGCGGCGAAGACGGCCAGCTGGCCCAGGCGGAAGCCGGTGAAGGCCTCCAGCACGAAGCGGTACATGCCCAGCAGCAGCAGGATGTAGGCCCCCGACAGCCCCGGCAGGAGCATGGCGCAGGCGGCCAGCGCGCCGCTCAGGAACAGGATGCCGTGGGACGCGGCGGGCGCCCCCGGCGCGACGAGTCCGGTCGAGGCCACGAGCCCCGCCCCCAGCGCGCAGGCCAGCAGGTTGGGCCAGCGGCGCAGGCCGCAGCCGGTCCCCAGCAGCCAGGCGCCGGCCAGCACCAGGCCGATGAAGAACGCCATCAGGGCCTCGGGATGCCGGTCCAGCAGGTACAGCGCCGTGTTGGCCGACAGCAGCAGTCCGCTCAGCACCCCCAGGGCCAGCACCGACAGGAATCCGCCGTCGATGCGCTCCCACAGCGCCGCCATGCGGCCGCGGGCCAGCAGCCGCAGCGCCGTCCCGTCCACGGCGCGGATCGAGCGCACCAGCGCGCCGTAGACGCCGGTCAGGACCGCGATGGTTCCGCCGGAGACCCCCGGCACGGCGTCCCCGAGTCCCATGGCGAGCCCCTTGAGATACAGCCCCAGCCGCCGGCGCGCCAACGGCGCGGCGGGATGCCCGCGCGGGGGGCGGCCGTCCATGGGCCTACTCCCGGGACCGTCCGCTCAGCAGCGGCACGAAGCGGACTTGGCACAGCACCTCGGTGCGGCGCTCCTCCCCGCGCCTCGTGATCAGCCGCAGCTCCTGCCGGCCGTCCAGGCCCACCGGGATCACCAGGCGCCCGCCGTCCGCCAGCTGCTCCGGCAGCCCCCGCGGCACCTCCGTCGGCGCGGCGGTGGCGATGATGGCGTCGAAGGGGCCGCGCTCCGGCCAGCCCGGGCCGCCGTCGTCGTGCCGGAACTCGATGTTGCGCAACCCCAGCGCCTTGAGGTTGCGCCGGGCGCGCGTCAGCAGGGGACGGATCCGCTCGACGGTGAAGACCTCCTTCGCCAGCCGGGCGATCACCGCGGTCTGGTAGCCGCAGCCGGTGCCGATCTCCAGCACCCTGCCCAGCGCCTCGCCGCCCGTCGCCGCCTCGGTCATGCGCGCCACCACGTAGGGCTGGGAGATGGTCTGGCCGTAGCCGATGGGCAGGGCCACGTCCTCGTAGGCGCGGTGCGCCAGCGCCTCGTCCAGAAAGATGTGGCGCGGCGTCGAGCGCAGCGCGTCCAGCACCCGCATGTCGGCGATGCCCCGCTCCATCAGCCGCCCCAGCAGGCGCTCGCGCGTGCGCGGGGAGGTCATGCCGATGCCGTCCAGGTCCGGTTCGCGGTTCATGGCGGCTCCGGCAGGCGCAGTTCCCGCAGCAGGCTCGTGGCGTAGGCGCCGGCCGGCAGCGAAAAGCGCAGGGCGAGCCGGCCGCCCCCGAGCCACCGCCATTCCAGCGCCGCCACCCGGCAACGCAACGGCCGCCTGCCGGCCTCGACGCCGAAGCGGCGCAGCCCCTCCAGCAGGTCCTGGAAGGGCCCGCACGCCGCCCGCTCGATGGCCGCGGCGCGGTCCCGGGCGTCGCGCCGCCCGTCCGCCCGCCGCCGGCCCGGCAACAGGCCCGTCACGTGGATGTCGAGCCGCTCCAGACGCTCCGCCAGGGCGCCGCCGTCCCGCTCCGGATCCGCGGCGAAGCAACGGCCGCTGCCGTCCAGGCTCATGACGTCCCCGGGCACCGCCGCGTTCCAGGTCCCGTCCCGCAACCGGTCCGACAGGATCCGGTTGAACAGGAAGGCGCGCGCCGCCGACAGCAACATGCCGCGCCGCAGGGGTCCCGGGCGCCGGACGCCGGGCGCCGCCGCCAGCATCGCGCGCGCCTGCCCCAGGTTGCCGAAGCCGCGGCCGAAGCGTTGCTCGCCGAAGTAATTGGGCATGCCCCGGCGCGCCAGCAGGTCCAGCTTCTCCTCCACCTCGTCCCGTCCGCCGGCGCAGCGGCGCAGCGTCACGGCGAAGCGGTTGGCGCGGTGGACGCCCCGGCGCAGCTTGCGGCCGTTGCGGCGGGTCTCCAGCACCTCGAAGGGCTCGCCGGCCAGCCGGGCCGCCAGGTCGTCCGCGCCCCCCGCCACGCTGAACCACTGGGTGCACTCGGCGCGCCGGTCCTTCATGCCCGCGAAGCCCACGTCCGCCGGCCGCCGGCCCGCGGCCCGGGCCAGGCGCCGCGCCACCTCCGCGGTCGACAGGCCGGTCTTCCGGACCCGGACGAACAGGTGCTCGCCCGCCCCGTCGGGCGCGAAGCCCAACTCCTCGTCCACGACGAAATCGGAAGGCTCGACCCGCAACGCGGCCCGGAAGGCCGGCTTGCCGGTGGCGAAGGCCAGCGTCCCGGCCATGGCGGCGAAATCAGTGGGTTTCATGTATCAAAATACGCGACGGCGTGGAGCCGCCGCGCGCCTCTCTACATCTCTCTGCGGGTCGTCGACGGGAGGCCCGAGCCGCCCTGAGTCTCGCCGCGTCGCCCCAAACCCGGGGGCCCGCGCGGCTTCAACGCCGCGCAGTCCGCATTGTAGCATAAACCCGCCTTGCGTATTTTGGTGCGCAAGCCCCAAATCAGTCATCGGCCCTCATCAGCACCACGCAGTGGCAGGCGACGCCCTCGGCCCGCCCGATGCTGCCCAGCCCCTCGGCGGTGGTCGCCTTGATGTTGACCCGTCCCCGGCCGACGCGCAACAGCTCCGCCAGCCGGGCCGACATCGCGTCGATGCTCGGGGCCAGCCGCGGGCGCTGGGCGACGACCGTCGCGTCGGCGTTCACCACCGCCAGCCCCTTGGACCCGGCCAGCTCCAGCGTCCGGCGCAACAGGCCGGCGCTGTCCGCCCCGGCGTGCCGGGGGTCGTCGTCCGGGAAATGCCGTCCGATGTCGCCCGCCGCCGCCGCGCCCAGCACCGCGTCGCAGACCGCGTGCAGCACCACGTCGCCGTCGGAGTGGGCCAGCAGGCTCAGCCGCGCCGGGATCCGGCAACCGGCCAGCACCAGCGGCCGCTCCGGGTCGAAGCGCTCGGCGAAGCGGTGCACGTCGAAGCCGTGGCCGATCCGCAGGGCGTCCGCGCTCACGCCTCCTCCTCCTCTCCGGCGGCGAGGATCAGCGCCGCCAGCGCCAGATCCTCCGCCCGGGTGATCTTGATGTTGCGGGGGTCGCCCGCCACCAGCACCGGCCGGTGCCCCGCCCGCTCCATGGCCATCGCCTCGTCGGACACCGGCGCGCCGTCCCGCGCGGCGCGGGACAGGGCGTCGCGCAGCGGGCCGTAGCGGAACATCTGCGGCGTCAGCGCGCGCCAGTAGCGCCCGCGGCCGGCGGTGGCGACGGCCGTCGTCTCCCCGTCCGTCCGCTCCGCCTCCTTGAGGGCGTCGTCCACCGGAGCGCCCAGCAACCCGCCCACCGGATGGTCCTTGAGCGCGCCGATAAGGCGTGCGACGTCGGACCGGGGCACGCAGGGCCTCGCGGCGTCGTGCACCAGCACCCAGTCGGAGGGCCGCGCGCCGGCCAGGCTGTCCAGCCCGCTCAGCACCGAGTCCCGGCGCGTGCTCCCGCCCCGGGCGGTCGACACCGGGACGGCCGCGAGCGGGGGCAGGGAGGCGAAGCGGCGGTCGTCCGGGGACAGCACCACCACGATCTCCCGCAGTCCCGGCGCCGCCGCCAGCCGCCGCAGGCTGTGGCGGATGACGGGCTCCCCCCCGAGCGGCAGGTACTGCTTCGGGACGGCGGCGCCCATGCGCGCGCCGGTCCCGGCGGCCGGGACGACGGCCCACACCGTCATCGCGGCGCCGGATCACGGCACGATGAGGTAGAAGGTCTCATCTTCCCCGATCATGCCCAGCTCGAAGCGGGCGCGCTCGGCCACCGCCTCCAGGCCCTCCTTGAGGTCCCGCACCTCGGCCTCCAGCCGGCGGTTGCGCTCGGCCTGCGCGGCGTTGGCCGCGCGCCGCTCCGCCAGCTCCGCCTCCAGCCGGCCCAGCTCGCGCAGGCCGCCCTCCCCCAGCCACAGCTGGAACTGCAGCGCCAGCGCCAGCGCCGCCAGCGCGCCGGCCAGCGCCCTCACGGGCCGCCCCCCGGGGGGCCGGCGGCCGGCGCGAAGCGGGCGAACTCCCCGAGCCCGCCGTAGGCCGCCGCCGCGCCCAGCTCCTCCTCGATGCGCAGCAGGCGGTTGTACTTGGCCACCCGGTCGGAGCGGCACAGGGAGCCGGTCTTGATCTGCCCGGCCGCCGTCCCCACCGCCAGGTCCGCGATGGTCGTGTCCTCGGTCTCGCCGGAGCGGTGGGACACCACGGCGGCGTAGCCGGCCTTCCCGGCCATGGCGATGGCCTCCAGCGTCTCCGTGAGCGTCCCGACCTGGTTGAACTTGATCAGGATGGCGTTCGCCACGCCCCCGGCGGCGCCCCGCTCCAGCAGGGCGGCGCTGGTGACGAACAGGTCGTCGCCCACCAATTGGAGCTTGTCGCCCAGCCGGGCCGAAAGTTTAGCCCATCCGTCCCAGTCCGACTCGTCCATGCCGTCCTCGATCGACAGGATCGGGTAGTCCGCGGCCAGCCGCTCCAGGTAGCCGACGAACTCCTCGGGGGCCAGGCTCAGGCCCTCGCCCCGCAGCTCGTAGCGGCCGCGCTCGCAGAACTCCGAGGCGGCGCAGTCCAGCGCCAGGTGCGCGTCCCGTCCCGGCGCGAAGCCCGCGTCCTCGACGGCCCGCATGATGGCGTCCAGCGCGGCCCGGTTCGACGGCAGGTCCGGGGCGAAGCCCCCCTCGTCGCCCACCGCGGTGGCGAGCCCCCGCCCCTTGAGCACCGCCCGCAGCGCGTGGAAGATCTCGGCGCCGCGGCGCAGGGCCTCGGCGAAGCTGTCCGCGCCGGCGGGCAGCACCATGAACTCCTG
>CAYSVD010000285.1:0-8807 GCA_964434395.1 uncultured Pseudohongiella sp.
GGCGGGGCCGGATCGAGGCGTCGCCGCGGCCGCCCGGAACCCCGGATGCCGCCGAGCGGCTTCGCACGAGCCGCCCCGTCTCTGGCGGCTCGGCCCCGGCCTGGCTCGCCTGCGCCGGAAGCTTCCGACGCGAACGTCGCATCGCAGGCGTGGGAACCGTCCGGTTTCAGCGGACGGAACCGGCCGCGATGGAACCGGCGCCCGGCCGAGACCCCGGTCCGCCCGCATCGTCCGGGGGGATGGAAGGTTTGGGCGCGCGCGGGCGTATAATCCCTGTCGACGCGCCGCCGGAGCCCCCCATGGTCCGATCCCGCCCCCTCGCCCGCCTCGCGCTGCTCGGCATGCTGGCCGCCCTGCTGGCCGGTTGCTCCGCGCAGGCGCATCGGCAGGGCGCCGACCGGCGCAGCTACGCCGCCATCGCCGAGAAGGCGCCCATGGTGCCGGGCATGACCGGACGGGTGCGGGTGGACGGGGCGGGGGCGCCGGACCTGGGCGCCCTGCCGGTCAACCGGGAGGTCTTCGGCTTCCTGGACCGCGAGGCCGAGAGCGAGGTGGGCGCGCGGGTGCTGGGCCTGGACGCGGCGCTCGGCGTCGCCTTCCTCCACAGCAAGGAGTACCAAGCCTGGAAGGAGCGGCTGTATCTCGAGGCCCTGTCGCTGACCCTGGACCGCTACCGCTACGCCCCCGCGCTCGCCGCCGCCGTCGGCGGCGACTACGAGTGGGACCGGCGGGACCGCTTCGCGGACGACATGCGGGAGCTGACCGGCATGGACGACCCGGGCCCCGCCGCCGGATCCGCCGAGACCTCCTACGCCCGCACCAGCATCGGGGCCCGCTGGCTGCTGCGCGGCGGCGGGGCCGTCGCGCTCAACCTCACCGCCAACTTCACCCGCTTCCTCACCGGCGGCGCCGGGGAGTTCGGCGCCGGCGCGCTGATCGGCTCCCTCGCCCAGCCCCTGCTGCGCGGGGCGGGCGCCGCGGTCGAGGCCGAGGCGCTGATGCAGGCCGAGCGGGATCTGCTGTACCGGCTGCGGGAGTTCACCCGCTTCCGCAAGAGCTTCGCCGTGCGGGTGGCGTCCGCCTACTACTCGACGCTGCTCGACCGCGAGACGGCCCGCAACCACCACGCCGGCCTCGAGGCCACCCGCCTGTCGCTGGAGCGCGAGCGCGCCTTCCAGGCGGAGGGGCTGAGCACCCTGCTGCAGGTGGGCCGGCTGGAGCAGTCGGCGCTGCAGGCGGACCTGCGCTGGACCGCCTCCATCACCCGCTACAAGCGCAGGCTGGACGACTTCAAGGTGCTGATCGGCCTGGACGCCGACGAGGCCGTCATGCTGGACGACGGCGAGATGGCGCTGATCGGCGCCGCCGGCATGGACCCCCCGGACATCACGCTGGAGGAGGCCGCCGAGATGGCGGCGCGCACCCGGCTGGACCTGTACACGGCGCTGGACCGGGTGCGGGACGGCGCCCGGCGCGTCCGCGTCGCCGCCGACGCCCTGCGGCCGGGGCTGGACCTGGAGTTGGCGGCGGAGACGCCGGGCGCCGCGAACCGCGAGCCGGGGGAGTGGGACTTCGAGAACACGGTCTACCGGGCGGGCCTGGTGCTGGACCCGCCGTTGGACACCCGGGCCGCGGGCGCCGGCTACCGGCGCAGCCTGGTCGACTACGAGGCCGCGGTCCGCGGCTACGCCCTGGCGCTGGACGGGGTGAAGCTGGACGTGCTGGACGCCTGGCGGCGCATGAACGAGGCGCGCAAGCGCCACGAGATCGGCCGGGCCGGCGTCGAGATCAACGAGCGGCGGGTCGAGGAGGCGGAGCTGCGGGCCGAGCTGGGCCTGGGGGACATCCAGGACACGGTGGACTCGCAGAACGACCTGACGGCGGCGCGCACGGAGCTGGCCGGCGCCATCGTCGAGCACAACATCGCCAAGCTGGAGTTCTGGCGCGACGTGGGCCTGCTGTACGTGGACGACGACGGCCGCTGGCGGGAGGGCGTCGATGAGCCGTCTTGACGGGCTCCGGCGGGCCGCGGCCCGGGCGGCGCCGGCGGCCGGGCGCCTCGCCCGGCGCCTCGGTCCCCGGCTGGAGCGCCTGGCCGGCCGGGCCCGGGCCTGGACGCGGCGCCTGGCCGGGCGCCTGCCCGCGCCGGCGCGGGCCTGGGCCGCGGCGCTCGGGGCCCGCCTCGACGCGGCCGGCCCCGGGGCGCGCCGGGCCGCCGCCGGCGGGGCCGGGCTGGCGGCGCTGGCGCTGCTGCTGCTGTCCCTGGGCGGCGGCGGCGAGCGGGCGCTCACCTTCGAGGCCCGCCGCGGGGATCTGGAGATCACCGTGCTGGAGGGCGGCTCGCTCGAGGCCCTAAGATCCCAGGAGATCCGCTCGCGCATCAAGGGGCGGGAGGGGGTCAAGATCCTCAGCATCGTCGAGGAGGGCTACCAGATCACGCCGGAGGACGTGGCGGCCGGCCTGGTGCTGGTGGAGCTGGACACGGCCCAGCTGATCGACCAGCGGCTGAACCAGGAGATCGCGGTGGAGACCGCCGAGGCCTCCTACATCGAGCGCCGGGCCCAGTACGAGATCCAGCTCAACGAGAACATGACGGCGCTGAACGACGCGCGCCAGGACATGCGCTTCGCCCGGCTGGACTTCGAGAAGTTCCTGGGCGGCGCCGTCGTCGCGGAGATCCTCGACGGGCTCGACATCGACGGGCGCCTGGCCCGCGCCGAACGGCTCGAGGCCGCTCCGCCGCCGCCCGCGGCGGCGCCGGAGCCGGAGCCGGCCGCCGCCCCGCCGGAGGGGCCGCGGGCGGCGGGCATGCGCATGGGGCGGGCCGGCGGCGGGCCGCCGCCGGAGCTGCTCCGCGGACGGGAGGGCCGCTTCGCCGCCGGCGCGCGCGGCCGGGGCCCGGGACGCCCCGCCGGGGCGCGGGAGGCCGCCGCGGCGCCGGAGCCGCCGGTGCTCACCCTGTCCGAGCCCGCCGCGCCGCCGCCGGCCGGCGGAGCGGCCCTGCTGATGGACGAGGAGTACATGGCCGCGCGGGCCGGGGTGGACTTCGGCCGCTACGCCGACATCGACCGGCTGGAGGACGGGGAGGCCAAGCAGCGCCTGCGGGCCCTGCTGGACGAGTTGCAGGTGGCCCAGGAGGAGCGGCTGCTGGCCCAGGACCGCATCGAGGGCCAGCGCCGGCTGGAGGCGAGGGGCTTCGTCACTCCCACCGAGCTGGAGGCGGAGGAGCTGAAGCTGAGCAAGGCCCGCAACAAGCAGGCGGAGAAGGAGACGGCGCTGCGGCTCTACATCCGGTACAGCTTCCCGAAGGAGGCGGAGGAGAAGCTGTCGGACTACGAGAACGCGGTGATGGGCTACCTGCGCCAGCTCAAGGAGAACGTGGCCGAGCGGGCCCAGGAGGAGGCCCGCTTCAGCTCGGCCGAGCGCAAGTACAACCTGGAGCGGGTCAAGCTCCGGGACGTCAACCAGCAGCTCGAGTGGGCGACCATCCGCGCCGAGCGGCCGGGGCTGGTGGTCTACGGCGCCGCCGACCAGAACCGCTCCCGCTTCCGCGGCGGCAGCGAGGAGGCCGTCCAGGAGGGCGCCACGGTCCGGGAGCGCCAGGCCATCCTCACCATCCCGGACCTGCGGCGGATGGCGGTCAAGGCCAACATCCACGAGTCGGCGGTGCAACGGGTGGCCCCGGGGCAGCGGGCGCGGATCGCGGTCGACGCCTTCCCGGACGAGCGGCTCGCCGGCACGGTCTCGAAGGTGGCGGTGGTGGCGGACTCGGCCAACGCCTTCCTGAACCCCGACCTCAAGGTCTACCCCGCCACCATCACCATCGACGGCTCCCACGGCTGGCTGCGCCCGGGCATGAGCGCCGAGGTCGAGATCCTGGTGGACCGGCTCGAGGACGTGGTGTACGTGCCGGTGCAGGCGGTGCGCCGCGCCGGGGACCGGCGGGTGGTCTACGTCGCCGGCGGCGGGCGGCCCGAGCGCCGCGAGGTGGAGGTCGGCGCCTTCTCCGACTCCTTCATCGAGATCGTCAGCGGCCTGCGCGAGGGCGAGCCGGTGCTGCTGCTGCCGCCCCGGGACGCCGCGGAGGGCTGATGGGGCGCGCCGGGGCGGGCGGCGGCCCGGTCGCGCGCCTCGAGGACGTCCGCAGGACCTACCGCGCGGGCGCGCTGGCGGTGCGGGCGCTGCGCGGCGTCAGCCTGGAGTTCCGCGCCGGCGACTACGCGGCCGTCATGGGACCGTCCGGCTGCGGCAAGTCCACCCTGATGAACATCTTGGGCTGCCTGGACCGGCCCACGGCCGGGCGCTACCGGCTGGGCGGCGAGGACGTCTCCCGGCTCGGCGACGACGCGCTGTCGGCGATCCGCGGGGCGCGGCTGGGCTTCGTCTTCCAGTCCTACAACCTGATCCAGCAGCTGGACGTGCTGGAGAACATCGGGATGCCGCTGTTCTACCAGGGCCGCGGCGAGGCGGAGAGCCGCGCCGTCGCCATGTCCCTGGCGGAGCGGGTGGGGCTGGCCGACCGGACCGGCCACCGGCCCTTCGAACTGTCGGGCGGCCAGCAGCAGCGGGTGGCCATCGCCCGGGCGCTGGCGGCGGATCCGCTGGTGATCCTGGCGGACGAGCCCACCGGCAACCTGGACTCCCGCTCCGGCGGGGAGATCCTGGACCTGTTCGACGAGCTGCACGGCCAGGGCAAGACCCTGATCATGGTGACGCACTCCGAGCGGCTGGCCGAGCGCTCCGGCCGCCGCATCACGCTGCGCGACGGGCGGGTGGAGAGCGATGAGCGGCGCTAGCCTGCCGCGCCTGCGCCGGATCGTCCGCACCGGCGCGCGCGGCGTCGCCGCCCACGGCCTGCGCTCCATGCTGACCGCGCTCGGCATCGTCATCGGGGTCGCCGCCGTGATCGCCATGCTGGCGGTGAGCGAGGGGGCGAGCCGCGAGGCGCAACGGCAGTTCCGGGAGCTGGGCGCCGGCAACATCCTGGTGAAAAGCGTCAAGCCGGCGGCGGCGGCGGAGGATTCCCGGCGCGGCTTCGGCCCGCCCCGGTCGGTGGTCTACGGCCTGACCGCCGGCGACGTCGCCGCCATCCGCGACACCGTCCCCGGGGTCGCCGGGGTGATCGCCTCGCGCGTCCTGCGCAAGAGCGTGCGCAACGGGGCCTTCGCGCTGGACGCGGACGTGGTGGGCACCGCGGTCGACTACCCGGCCTCGCGCGGGCGCGGCCTGCGCGCCGGGCGCTTCTTCAGCGAGGAGGAGGCGCGGGCCCGCGCCAACGTGGCGGTGCTCGGCGACGCGGCGGCGGCGGCGCTGTTCCCGCTCGACGACCCCCTGGGCCGCTCGGTGCGGATCGACGGCGGCTACTACCGGGTGGTGGGGGTCATGGAGCCGGAGGGCTTCTCCGGCCCGCCCCGGGCCGACGCCGCCGCGCCGGGGCGCGTGTACATCCCCTTCGCCTCGTCGCGCAGCCGCTTCGGCGAGACCGTCGTCCGCCGGACCGCGGGCGGCATGGAGTCGGAGACGGTGGAGCTGCACGAGGCCGTGATCCGGATGGAGGACCAGGACGCGGTGATCGAGGCGGGCCGGATCGTCGAGAGCGTGCTGGCGCGCCGGCGCCGGGACGCGGACTACGTCGTCGAGGTGCCGCTGGCGCTGCTGCGGCAGGCCGAAGAGCGGGCGTTGCGCGACCGCCTCGTGGCGGGCGCCATCGCCGGCATCTCGCTGCTGGTGGGCGGCATCGGCATCATGAACATCATGCTGGCGAGCGTCACCGAGCGCACCCGGGAGATCGGCATCCGGCGGGCCTTGGGGGCCAGGCGGCGCGACATCGCCGTCCAGTTCCTGGCCGAGGCGGTGATCCTGGCCGGCGCCGGCGGGCTGGCCGGGGTCGCGCTCGGCATCGCCATCCCCTTCGCCCTGTCCGCGTTCTGGGGCATGGCCGTCGCCGTCACGCCGGGCGCGCCGCTGCTGGCCTTCTCCGTCTCCGCCGCGATCGGCGTGGTCTTCGGCATCTACCCGGGCATGCGGGCGGCGGACATGGACCCGGTCGAGGCCCTGCGCCACGAATAGGCCCGCCGCGGCGGCCGCCGGGTCCGGGCCTGGCTTGGGACTTCGGTGTTCGATACGACGCCGCCGCCGGGCCTCCCAAAACAACCGGAACGAGGAACGAGGAAAAGTCATGGCATCGATCATCGCCGACAGGAACCTCCGGCCGGCGACGTTTCCACCGGCCGCCATCGTACCGGCGCATCCGTTTCCGCCGCTCTCCGCCCGAGGGGACACGCGCGCTTCACATCTTCCGGGGGATCGAACGGCGCCCATCGGATGCGCCTCGCTCGGAACGTCGAGAAGCATGATGATCTTTATGGCGCAGTTTTGATGGTCTGCGACGAAGCGTTGAGGGAAGCGAAGGGCGTACGCGGCGGCCGCTGGAGCCGCGCGCGCTTTCGCGGCGGCTGTTCGTGCGATCAGATCCTCCCAGACGCTCGCAGCGGCGTTGGCCGCCGTCGCCGCTGTCGCGGCATTGCTGGCGCATCGAAGCCTGCGCGGCGAGAATAAGAAGAATGCGGGCCGGTTTTGAGCGGGAGGAGAGCGATCTTGCTTCAAGCTCTCGCTTCAAGCGTTGATGCCGGAGAACAGAGTTGTCATCATGGCATGATCTCCTTCAGGGCGCCGCGGGAGACGATATGCTGGCGCCCCCGATCAGGTACTTAGTGAACCCTTCGGGAGACCGGGCGGCGGCTTCGGTTCGTGGAGCGGCGGTTCGGAGAACGATTGGTGGAACGACCGCGTCCCTCGCGCGGCGGCGGCCGGCCTGACGACAGCGACCGACGGCCCCGTTGCCGACAAGAAGGCTGGAGAGGTGAGCAACATGAAGAGGTTGATTTTCTCGGCGGGCATCCTGCTTGTCGTTTTGATGTTTCTAGTGCTCAACACCCCTCCCGCCGAGAAGGAGGCGCCCGCTCCCGTCGAGGCGATCTCCGGAACGGCCGCCGTGACGGAAACCCCGCTCCCGACGGAGGCGGAACACGAAGATCTGGTGCAGGACTTTCTGGAAAACGCGCCCTTCCTGCCCCGGGAAACCGCCGAAGAGATCATCAGGGAGGCCGAGGAGCTGGCGGCATCCGCCGGAGGACTCAGCGATGAGGAGCGGTCGGAGCGCGGCTTCGACTTCGTCGCGCGGGCGGCCGACCTGATATCCGCCGCCATCCGACGCGATCCGGGACCGCTGCCCGATGCGGAGCGCGAGTTCGACCCGTTCCGGATATCGCCGGCGAGTCTCGCGGAGTTCGCCTACGAGGACAAATGGCGGGCTTTCGTCGTCGGCATGGGGCTCGCGGACGAGCGGTCCGTACGCGGCGTCATCACCGGATGGGAGCGGTTCAATCATGAACTCGCCCAGCAGTTGCGGGCGCGTCATATCAGCTACGATGAATACGCCGCCGGCCTGCTGACGGTCGAGGATCTTCAGGCCGGTCTGGCCCCGCACCTGTCCGCGCCGCAACTGGCGGACGTCGCGGAACACGATGCGGCGTACAGGGAGCGCGAGTCCGCGAGGCTGGAAGCGGGCCGGGCGGCGTATCGGGACGCCGGTTACGAGAACGAACTGCTCGCCGCCGTCAACGGCGGCGACCCCTCCGCCGTGGAGCGGCTGATCCGGTCGGGCGCGGACGTGAACTTCGCCACGGCCGACGGCGGAGCGTCGCCCCTGTACAACGCCGCGCGCCGCGGCCGCACGGAGATAGGCGGACTCCTGATCGATGCGGGCGCGGACGTCGATTGGGTCTCCCAAGGCGGGTACAGTCCCTTGATGTGGGCCGCGACGCGCGGACATCGGGACATGGTGCGGTTGCTCGCCGCCGCCGGCGCGGACTTGGAGCAGGGCAGGCCGCGCATGACGGCCCTGTCCATCGCGGCGATGTACAACCACACCGATATCGTCCGGGATCTGCTCGAATGGGGGGCGGACGCGACCGGAGTGCTGGGAAGCGTGGCGCTGAACCACGCGAGGGACCACGGCAACCGAGAGGTCGAACGCATGTTGCGGGAGGCCGGAGCCTCGTGGGCGTGGGCCCGCTCGGCGCCGGAGCGGGCCCGGTAGGCTCCCCGGCGCCTGGAGAGGGGCGAACGGCATGAGGATGCTGATTCGCTCGGGACAGGACTTGCGCGGCGATACCGGCAAGAGCGCTATCGGCCGGTGTTCGAACTTGGTCCGGAATCCACGGTTTCCAACCAACCCAAACGGTCGGATCCCGGCATCTTTCGTCGATCACCGCCTATGGCGTTGCCGGCTTCCGCGCCATTCCCCCAAAAGCCGCCCTGAATAAGGGCGGCCGGCGGCGGTCGAGGACGGAGCGACGGCGGACCGCGGATCCGGGTTGGAAGGGCCTACGGCTCCCGCGGCGGGATGACCGATCGCATGCCTCCCACCTGGATCCCGGCCTCGGACAGGGCATCGATGACAGCGTCCAGCCGCCCATTCATCTCGTCCAGCCCCTCGCGCAACTCTTCGCGAACATCGTAGACTGCGTTGCGGACGGCATGGACCTCGCTGAAAACAGGATCGTTTCTCGCTACTGTTCCCAACAGCATCCAGCCCGCTCTCAATAAGTCCGCAGCCTGTTCTCGATAGTACCCAGCCTGTTCTCAATGGCGCCCAGCTTGGCCTCAATGGCATCCAGCCTAGCATTCATCTCGGAACGAAACGTCATTCCCTGTCCGTATAGCAACCCAAAGCCTACCGCCAATACGGCGATCATCTCTATCAAGTTCTGCTTGTCCTTGAGGTAGCGAAGAATTATTCCTTC
>CAYSVD010000286.1:0-11039 GCA_964434395.1 uncultured Pseudohongiella sp.
TGCTTCGCCCGCGCTCCGGCGGCAAGATGGCCGCCCCCGCACCTTCCGGCGGAAGCCCTTTGGACGCGCTCGAAGCCCTGCACACCCGCGTTTCCGCGCCCCGGCTGGCGGACCCGGCCCCGTCCCGGGAGGCCCGTGGGAACATCTTCCGGGCCGCCCTCCGGGCCGCCGACCACGGCATGTTGCGCCCCTGGCGCTTCCTGCTGGTCGCCGGCGCGTCACGGCGGAGGCTGGGGGATCTGTTCGTCGAGGCGGCGCTGGCCGACGATCCGGCGCTGTCGGATGCGAAACGGGAAAGCCTGCGCGGAAAACCCCTGCGCGCGCCGCTGATCGTGGTGGTCGTCGCCAGCGCCCGTCCGCACCCGAAAGTGCCCCCCGTCGAGCAGGAGCTGTCCGCCGCCTGCGCGGCGCAGAACATGCTGGTCGCCGCCCACGCCCAAGGGGTGGGCGCCATGTGGCGGACCGGCGCCATGGCCTACCATCCGGCGGTGATGCGGGGTCTGGGGCTGGAGGAGCGCGAGAAGATCACCGGCTTCCTGTACCTCGGCAACCCCGACGGGCCGCCGCGGACGCCGCCCGAGCCGGACCTGGCCGCCTTCTTCAGGGAGTGGTGACGGCCGGCGGCCCGGCCGCCGAGCGGAAAAACGCCGGCCCCCGCCGGTTCTCCGGCCCAAGCGTCCGGGAACGGGCGGCCCGGGCGGAGCCGGCCGCGCCGTGCGGGCGGAGCCGTGCGGGCGGAGCCGAAACGCCGCCCGGCGGGAGGGGCGGCGCTACAGCATCGCCGCCAGCTGCGCCTTGGCGGCGTCGCTGGCCCGATGGTTGAGCCCGAGCGCTATCCGCGCCAGCGCCTTCGCCTCCTCCGCGGCCCGGTCCGCCTCGACGATGCGGTTCAGCGCCTGCCTGTCCGCGTCGCCGACGCTGTGCTGGATGTTCGCCACCGCCCGGGCGACGGCCCGGAAGGCGCGGCCCACGCCGTCGTCTTCGGCGACCGCCCGCAGGGCGGCCTTGTCCTCGTCCGAAGGGAAGTGGTTCAGCCCGGTCAGCACCCGCGCGATCGTCCGGGCGGCCGCCTCGTCGTCCGCCAGCGCCGCCGGGGACAACATGCAGGCCAGCGCCGCCGCCAGCAGTCTCGCCGCCATCTTCTTCATGCTTTTCTCCTGTCGCGCCGTCCGCGACCTGTGTGAATCGTCCGCGCCGAGTCTAACCCGAAACGGCCCGGCGGCGACAGGCGGCCATCCGCAACAGTGTCGGCCGGCCCCGTCGTTGATTCATGAGTCCCGGTCAGGCCCAGTAGGAGAGCACGGCTCCGGCGCCGGCCACCGAGCACAGCAGCAACGAGGCCAGGCGCAGGATGCGGGGGGAGACCAGATGCAGGGTGCGCATGGCCGCCCAATAGCCCGCCAGCGTCGCCGGGACCATGGGCAGCGACATCAGGATGTGCTGCCAGCCGAAGCGTCCGACCGCGGACAGCATCAGCAGCGACATCAGGCAGCTGGCGATGAAGAAGGCGGCTAGGTTGGCCCGGATGAAGTCGCTGTCCTGATGCTGCATCACCAGCGCCATGGGCGGGCCGCCGATGGAGGAGCTGGTGCCCATGAACCCGGACAGGAAGCCGGCGGAGAACATCGCGCCGGAGGTGGGTCTTAGCGCCACCTTGGCCACGCTCAGCAGCACCGCCGCGAGCACCGAGATCCCCAGCCACAGCGCCAGCACCCGCTGGTCCATCCACACCAGCAGCAGGCCGCCCGCCGCGGTGCCGGGCACGCGCCCGGCGACGGCGAACTTCAGCCCCTGAAACGAGACCGCATGCCGATGCCTTAGGGTGTTGGGCAGCGACAGCACGAGCGCCGCCACCGTGATCGGCGCGGGCACGTACAGCGGATCGATGAAGTACAGGACCGGCGCCGAGATGATCGCCAGGCCGAATCCGATCGAGCTTTGTATGTAGGAGCCGACGAAGACGACCGCCAGCGCCAGCGCCAGTTCCATCGATCAACCGCCTGTTCCGCCGCGCGGGCCGAGGCCGCGCCGGCCGACCAAGGCCCGCGGGACATGTCCCGTCGCGGGATGCTCATTAGCGGCCGGCCAAGACCCGACACAGGCCAAGACCCGATCCTTGACACCGCCGGGCGGCGGCCGCATCATCCGCGGCCGTTCCGCCCGCCGTCTTCAAGTCCGCGTCCGGGCGGGGCCCTTAGGATCCCGTCGACGGGGCGGGCGCCGCGGGGCGAAGTGTACCAAGACGGCCGCGGCATGAGTAGCGGCGGGCCGGACCCGCCGCCCGCGGGAGGCGCCCGGTGATCTCCTTCATCGTCATCGGACGCGACGAGGGCTGGCGCCTTTCCCTGGCGCTGCAGAGCGCGACGGCCGCCGCCGCGATGTTCGACTCCTCCGAGGTCGTGTACGTCGACTCCGCATCCGCCGACGACAGCGTGGCGACGGCCTGCGGGTTTCCGGGCGTCAGGGTGTTCAAGCTGACCGGGGACCGCAACGCCGCCATCGCGCGGAACGTCGGGGCGCGGGCGGCGCGCGGCTCCGTCTTCTGCTTTCTGGACGGCGACGAGGAGCTGCAGGCGGAGGCCGTCGGAAAATTCTATTCCGACAGGGACGGCCTGGCGGGCGACTTCATCGCCGGCGCGACCGTCGAGCGCCATTATCCGGACCGGGAATCCCGGGCCGCGGCCGCCGCCGTCGCCGAGGAGCGCGCGCCGCTCCTCGCGCGAAGGCTCGGCGCGTTCGTCGACCGGGGCGGCGGCGGATGCTTCCTCATCCGCCGCGGGCTCTGGGAGGCGGCGGGCGGCATGCGCGAGCGGCTGAGGACCGCCGAGGACACGGACCTGTTCCTCCGCCTCGCCGGCATGGGACGGCCCGCCGAGCGCAAACGGGAGGTTTTGGCCGTCCACCACACCACCAGCTTCCGGCTCAGCGCGAGGGAGGGTTTCCGGCGCCTGCTCAGGGGGGACTGGCTGTATTCGGGCCTGCTGTTCAGGGGAAACCTGTCGGAGCCGCTGTGCTGGAGGCGGTTGCTGACCGTTCACAAGACGGCCGCGCTGCTGCTGGCGTCGCTCGCCGTCTTCGCGGCCACGCTGAACCCCGCGCACCTGCTCCCCTACCTCGCGCTGACGGCGCTGCGCGCCGCGCTGGGCCTGAGCTGGCGCGGCATCCTGCGGCGGCGGCCCGCCGGCCCCCTGCTGTTTCCGGCGGTGCTGCTGCTGCAGATCGGCATCGACGCGTCCTTCATCGCCGGGCTGCTGCTCTTCTGGCCATCCGCCCCGTCCGTGTCGTACATTCCCGTCCGCGACGGCAGCGCCGCGGGAGCGCCGGTTTCATGAAATACCTCCACACCATGGTCAGGGTCAGCGATCTGGACGCGTCCCTGGACTTCTACCGCGACAAGCTGGGGCTACGGGAGCTGCGCCGCCGCGACGACGAACGGGGACGCTTCACCCTGGTCTTCCTCGCCGCCCCGGGCGACGAGGAGGCCCAGCTGGAGCTCACCTGGAATTGGGATCCCGAGGACTACGACGAGGGACGCAACTTCGGCCACATCGCCTACGCCGTCGACGACATCTACGCCGTCTGCCGACGGCTGATGGACGGCGGCGTGACCATCAACCGCCCGCCGCGCGACGGGCGCATGGCCTTCGTGCGCTCGCCCGACAACATCTCCATCGAGCTGCTGCAAAAGGACGGGGCCCTGCCGCCGCGCGAACCCTGGCTGAGCATGCCGAACACCGGCGCGTGGTGACGGGACGGTCAGTCAGACAGTCATCAGACAGTCATCAGACGGTCATCAGCCGGTCATCAGCCTTGAGAAGCGTCCGCTCCTCGTTGTATCATGCCGCCGTCCCGGCCCGGGGACGCCCGACCGCCTCCCGGGGCACCGCATCAGCGACCGAAACAGCATCGTGCAGTTACTCGACGGCAGGTCGTGCGCCGGCCAGATACGCAAGGAGATCGCCGCCGAGGTCGACGGCCTTCGGGCCGCCGGCCGGCGCGCGCCGCATCTGGCCGCCGTCCTGGTGGGCCGGGACGGCGCCAGCGAGACCTACGTCGCCAACAAGGTCAAGGACTGCCGCGAGGTGGGCTTCGAATCCACGCTCGTCCGCCTGGACGAATCGGCGGACGAGTCAGCGCTGCTGGAGCGGATCGGGGAGCTGAACGCGGACCCCGCCGTCGACGGCTTCATCGTGCAGCTGCCCCTGCCCCGGCACATCGACGGGGATCTGATCGTCCAGGCCATCGACAGCGGCAAGGACGTGGACGGCTTCTGCCCGGAGAACATCGGCCGGCTGTGCCTGGGGCTGCCCGCCTTCGCGCCGGCCACTCCGAACGGCGTCGTGGAGCTGCTCCGGCGGCACGGCGTCGAGACCGAGGGCCGGCGCTGCGTCGTGCTCGGGCGCAGCAACATCGTCGGCACGCCGATGGCCCTGTTGCTGTCGCGCGACCGCGACCCCGGCAACTGCACGGTCACCATCGCCCACAGCCGCACCGCCGGGCTCGGGGCGCTGTGCGCCTCCGCCGACATCCTGATCGCCGCGATCGGCCGGCCGGGGCTCGTCACCGGCGACATGATCAAGCCGGGGGCGGTGGTGATCGACGTCGGCATCACCCGGGTTCCGGACGACTCCCGGCCGTCCGGCTTCCGGCTCGCTGGGGACGTGGACTTTGAGGCCGCCGCCGAAAAATGTTCCCATATCACCCCGGTGCCCGGCGGCGTGGGCCCGATGACCCGGGCCTCGCTGCTCCAGAACACCCTCAAGGCCTACCGGCGCGGGCAGTATCCCTCATGTTCCAGTCGATAACCCCCCTCCCCCCCGACCCCATCCTCGGCCTGCTGCTCCGGTTCCGTGCCGACGCGAACCCCGACAAGGTCGACATGGGGGTCGGCGTCTACCGGGACGCCGCCGGCGACACGCCGGTGATGCGGGCCGTGAAGCGCGCGGAGGAGGCGATCTGGAAGTCCCAGTCCTCCAAGGCCTACATCGCGCCCGCCGGAGCGGAGGACTTCACCGCGGCCGCCGCGCGCCTGCTGCTGGGCGAGCGCCTGGCGGAGAGCCTCGGCGGCCGCTGCGTCACGGCGCAGGCGCCGGGCGGCAGCGGCGGCCTGCGGCTGGCGGCGGAGTTCGTCGCCGGCGCCGATGCGGACGCCGCCGTGTGGGTGAGCGACCCCTCCTGGGCCAACCACGCCCCGCTGCTGGGCGCGGCGGGCCTTAGGGTCGAGTCCTACCCCTACTACGACCGCGCCTCCCACGCCCTCCGCTTCGACGAGATGATGGACCGCCTCGGGCGGGTGCCGGCGGGCGACATGGTGCTGCTGCACGGTTGCTGCCACAACCCGAGCGGCGCCGACCTGGATGGGGAGCAGTGGCGGGCGGTCGGGGAGGCCGCGCGGCGCCGGGGCTTCGTCCCGTTCATCGATCTGGCCTACCAGGGGCTGGGCGACGGTCTCGAGCGGGACGTCGGCGGCGTGCGCCTGCTGGCGGAGATGTTGCCGGAGATGGTGGTCGTCAGCTCCTTCTCCAAGAACTTCGGCCTGTACCGGGACCGCGTCGGCGCCCTGACGGTGCTTTGCGAGCGGGACGACGCCGCGGCGGCGGTCGCCACCCGGGTGGCGGCGGCGGCGCGGGTGCTGTACTCCATGCCGCCCGACCACGGCGCCGCCGTCGTGCAGCTGATCCTGGACGACCCGGCGCTGCGCCGGGAGTGGGAGGCGGAGCTGGAGGGGATGCGCGGACGCATCCAGGGCCTGCGCGGCCGGCTGGCGGAGGCGCTGGCCGGAGCGGGGATCGCGCGCGATTTCGGCTTCATCCGGGACGAGAAGGGCATGTTCTCGTTCCTAGGCATCGACAGGGAGCGGGTCCGGACGCTGGTCGACGACTACAGCATCTACATGGTCGGGTCGAGCCGCATCAACGTCGCCAGCCTCAACGACGGCAACATCGACTACGTCGTCGACGCGCTGGCGGCGGTGCTGGCGGACTAGACGGCGAGAAAGCCCGGCGGGCGCCGCCGCAACGACCCGGCGACGGCGGCGGCGAAGCCGCGCAACGCCGCCTCGGTGTCCTCCCAGCCGATGCAGGCGTCCGTGATCGACACGCCGGGGCGGATCTCGGACAGGTCGTCGGGAATGGGCTGGTTGCCCTCGCGCAGGTTGCTCTCGATCATCACGCCGATGATGGAGCGGTTGCCGCCGCGGATCTGGCCGGCCACGTCGTCGAGCACCCGCGCCTGCCGGGCCGGATCCCGGGCGGAGTTGGCGTGGCTGCAGTCGATCATGATGTTCGCCTCGTGCCCGGCCCGGCGCATCTCCTCCTCGCAGCTCCGCACGCTCGCGGCGTCGTAGTTGGGGGAGCGGCCGCCCCTTAGGATGACGTGGCAGTGCGGATTGCCCTCCGTGCGGAACGCGGCCACCCTGCCCTCGCCGGTCACGCTGATGAAGCTGTGGCCCGCCGAGGCCGAGCGGATCGCGTTGATCGCCACCATGACGTTGCCGTCCACGTTGTTCTTGAACCCGATCGCCGAGGAGATGCCGCTGGCGAGCTTGCGGTGGGTCGGCGACTCGGCGGTGCGCGCCCCGATGGCGGTCCAGCACACCAGATCCTGCAGATACTGCGGCGAGATCAGGTCCAGCGCCTCGATCGCGACGGGCAGGCCCAGCCCGTTGATGTCCAGCATCAGCTGGCGGCCGATCCGTATCCCGTGGCCGATGCGGTGGCTGCCGTCGAGATGCGGGTCGTAGATCAGCCCCTCCCATCCCACCGTGGTCCGCGGCTTCTCGAAGTACACGCGCATCAGGACCAGCAGCTCGCCGGCCAGCTCGTCGGCCAGCGGCTTGAGCAGCCGGGCGTACTGCATCGCCTCGTCGGGGTTGTGGATGGAGCACGGCCCCACCACCACGATCAGCCGCGGATCCCTCCGGTCCAGCACCCCCTTCACGGCGCGGTGGCCCGCCACCACCGTCTCCAGCGCCCCGCCCTTGAGGCTGAACTCCTTCTTCAGCGCGTCCGGCGGCGGCAGCTCCTCGTGCCCGACGATGTGCAGGTTGTGGATTTCCCGGGTGCGCTTGCCCATGAGCCTTTCCGGCGGGTGAAGGGACGGATTATGCTGGAACGCCCGCCCCGGTTCAAAGACCGGACGCCGCGCCCGCGCCGTCCGTCACCGCGGCATGAACGCGCCGGTCTTCAGGAAGTGGATGACGTGGTCGATCAGCCGGTCGTCGCGCATCATGACCGTGTGCATGACCGGCAACACGATGTGCGCGTCCATGCCCTCGACCCGGGTGCTCGCCACCGACACGATGCTGTCGTTCGGCGCCTGAATGAGGATCGGGCTTAGAGGATTGATGTCGCGGTCGCCGGCGATCACGCCCAGCTCGAACTCCGCCGGGCCGAGCTCGGCGGCGACGCCGTCGGGCCCGGCGCCCAGCCGCATCCCGGCCGGTCCCAGCAGGGAGAAGCCGGGCGCGCCGCGCAGGCGGTCGACGATCCTCGCGCCCTGGTTGGGCGGACCCAGCATCACCACCCGCCCCAGGCGGGGGACCGCGCGGCGCTGGAGGTAATGGCGCACCAGGATGCCGCCCAAGGAGTGGGTCACGAAATGCACGCGCGCCGCCCCGCGCTCCCGGCATCCGGCCAGGCCCCGGGGCACCGCGTCGTCGGCCAGCTCCCGCACGCCCCGCCTGCGGGACGGGTAGCCGATGTTGACCACGTCGAAGCCGCCGCGGTCCAGCTTCCGCTCCAGCTTCGCCAGGGAGTCCGGTCCGCGCGCCAGGCCGTGCAGCAACACGACGCATTCCGTCTCCGGGACGGCGGCCCGGGCGCCCGCCGCCAGGGCGAGCGACAACGCCAAGACGCCCCGAGCCATCAGGCCGTCCGCCCTCATCGGTGGACGTCCCGCCAGCGCAGGCCGGCGACGGCCAGCGCCGCGGCGTACAGCGCGACGGCGCCCAGCACCAAGGCGGCGAGCCCCAGCGCCCGCTCCGCCTCGGTCCAGTCCAGCCACGCCCGCCAGTCCCCCCTGAAGGCGGCCAGCATGCCGGCCATGGCGAGGTTGGCCGCGAGCAGGCGGGCGCCGTACTGGAGCCAGCCGGCCTGGAACCGGAACACCCCGTCGCGCCGCAGCCCCGCCAGCAGCAGGCCGGCGTTGAGCGCCGCGGCCAGCGAGGTGGCCAGCGCCAGTCCCACGTGGGCGAGGCCGTTCAGGTAGAACGCCACGTTCAGGACCATGTTGGCGCCCATGGCCATCGCGCCGACGCGCACGGGCGTGGCCGTGTTCTGCCGCGCGTAGTAGCCCGGGGCGAACACCTTGATCGCCATGAACGCCGGCAGCCCCGCCGCGTAGGCGCGCAGGCTCGCCGCCGTGTTCGCCACGTCCGTCTCGGTGAAGTTGCTGTTGTAAAACAGGGTGACCAGCAGCGGCTCGGCCAGCAGCATCAGCCCCAGCGTGGCGGGAACCGCCGCCAGGCAGGTCACCCGGAAAGCCCAGTCCAGCGTGGCGGTGAACGCCGCCATGGAGTTCCGGGCGTGCTGGCGGGAAAGGCTGGGCAACACGGCGATGCCGATGGCGATGCCGATGGCGCCCAGCGGCAGCTCCATCAGGCGATCGGAAAAATACAGCCACGAGACGCTGCCGGACGCCAGCAGGGAGGCGATGAAGGTGTCCAGCAGCAGGTTGATCTGGCTGACCGAGACGCCGAACAGCGCGGGCGCCATCAGTTTCTTGATCCTGGCCACCCCCTCGTGGAAGCCGCCGACGACCGGCCGCGGCAACAACCGCAGCCGGGCCAGGAAGGGCAGCTGGAAGCCCAGCTGGACCACGCCGGCGATCAGCACCCCCCAGGCCAGCGCCATGGCCGGCTCCCGCAGCCTCGGGGCCAGCGCGAGCGCGCAGGCGATCAGCGAGACGTTCAGCAGGACCGGCGTGAACGCGGGCACGGCGAAACGGTCGTGGCTGTTGAGCACCGCGCCGCACAGCGCCGTCATGGAGATCAGGAACAGGTACGGGAAGGTGACGCGCAGCATGTCCACGAACAGTTGGAACTTGGCCGGCTCGTCGGTGAAGCCCCAGGCGATGGGCACCGCGAGGAAGGGCGCGGCCGCCACCACCGCCGCCGTCAGCGCCAGCAGGAAAGCGCCCAGGCTGCCCGCCGCGGCGCCGAGCAGGCCCCGCACCTCCTCCGGCGAGCGCCGGGCGCGGTATTCGGAAAGCACCGGGACGAAGGCCTGGCTGAACGCGCCCTCGGCGAACAGCCGGCGCATGAAGTTCGGGATCTTGTTGGCCAGGAAGAACGCGTCGGCCGCGTCGCTCGCGCCGAACACCCGGGCGATGACGATGTCCCGGACCAGGCCCAGCGCCCGGGACAGCAGGGTCATGGCGCCGACCGTGCCGGTGGCGGCGGCCAGACCCTTGCCGGCCGCGGGCCGGGCCGGTTCGGGGTCGGACTGGGCGGGTGCGGGCTTCATGGGCGGCGCCGGCCGGGGCGGCAACTGATTATCGCAGGTTTCCAGGCCGGGGCGCTCCGGACGCGGCCGCGGGCCGGCGGGCGCTCCCGGCCGCGCGGGGGATGGCACGCGTTCGCCCGGCGGGCTGGCCCCGACACGGCCCCGCCGCCACACGGCCCCGCCGCAGGCTGTCATTTCCCGCCGCGCCGGGGGACAATCCGCCGCCGTACCCAATCGCCTGGAGGATCTCCCTGTGGCGTCAGAGGAAAACGGCAAGGCGCTCATCGATGCGGTGGAGCGCGGCGACCATGACGCGCTGTCCGCGCTCATCAGGGCTGGGGCGGACGTGAACGCCAGGGTGGCCTTGTACGGGCCGGACGGCGCGGCGAAGAGCTTCGAAGCGGTGCAAAAGGACAGGGCGATGCGTCACCTGGCGAAGTTGCCCGCCGAGGAGAGAGTCACGACCCCGCTGATGACGGCGGCCGTCAGGGGAAACGCCGAGGCGGTGCGGACGCTGCTGGATGCGGGCGCCGAGGTGGACGCCGCCGACGGCGCCGGCAGGACCCCGTTGTACGGCGCGGCCGACGAGGGACAGGCCGAAACGGCGCGCCTGCTGGTCGAGGCGGGCGCCGATGTGAACGCCGCCTACGTCGAGAACTGGATTCCGCTGCATGTCGCGGCCAGCAATGGAGACATCGAGGTTCTGCGCGCGCTGCTGGATGGGGGCGCCGATGTGAACGCCGCCGACAGCAAGGGCGAAACTCCGCTGCACGCGGCTGTCGGGGAGGGACGGTCCGAAGCGGCGCGGATGCTGATCGATGCCGGCGCCGACCCCAATGCGGTCGGCGAGAGAGAATGGACTCCGCTGGGTTACGCGGCTTACATGAACCACGCCGAAACCGTGCGGGCGCTGGCGGAGGCGGGTGCCGACGTGAACGCCGCCGACAGCAAGGGCGGGTCCGCGTTGCATCTCGCTTTGGAGGATGTTGAATCGCCCGAAGCGGCGCGCGCGCTGATCGATGCGGGCATCGACGTGAACGCCGCTGGCCGCTACGGCGCGACCGCGTTGCATTTCGCGGCGGATGACGGGGCATCACCCGAAACGGTGCGCGCGTTGATCGCGGGGGGCGCCGACGTGAACGCCGTCGACGGTGAAAATGGCTGGACTCCGCTGCATCTCGCGATCGGGCCGGAGAAGACCCAGATCATGCGGATGCTGATCGATGCGGGCGCGGACCCGAACGCGGCCGACGGCGCCGGCCGGACTCCGTTGCACAAAACGGTCTGCCATGCACCTCCCGCCTCGATGCGGATGCTGATCGATGCGGGCGCCGACGTGAACGCCGCCGACGACAAGGGCCGGACTCCGCTGAGCCTGGCGGGCCCCGGAAGGCGCGGCAAGGCGGCGCGGATGCTGACAAGGGCCGGAGCCCGCCCGCCGGCGGATTCCAGGTACCCAAATCCCCCCATAGAAACCGGGAACTAAAGATAATTCTTGACGGTCCGATAGGTTAGGCAACTTTCCCCTTCACCTGACAGGTGAAGACTCACAGCAAGCGAGGCCGACCATGACCGCACGATGCCATATTGAAAAAA
>CAYSVD010000287.1:0-4390 GCA_964434395.1 uncultured Pseudohongiella sp.
TGCCCGCCCACCGCGATCAGCCTGCCGGTCCGGCGGTTCTCTATACCTAGCGGTTGTTGGTTCATCCAAGCGACATACGGATGGCGTTGTCCCCAACACCGTCCAATCCTGCGCCGAGACAGCCTGCCCTGATGACCCGCGCAGCGGACAAACCGCCCTTGGCCAGCGCTGATGTGGAGGTTGCGCACGGGAACGCAAGACGCCGCCACCTTTGCCGGACGGCGGGCGCGCAAAGTCGTCTCGGTGGGAAGACGGTTTTACAGAATCGCCGAGTGACTTCCCCGAAGTGGCTCGCCGCCAGACTCGCGGAACATCTATGCGTGATAGTGAACCGTTTCCCGGTACCGACATCGCGTCAGATCCAGATCGGGCGTTTACCCATCCAGCTCCGATAACGACGCCTTCGAGAGGGTTCTCAATCATCGGCCGCGATGGTTCCCCAACAATGAAGCTCGGTTGAAAATACATCGCCCTTGCCGGTCAACCGACCATCCGAAGAACAAGAATAATATGGTCAAGAGAGTTTCAAGTTCAATTTTTCACGAAACGCTTTTTGGTTGGCGATTTGCCGACCCGCCGCCATGTGGCGATAGATGCACAGATGTCGCGGCTTTCACATCTTTATCGCAATCATCTTTCGGGCGGAAGTTCAGGAGCTTTGACCAACGTTTTCTTGGCATCGATCTTTTGACAAATTCTCGATTTCCCTAACCCAGCTGTCGAACACCGGGCATTTGCGGCGTATGGTGTCCAACCCTATCCGCATGGCGGTTTGCGCCCCAACCGTAACTTTATCGTATTTTCCAATAACCTTGATAATTCGCTTCGATGGAGCTGTCGTTGGCCCATCATTAATGTGTTCCGGCGTCGGAAATTTTTCCTTCACGGCAACCAGCCGCTCTACCGCTTTTCTGTTCTTTCCGATCACCACTTTGCCAAGGACAACGGGATCGCTGAACAACAGTCCTTCGAACTCATGAACAACAATATTGGGAATAAAGTTGGAGAGATTAATGTCATCCTTAAGCGCTTGTTTTACCGCCTTGGCCTTCTGCTCAGGATTTCCTGTTACTGTTTCCTTAAAAGGAAAGTCCGAAGGCAAAGGATACAGATCCCACAAAACCGTCACTTTGGCTCGTCTGTGCCTTTTGCATTCCGTTACAATCTGCCTCTTCATTTTCTGGTAGGTTGTTATTCCCCCCTTGCCTCGCGGACCTGTGCGGAAGATAATTGCGCTCATATCAATGCTCATGCCCTTGAAATGAGGGTTCAGGATGCTTCGGACAAATTCGCCTTCCGTCTGTCCTTCACATAAAACATACACTCGTATCATTCGGCAGGTCCTCCCCCCAGCACATTCTTTCGCCAAAGCTCTCCCAGCGAATAATCTTCAAGCCATTCTTTCAGAGAGCTAGAGGTCCGCCTTTCAAAAGTTGTCAGCCCGTCTGTCATATTAGCCGTGATTACGTCCTCAGGATCAAATTCGTCGAGCAAGGTGGCCGATTGAGTGGCGATTATTACTTGACAGGTTTTGGAAGCTGATCGCAACAATCCTCCAAGAACGCTTATTGCATAAGGATGCAGACCAAGCTCAGGTTCATCGATGATGATGGCGGATGGGCAGAATTCTTCGGGTTGCATCAGCGCCGTGACCAGGCAGATAAACCTCAATGTGCCATCCGAGATCGCGCTGGCTGGAAATGGAAACTTCTGGTATTTCTCCACCCACTCCAGCTGTATCATGCTAGGGTTTTCCTGGTGGGGGCGAAGGAGGAATTCGCCAAAAAACGGCGCGACCTGTTGAATGATCTTTACAATTCCCTCATAGTAGGGATGGTGATTGTGTTTTAGCAAATATAGAAATGGCGCAAGATTTCCCGCATCCGGACGCAGATAAAGGTTGTCGTTGATTCCATGCATCCGCTTGATCGGCGCGGTTTCGCCTGTGTCATGAAAATGATACGCGCGCCATTGTTTGATTGCGTGGATTACATGCCGCTTCAGCTCCGTCTTGTCGGCATCTTCCGCCACCGTCTCGCAATGATCCGATCCGACATGCAGGTCACCTTCCGATTCCCACCACAAGGTTTCTGGCGAGAACAGCAGGCGGTCCTGAAGGTTTGGCCTCAGAGAACATTTATAACCATAGGGACCGAAATATAGTTCGGCGGATATGCTCTCGGAATTCCTCTTCCCGAAGTGCAGCAGCAGATCGGCTCCCCCTTGCATGGCGACATAATGCTGCAGGTTCTTTTCGAACAACTCCATCATCATGCAGAGAAAGCCTATGAAGCTCGACTTTCCCGCGCCGTTCGGTCCGACCAGAACGTTCAGGTTCTTCAATTCCAAATCGCACTCGCGTATGGATTTGTATCCACGCAACACGATACGATCAAGTTGAATGGGGTTCATTCTTTTCTCCTTCTGTTTCCTGCTTCAGCGAGCGCCGATGTTGCGTTGTTTCCACCCCGTCTGCTGCATGTCGACTCGACGATCTTCCAGCGCCGGAAACCTGGTCCGCTGTCATAGCGCTGGCGATCAGGTTTTGTTGCGCAAGGCAGCGCAACGCATCCTGAAATATCCGTTCTACCCCTTTCCGCCCTCCCTCCCTTTGCGGGCAAGACATGGTTTCAACGAAAAATTCATGCGCTGAACGGTGTGACGGCAGGTTTTTGAGCTCCTGCCCTTCCTCGCATACATCATACGTCTTCGTCATTCGGTCAACTCCCCTTCCAGAATATTCTTGTACCAAAGCTCTCCCAGCGAATACTCTTTGAACCAGCCCTTAAGTCGTTTTGTATCCAGCCTTTTAATAGTTGTATGCCCTTCCTCCCTTGCCGCCACAACAGTATCCTCGGGAGAAAAGTCATCCAGAAAGTCCGTGGATTGAGTCGAAATAATCACCTGACTGGTCTCGGCCGCTTCGCACGTCAGCGACGCCAACAAATGAAGCGCATAAGGCGACAGGCCGATCTCGGGCTCATCGATGATGATCGTGGCGGGCCGAAGTTCCTTGGGCTGCAACAGCACGGTCGCCAGACAAATAAATCTCAATTCGCCATCTGAAAGCGCGCTGGCCGTGAATGGGTTATCCCGGCGTCTGTGCCTCCACTCCAATGCTATCCGTTCTGAATTTCCTGGGTGGGGCCGCAGGATGAAGTCGCCAAACGATGGGACCGCCTGCTGAACCGTCATTGTGATTCTTTCGTAACTGGAGTGGAATTGGTTTTTCAGCAAATACAGAAACGCCGCCAGGTTGGCGGCGTCCGGACGCAAATAAAGATTGTCGTTGATGCCATGCATCCGTTTGAGCAACGCGCTGTCGCCTGTGTCATGAAAATGATACACGCGCCAGTCGCTCGCAGCCGACGTCACGAAGTCCCCAATTCGATCTGCGGCGCCGTCCGCCTTGGTTTCGGAGTGTCCGCGTCCCAAATCCTCGGTAAGGCTTTCACCGTCGCGCGTTTTCCGCCACAGCTGCTCCGACGCGAAGACCAAGCGGCAATCCCCTGTGGACTCCAAGGAAAACTTGTATCCGTTTTCGCCGAAATGCAGTTCGGCGAAAATGCGCTCGGTCTCTTTCCCGCCGAAGTGCAACAACGCATCGAGACCTCCCTGCTTCGCGACATGGAGCTGGAGGTTTTTCTCGAAGATTTGCCGCACCATGTGGAAAAAGCCCATGAAATTCGACTTTCCCGATGCGTTCGAGCCAACCAGAACGTTGAGATCCCTCAACTCCAAATCGCACTCGCGGATGGATTTGTACCCGCGCAACACGATACGGTCGAGCCGGGAGGATTTCATGGTGGCGACCTCTCGTTTCCACATGGCGCGCCGGCGGGCGGCCAGCGATCCGTCCCGCGCATCATAAACCATCGGCTCCGCGATTTCGCCCGGCGGGCGGCCTCCCGGCGGGCGGCCTCCCGTCCCAGCGTCCGGCGCCGTCCGGCATGCCCTGCGCGGCCCGCGGCGCCGGCCTCCCGCTCCCGGACCGCCTCTTCGGGCCGCCGCGCGGGACCGCCCCCGCCCTCCTCGCCGCCCTTCCCGCTACTCCCACTCGATCGTCGCCGGCGGCTTGCTCGAGACGTCGTAGACCACCCGCGACACCTCCGCGATCTCGTTCATGATGCGCCCGGAGACGGACTCCAGCAGCTCCGGATCCAGCCGGGCCCACCGCGCCGTCATGAAATCCACCGTCTCCACCGCCCGCAGCGCGATCACCCAGGCGTAGCGGCGCGCGTCCCCCGTCACGCCGACTGACTTCACGGGCATGAACACCGCGAAGGCCTGGCTGACCCGGTCGTAGACCCCCGCCCGCCGCAGCTCCTCGATGAAGATCGCGTCCGCCCGGCGCAGGATCTCGCAGTATTCCTTCCTGACCTCCCCCAGC
>CAYSVD010000288.1:0-13575 GCA_964434395.1 uncultured Pseudohongiella sp.
GCCGGTCCCGTCCCCGCGGTGGATGGCTTGCCGGACCGCGCCGCGAGGCCCGAGAAGAGCCTGATGCCCAGGCGGAGCCGTTCATCGCCGGAACACGGCTGTCCGCGAGGCGGGGGCGGCAGACGAGGCTCGGCCGCCGCCCCGGCCGCAGGCGTCCATGGGCCGGAATCGCCGCTTGGGGCCGGCCGTTCGTCGTCCAGGCACCGCTCGGGTGCCCCCGCCAGACCCTGAAAGGGCGGGGCGTTCCGACGGCGGGACGCCGCTCCCGTCGCGTCGGTCCCGGCGGACGCCTTGTCGCGTTGCTGCGGTCCGCGCGCCGGCACGGCTTCCCGTCCGCATGCAAGCCCCATGCGCCGGCATGGACCGGAGACGACCGGGACGACCCCATGGGGAGCTGTCGCCGCCGTGCCGCTGGATCAGCGTGGGACGGGTGCGCCCTGGCGGGGACGGCGCCCGCGGCCCGGCCTCCCGGAACCGGGCCAGGATGTACGTCAAGGCCGGGGGGATCCGCCTGGCCCCAGCTCTCAGAGATGCGGAATGGCAGTGCCCCGTGCGAGCAAGTCGGCGGCGGCGCCCGGACGACCCCTCCGCCGAGCTGCGCCACCCGTCGTTTTCCGTTTTCCGCCGCCGTCATACCGGCTGGATGACAGGTACAGGTCGAAGGCGCGGTTTAAGCACCGGCCGGCCTCGACGCTCGGCGCAACCGCCGCCGCCCCGGAACGCCCCGCCCGAGGAACCTACGAGGGGAACGCTCCGGAACCGGCATGCATCGAAGCGGCGGAAGCGCGGGGACGGCGGTGCCGTCCCCCCGGCGGCCCGGGGGCGGAACGCCGGGGCCTGTGTCCCGGAGCCAGTGGCGGCAGCGGATCCCCGTCCTGACGCGCCTGTGAGCGCGTACGGGCCGGAACGCCCGTCGGCTGGAGGGGCAACTCCCCGGAAATGGCCGAAAGCCGCCCAGCGGGCTTGTGGTGCCCTGGCGGGGGCGGCGGCCGCCGGCCGCCGGGGAGCGCCCCCGGCGGGGCGCACCCCGCCTTTCGGGCCGCTGCAACACAGGGCAACAGGTGCTGGGCGAGATCGGGCAACCAAGTCAGGCCCCGGCGGCCGGTCTGGACCGCGGAAAGTTGTAGCTACCGCCCCGCTGGACCAGCATGGGACAGGCATACCAAAGCGGGGACGGCCCCCGCGGCCAAATCCCGGCCCGCGATAGAATCCAGGGGGGGGGGGCATCCCGTCGTTGTCCAGCATTGAACGGACGGGGCGCCCGTCCCGAACCTATCCCTCGGTCCGGCTCCCCCCGAGAGAAGGATGAGTCGGCCGGAGTGCAAGTGGAAGGTGCAAGTGGAAGGTTGAATGAAATTCGGCAGACCTGTTATCATCCGTCACTCAGAACCAGCACTAACCGCCGGTGACTTGTTATGACTAAATACCTTAGAGAAAGACGGAACTCTTCAGTGAAAGAATATAAAGCGGGGCTCCAGTATAGAGAAAGGATCATTAAACCAGATGAATACGAAGAATATCTTCGGAATCTTTGTTCCAAGGCAGTCAAACTAACCGTTGCCGCATCTCTGAAGGCTGATCACAAAGATGCCACGAAAATCCAACAAAAAGTAATGGGTCAGTTGCGGCCTTCCGACGGAGATGATATTTTTGCGAAATGTCTGCGTAACTACTCAACACTGTTTCACGCCCATGAGGGATTTTTGAGCGTCGAGAAACAAGATTCCAGCGCAGACTACCGGGAAAGGAGAAGATTTTTGGCTTTTCGGATTCTAACTGCTCTTGGAATTGCTCTGATAGTGTTGGGAACCAGTTGGATTGCCAAATGCCTTGAGATAGCACTGCCTCTTTCTCGACCTTTTTAGTGAAAAACAAGAGAGAGCGATTGGAGCGCCATAATGACCGAAACCAAGACGGCAAAACTAGAAGACCTGAAGGCTGGCGCCTCGGTGCAAGGTCTGGCGTCTCTTGGAACCGTTAAAGTCGTCAACGTCGAATGGTACGGCGACCAGGCGGTGAAGGTGGTTTTCGAAGATGCGCACGGAGGCGTCAAGGATCGCGTCGTTTACCGCGATGAAGAACATACATTTAAAATCGTCTCGGCAGGACGGTCATGGTCGTTTGATGCCGATGGAGAAACGCTCCGTCTTGTTATTGAGGCCCATCGAATAAAGCTGGCCCATCATTTCGATCCGTTTCTGGCTATCCACACAAGCCGGATATCGCCTCTGCCGCATCAGATAACGGCCGTTTATGGCGAGATGTTGCCAAGACAGCCTTTGCGTTTCCTGCTCGCCGACGACCCAGGGGCCGGAAAGACGATCATGGCGGGGTTGCTGATCAAGGAGTTGATCGCCCGGGCCGACCTGGAGCGATGCCTCATCGTGGTGCCGGGCGGTCTCGTGGAGCAGTGGCAGGACGAGCTCGGCGAGAAATTCAATCTGGAATTCGACATTTTGAGCCGGGACATGATTGAAAATTCCCGCTCCGGAAACCCATTCAACGACCGAAACCATTTGATCGCCCGGCTCGACATGTTGTCCCGCAACGAGGAGCTTCAGGAAAAACTTGTCCATTCGGACGAGTGGGACGTGGTCATCGCGGACGAGGCCCACCGCATGTCGGCGGGCTACTTCGGCGGTGAAGTGAAATACACGAAGCGCCATCTGCTCGGCCAGAAGCTCGGCCGGATTTGCCGCCATCTACTGCTGATGTCGGCGACGCCGCACAACGGCAAAGAAGAGGACTTTCAACTTTTCATGGCGTTGCTCGACGGCGACCGGTTCGAGGGCCGCTTCCGCGACGGCGTCCATTATGCCGACACTCAGGACATGATGCGCCGCCTGACCAAGGAGGAATTGCTGAAATTCGACGGAACCAGCCTTTTCCCGGAGCGGAAGGCGTATACCGTGAAATACGAACTCTCCGATGATGAGGCCTCGCTGTACGGAAAAGTGACGGAATACGTGCGAACGGAGATGAATCGGGTCAAGCGGTTCGCGGAGGACAACGCAAAGAAGAAGCACAATATCGGCTTTGCATTGCAGATTCTCCAACGTCGGTTGGCTTCGTCCCCGGCGGCGATTCACCAGTCCCTGAAACGCCGCCGTGAAAGGCTGGAGAACGAGTTGGCCGAAGCGAGGCTCATTGCGCGAGGCAAAAAACCCGTCCGCATCGGTGAAGGCGGATTCCTCGGCGGTGAACAGCTTGAAAACATCGACGAATTCGGCGAGGAGGAGGTTGAGAAATTCGAAGAAGTGATTTCGACAAGCGCGACGACGGCGGAAACCATAGAGCAGCTCCAGATGGAAGTCGAGACGCTTGGGGGCTTGGAGCGGCAAGCGTCTCGCGTCTTGCGGTCCGGCAAAGACACCAAGTGGCTGGAGCTCAGCAAGATTCTTGATGACGATTTGATGGCGGACGGCGACGGCAACCGCAGGAAGCTGATTATCTTCACGGAGGCGAAAGACACGCTCTACTACCTTGCGGACAGGATCAGGGCGCAACTGGGCAAGCCGGAAAGCGTGGACGTGATCCACGGCGGCGTGACCCGCGAAGAACGGCGCAAGGTGATCAAGCGCTTCATGCAGGACCGCGATCTGATGGTCTTGGTGGCGAACGATGCCGCTGGCGAAGGCGTAAACCTTCAGCGTGGCCACCTGATGGTCAACTACGATCTGCCTTGGAACCCGAACAGGATCGAACAGCGGTTCGGCCGTATCCATCGCATCGGACAGACGGAGGTCTGTCATTTGTGGAATCTCGTCGCCGCCGACACGCGGGAGGGCGAGGTCTATGCGCGGTTGCTCGAGAAACTCGAAGCGGCCCGAAACGCCCTCGGCGGAAGGGTCTACGAAGTGCTGGGAAAGGAGCCGTTTGAAGGCACATCGCTTAAGGAGTTGCTGTGGGAGGCGATTCAATACGGCGAAAGCGAGGAGGCGCAGGCCAGGCTTTTCGAGAAGATCGACGATGCGGTCGACTACAAGCATATTGAAGAGCTTCTGAAGCGGGGCAAACTGACCAACGACATGATGCCCGAGTCCAAGGTCGAGGAAATCCGGCTGGAGATGGAGCGGGCGGATGCGCAGCGCCTGCAGCCGCATCACGTTCAAAGTTTTTTCATGGAAGCCTTCAGGCGTCTCGGGGGGCGCATCAAGCGTCGAGAGGAAGGTCGCTTTGAGATTCCGCTTGTTCCCGTCCGCATAAGGGAGCGCGACAGGCAGATTGGAACCGGAGCGCCGGTGCAGAAACGTTTCGAGCGCATCTGCTTTGAAAAGGAGTACATTAATCAACAGCCGGTGGCTGAATTCATATGCCCGGGGCATCCGCTCTTGGATGCGGTTATCAGCATCGTGCGGGAGCAGCACGGCGACCTGATGAAACTGGGCGCCGTCATGGTGGATGAATGCGATCCGGGCGAAGATATCCAAGCGATATTCCTGATGGAGCAAAGCATCCAGGACGGGCGAAGGATGCGATCCGGCGCCAGCCAGACGATCTCTCGAAGGCTCCAGTTCGCGGGCATTCGGGAGGACGGCGCGGTCTTCAGCGCCGGCATCGCGCCGCATCTGAATCTGAGGGCGGCCGCGACAGAAGAGATTTCAGCGGTGAAAGACGAACTGCAAGGACGCTGGCTGTCCGGGGATCTTGAGTCCGAGGTCAAAAAATTCGCGATTGTAGGCTTGGGCCAAGAGCATCTCAAAGAAGTCAAAAACCGGCGTCTGCCTGAGATCGAAAAAACTGAAAAGGAGGTCCAGTCCCGTCTCAAGAGGGAAATCGACTACTGGAATTCCCATGCGATCGAGTTAAAAGAATTGGCTGATGCAGGCCAAAAAACACGTCTGGGCTGGGAGAATGCGCGGCGGCGCGCGGAAGATTTGGCGCACCGGCTCAGGCGACGAATGGAACTGTTGGCGCAGGAGAAGAATATCGGGGCAAGCGCTCCGGTCGTCCGCGGAGGGCTGATCGTCGTCCCGCAGGGACTGCTCGATAAGAAAAACGGCGGCGGGGTGAACGGCGCGAGCCGACGCGAGATCGAACTGATGGCGATGGATGCTGTTATGGAAACCGAACGGAAACTCGGCAACGAGCCGAAAGACGTCTCCGGCATGAAAATCGGCTACGACATCCTGTCGCTCAATCCTCAAACGAAAACTCAGCGCTTTATCGAAGTGAAGGGTCGGGACGAGCGGGCGGACACGATCATGGTGACCCGCAACGAGATCATCACGTCGCTGAACAAGCCCGACGACCACATCCTCGCGATCGTGCGGGTCGATCGAAACGGCCCAAACGGCCGGATCCATGTCCATGAGCCGCGCTATGTCCGGCGGCCCTTCGATGTCGAGCCCGCCTTTGGGGTGACGGCCCAGCAGTTTGAATTAAAGCACCTTCTAAACAAGTCCGAGGCGCCCGAATGAATCCGCGCCCGGCTTATTTTGAACCGATCCGGCAACGCACAGCGGATCGATGGGAGCAGTTGGAGAGCGACCCGGAACTCGCGGCTCCGTGGCGGCAATTGTTCAAGCAGGTTCAAAGCCCGCGTCACGTGGTTTCCGAACTCTTGCAAAACGCGGATGATGCTGGAGCGACGCAGGCGATTATCAGAATCGAAGAAGATACGTTTGTTTTTGAGCACGACGGCGAAGATTTTACAGAGGAGCACTTCGAGTCTCTCTGCCGCTTTGGCTACTCGAACAAGCGGGCGCTGCATACGATCGGATTTCGCGGGATCGGCTTTAAAAGCACCTTCAGCCTAGGCGATCGGGTGGAACTGCTCACGCCTACGCTGTCCGTCGCTTTCGACCGGGACCGGTTCACCGAACCGAAATGGACAAACGGATGCGGGCGAAGAGACGGCTTTACGACGGTTCGCGTCGTCGCCCCAGATCCTCATAAACGGGATGAGGTCGAGAGGAGCCTGCAGGAGTGGCTTGAGAGTCCGGTTTCGCTTCTATTTTTCAAGAGCATACGTCGAATTCAAGTAGGTGAAGACGAGTTGCATTGGGGCAGTTGCGGCCCGGGTCCGGTGAAAGACACGGTGTGGATGGCGTTGCACGAAGATGCGGAAGATCCCTACTTGATAGCGCGCTCGGCGCCTGCTCCGTTCCCGAAGGAGGCTCTGGCGGAAATCAAGGAAGAGCGCATGCTCGGCATCGACGAGTGCGCCGATTTTCCGCCGTGCTCCGTCGAGATCGTCCTCGGCGCCGAAGGCCGCTTGTATGTGGTGCTGCCGACGGGCGTTAAGACATCCCTTCCATTCGCATGCAACGCCCCGTTCATACAGGATCCATCGCGCAACAAAATCAAGTCGCCCGGAACCTCGCCAACGAACAGGTGGCTGTTGGCGCGCGCGGGCAAGCTCGCGGCGGATGTAATGCTTCAATGGCTGCGGCAGCCGGACTCAAATCCGGCCGAGCGGGCGTGGGCCTACGGGTTGATGCCGAATGCGGAATGCGGCGATGGGTCATTGGATGGCGTGTGCGGCGAGATTGTCCGGAAGGCGTTCGCCAAGGTCATTCAAGGAGAGAAGCTGCTGCTTACGGAAGACGGACGACTCGTCGCTCAACGGGAGAGCGTCATTCTCCCCCGGCCGGTCTTGGATGCCTGGCCAGGCGCGCAGGCGACGGCGCTCTTCGACGACGACGGCAGGCCGGCCCTCTCCCGCCATGTCTTGAACTGCAATCGGCGAAATCTGCTGAACTGGGGCCTCATTGAGGAAATCGACCTTGATGGCGTCCTGAACGTCCTGCGGACCAAACGACTCCCCAAGCCCGAAGGATGGAGCAGGCTTCTGAGTTTGTGGGCCTACATCGCGCCGGCGGTCGCTGGTTACGGCCACATTGGTGGCGAGGAAAACCTTCGCATTGTACCAGTGCAGGGAAAAGACGTTCTCCATGCGGCCGACGAGACGGTGCGCTTGGGGGAGAAGAAACTCGTGCCCAGCGAGGACGACTGGCGCTTTCTTGGGGACAGGCTCTCCGTTTTGAGCCAGAACTGGTTGCGTTTTCTAACGGAGAAGTGCCGGATCGCCGAACGGGACGATAATGCGAAACTTGTCAAGCAGGTAAATGCCGCCGGTGCCGTGCTTGAAGCCATATCTCTGGACGAGGCCAGCGATACCGGCAAGATAATGGCCCGGGTCGCCGCGGATTTTTTCCAGGATAAGGCAAAAACCCTTTCGGATGCTGTACGCATAGCGCAGATCACGGCCAAACTCAACGCGAACGTGAGCGCCGCATTCTGCTTCGTCTGTAAAGACTGCAAGTTGCGGCCAGCAAAAATGACGATTCTTGTGGATGACGACGGGGTTTTAGACCTCCTTCTCCCTGAAGAATGGTCCGAAAGCCACCTTCTGCACCCCGACTATCTGAAGGCGTTCACTTCCTGCTCGAGGGAAGAGTGGCGGCAATGGATATCCAGCGGGCGTTCGGGTCTGCACGACTTCGTGCCCCTCGTCCGGACCAGATCAGGGTATCGCCTATCTTTGGACGCCGCGGAGAGGGAAATGAAACGACGGCAATTCTCCGGCGCTTTCGAACATCGCTACAAAGATCCGCTGTTCCATATCTCCGACTGGGATTTTGAAGAGAACATTTGGAGGCACTGGGAGAGCATTGCAGAAGGAGACGACACTGTGTGGGGCGGGATCATGGAGAGAATCTTGTCGGGTCCGCAACGGTTCTGGTCCGGGTCGATGACCGGCACGGTCGTTGAGGAATCTAAAAACGGCCACGAGCGTTATGTGGTGCGCGCTGGCCTGGTTCCCGAGTGGATACTTAAACTGCGGGAAAGGAACTGCCTGCGCGACACGCACGGAGTCATGCGAAAACCCGCCGACCTTCTGCGCAGGACGCCAGAGACTGAAGCATTAAGGGATATCGAGCCGTTCGTTGATGCGCATCTGGATAATCAGACCACAGCGCCTTTGCTGAAACTATTGGGCGTCGGCGGCGCGCCGACCGGTCCTGAAAAACTGTTGAGCCGAATCAAAGCTCTGTCAAGGACTGAATCACCTGCTGTCCACGAGCTCGAAAAATGGTATCGACGCCTTGATGAGTTGATCGACAATTGCTCAACAGACGGCTTCACCACTATAAGGTCCGCATTCAAGACGGATCGATTGATCCTGACGGAAAATGAGACATGGGAAACATCAGCTGACGTCTTTATCAGCACCGATGAGGAAGACGCGCCTGGCGCGGAGACGGTTCGCTTCTCAGTCCGGGATCTCACCCTGTGGCGAAAGATCGGTGTTGAGGAGCGCCCGACCCTTGAACTTGCGATCAGATGGCTGCAGGGGCTCTCATCCGGCCCTCTATCAAAAGGAGATCTGCGCAGGACCCATTCGCTCCTCGCACGTCACGGCGCCTGTGTCTGGGAGGAATGCCGGCACTGGTTAAACCTTTCGAATGAATGGAGGCCGGTTGAAGAATTCAAATATGCGCTTACTATGCTTCCGCTCATTCAGTGGAAACATCTGCACCCGTGGGTGAAAGGGAAAACCGCCTATTTTCTTGGGTTGCGCGTTGAAATCGTCCAAACCGCGCCGTTCGCGAGTATTCCACTTCTCGCGGCAAACGTGGAGGAGCGGTTTCATCGCAAGGCTACGGACACCGACCGTCCGGAACAGCGCGGATGGCTGAAGCGGCTGGGGCTGGAGTTGCGGCGCATCAAACTGGCGGATAAGGAAGAGACGGACCGCATTAGGGAGCTTGCGGGCAAACTCGCCGAGACGCAATGGCGGACGGCCCGGGATCTCGAAATTATTCCCTACATCGAAGGGAAGCCGGCCGGAACCCCGCGGCGAGTTGATGCGTTCTGGTCTGAAGGGGTCCTCTATGCTGAAGACAAGCCGCTGGCTAGACTTGCCCGCGTTGTTTCTCGGGAGTTGGACCGGTCATTCCGTAATCCTGAGGTCACGGATGCGATAAAGCTGTGCTTCGAACGTCCCGAGTCATTTGTAACCGAATATATGGAGGAACACTTCACACTCGTCCCGCACCGAGAGGTCGCGGCGAAACCCCTGGAAGACGTGAAAGAAGCTTCTAATGTTGCCGTGAATGGGGACGAGACGGAGACTGTGGAAGATTTGCAAGGGTCTGCGGACGATACTCAGAGTAAGGAGGAAGCACATGTCCGCGAAGAGGGCGGTGGGGATGCGACGGAGGCTGACTTTCACGACGGGGATAAGGAAAAGTATGGCGGCGGAGATGAAGCGGTCCAAAATTCGCACCGGAAAAATAGACCACACAAACCTGACATCATGGAGCGTTTTGCTCTGGATCAGGGGTTTCAGAAAGAGCGCGATGGCCATTTCCACGATGGTAGAGGAAACCGAATCTTCAAGTCCTTGGGCGGGCTGTTCCCGTGGGAACAGAGGTCCGTATCAGGGGAGGTCATTCGCTGCTACTGGCCGAAGGAGCACTGCCTCCAGCGTGAAGCGCTTCAGATCGAATCTGAGATTTGGAACATGGCCGAAAAAAATCCGGATAAATACATGCTGGTTCTTTTGAATCTGGATGACAGCCCGGTCGAGATCACAGGCGCGACGTTGCGAGAGATGCGGGAACGTGGCGACCTCACCGTTCATCCGTCGACTTATCGGTTGGTGTTGAAAGAAACGACGGGTTGAGAAGGTTGGTTGAGGCCGATCTTCCGCCAACCGCACGGCGGAAATCGGCGCGGGGCTCCGAGTCTGATGCCGAGAATAGCGCGGGAGGCGCGTTTCGTCGGGACTCACCGCCGCGGGCCGCGCGCCCCCCGGAGCCTGCCCCAACGCTTCGTTCCCAGCACCCGGCGCGGTTTCCCCGTCACAGGCGACGATCATCGGGATGCGGATCTTAGCCGGACGTGGGCCGATTTCGACCCAAGCGGTCGAGAAGCGGGACGGGACTGGCCGGCTTTCCATTCCGGTCCGTGGGCGGGGAGCGCCCGGGCGGTGTGGATCCCGTGCCAAGCTGCCGAATTTCTCTGAAATGTGCCACCCGTTTCGCGCCAAGCATGCCACCGGTTTCACACCAAGTGTGCCGCCCTTCGGAACCGACACCACAGGAACCAGGCAGGCTCTTTGGAGGCTGACGGCTGGCCGGGACGCCCCCCATCGGCAACCAGCGCCGGCGCCTTGCGCCGCATGGGCGTCCCGCCGCTCCATGCGCCGACCTGCCGTTTCCGTCCGGGTGTGGGACTCCGATCCGCTTTCCGGGGGCTGGCGCCCCGGAGCCGGGCGAGAAAGGGCGTATCCTTCGCTGAGGGCTTCGATCCTGAAGTGCTGGCCGGGTATCGACGACGACTGGCCGTAGGATGGCCAGCGGGATGGGCCGACGCCGCAGACGTCGCCCGCGGAGAGTCCGTATTGGCGCCTGGGGCGGTCTGGGGCGGTAGCGCCGATGCCGGCGGGTGGTCTGCGCCGGCGGGGATCGTTGATCTGGAGCTGGCGTGGCGGGGAACCGGAGGCTCATCAGCCGGGAACTGGACGGACGCGGAAAAGGCGAAGCGCCCCGGCGACGAGGGAGATCAAGAGATGCGGGAGGCGAGCCCGGCGCACCGCATCCGTAGCGGACCGGCAACCCCGCCGATGCCGGCCGCGCAGTGCCGGTCGGAGGCGAAACCCGTGCGGTTCGGCTGGTCCAAGGGACAGGCTGGCACCGGAGACAGCTGATGGCGAAGACCGCCGGCGCCAGCGGGGCCCCGTCGCGCCGCCGTATGGCCGCATACCGACGCGGCTTCCCGTCCGCATGTAAAGCCTCAGCCGCCGACGTCGGCGTCCCAACTGTCCCGCGAAAGCCGCAGGCCGCCCGGGGGCGGGACGGTGGCATGGATCAGAGGCGGCCGGGGCGGGCCGCAGGGGGCGCCGTCGCGCAACCGGGTCGGCCAAAGGCGGCAGAACGCCGGGGCCTGCCCCCCGGAGCCGGCGTCGGCGGGGGAATCCCCGGCCTGACGCGCCTGTGAGCGCATACGGGCCGGGGCGCCCGTCGGCAGGGAGGGCAGCCCCCGGAGATGGCCGAAAGCCGTCCAGGCGGGCTTGTCGCGCCCTTCGGCGGGGGCAGGCGCACGGGCCCGCCGGGGGCGACCACCGGGGAACGCCTCCGGCGGGGCGCATCCCCTCTTTCGGAACTGGCTGTGACGCAGGGTAGAGGCTGCAGGCGGTTCGTGGTCGCCGCGGCGAACAGGTCGCGGCATGCGGATACGACATGGGGGATTCCCCGGCCCGCCTGGATCCGAAAATCCGAAGTGGGAGACCGGTCCCTCGGCGTGCGCCGCTGGAACGACGAGGGGTGCCGCGGCCTTGGAACGATGCCGCGAGCGAAGATCTGCGTCTCGGACGGCGACGGGGACGGGACGAGGCGGACCATAACTACAGGTGCCCCCGGGGCTTGGACAAGCTGCTGATTCAGAGTCTGGCGGGCTGCCGGTGGATCCGCGACCACATCAACATCCTGATCACCGGACCGACCGGCGTGGGCAAGACCTGGCTGGCCTGCGCCCTGGCCCAGAAAGGATGCCGGGAGGCTACAGCGCCCTGTACCTGCGCCTGCCCCGGATGCTGCGGGATCTGATGGCGGCCAAGGACCTGGGCCAGTACCCCAAGCAGCTGGCCCGCCTCGCCAAGGTCGAGTTCCTGCTCATCGACGACTGGGGCCTGGCGCGCCTGACCGGGGAGAACCGCCGCGACCTGCTGGAGGTTCTGGACGACCGGCACGGCGCCCGCTCGACGGTGATCGCCAGCCAGTTGCCGGTCGAGGAATGGCACGGACTGGTCGGCGACCCCACCCTGGCCGACGCCATCCTGGACCGGCTGATCCACAACGCCCACAGGATCGGCTTGAGCGGACCATCCATGCGAAAACTGCACTCGCCTTGGACAAAACAGGAGGATTCGGGGTAGAAACACGGCCCCTGCTGCCCCTGCGTCGCCCGCGCCGAAAGGTGGCACTCTTGGTGTGAAACGGGCGGCATGCTTGGCGCGAAACAGGTGGCACATTTCAGAGAAATTCGGCAGAGCCGGAGTAAAAGCACGGCAGCATCCCCGCGCAGCCAAGATTCAATGGTGGAAGGCCGTTGTGAAATAGGCGGAAGGCTGGAAGAGATTCGATGCCAAGTCCGTCGATCCGCTGGGAACGAAACGCAATGACCAAAGAACAAAAACAATTCAGCGGCGGCTGGAAGTGGGTGGCGCTTGATATTCTCCAGGATTATTTGAAAACCTATTGTGAAGCACTGGAGGATCGACGATTTACGAGGCATTACGCCGAGCCGTTCGCAGGGATGGGGCGGTACGAGCTAAGTCGCGACAAAAGCCAACCTAAACTTTTGCCGGATGATGGTTTCACTGATACAGCTATCATCGCCTTAGAAACGGATCCTGGGTTTCACGTACATCACTTTAATGCCGTGAAAGATGATTACGTGGCTGGAATTAGGCGCATGGCAGCGGACTTCTCGGGCACGAAGGTCAAGATATCCTGCAGGGGAGCGGACAAATTTACGAAGAATCTCTGCTCGTCCTTGGGAGCGTTGGACAGGGCTGTGCTCTTCGTCGATCCTCACGGCGCCAAGATAGGATGGAAGACCATCGTTGAAGCGGCTTCGACGCGGAAAGTCGACCTTTGGCTGATGTTTCCTAGGCTGACCGTTTTGCAAATGATGAAAGTAAGCAAAAATGAGATCAAACAGAGTTCTAGAAAAATATTGAATCGAATGTTGGGAACTAACGCATGGGAGGAAGACCTGTACCCTGAAGGACATCGACAGTCACAAAGTATTTTCGACGTGGCCGCCGCCGCCGCGCCGAAACGAGCAGGTTTTTCCGAGGTTGAATCATGGATCACCCAAAGGATTCGATCCGTCTTCGCGCATGTTTCGGCCCCGGCGCCGCTGGTCAACTCCAAGAACAATGCAATGTATCTACTCTATTTCGCGTCCCCCAAGGCGGCGAATGCAAGGGTTGCCGTCGATACAATCCAACGCGTCTTGCAAAAGCGCGGGCGGAGTTACATTGCGGGGTGATAGCGATTTCAACGAACCAGGGATCGTGCGCCGATGATGACCCTTCCTGAAAGGGACATCCGGAATGCGTTTTCCCGCAAATACGCGAACTGAAATCTTCCCGGTGCCCGGCAGCCGCGGCACGTCGGAAGAGGGAATAGGGAACGAATTGCCGGATTGCGTTGAAATGCATCGCCTGTTTCGCGCCAAGCATACCGCCCGTTTCACACCAAGTGTGCCACATCTCGACGCAGGCGACGCAGGTGTTGGGCTGGATTCGGGCGCCCAGATTGATCGTGCCGTCACCACCAAACCGCAGCCGACACGGAGACGGCGCTGGACAGTCCGACGCGCCGACCGGCTTTTCAGCGCCCCGGCGGCGGGCCCGCTCCGGAACGCCCGCCTGAGGGACCGGCGCGGGAAGCGCCCCGGAACCGACGACATCGAAGTGGCGGAAGCGCGGGGACGGGCAGTGCCGTCCCCCCGGCGACCCAAGGCGGCCCAGAGACGGAACGCCGGGGCCTGTCTCCCGGATTCGGGGGCGGGAGGATCCCCGTCCTGACGCGCCTGTGAACGCATACGAGCCGA
>CAYSVD010000289.1:0-5878 GCA_964434395.1 uncultured Pseudohongiella sp.
GTCCGCGCCCCCGGATCCCCTCCGCGCCGGTCCCATGAAGCCCATGGTGGTCACCCCCGAGCTGCTCAGCGCGTTCGCGGTCCTCAAGCCGTTGCCCCGCCCCGCGCTCGAGGGTCTCGCCGCCCAGAGCGCCGTGGAGAAGTTCGCACGGCGGGCCGTGGTGTTCAAGGCCAGGGAGCGGCGCGAGCAGGTCTGCTTCCTGTTCGAGGGGCGCCTGCAGGGGGTGGACTTCACCATCGACGGCCGGGAAGTGGGGCTCAACTTCGTCGAACCGGGCGACTTCTGCGGGGAAATCGTCCTGTTCGACGGAGGTCCCCAGCCGGAGTACGTGATCGCCCTGGCCGCCTCCGTGACGGTGATGGCGCCGGCGAAGGCCCTGCGCGGGGTGATGCTGGAGCATCCCGGGGTGGCCGGCGCACTGGGTGCCAAGCTGGCGGTCCGGGTGCGGCGGATGGCCTACCAGCGCACGCTGCTGGGGCTGCCCAACATCGCCCAGCGGGTGTGCTGCCAGCTGTGGCAGCTGGTGCCGGAGGCGGAGCGGGACGGGGCGGGGGAGGCGGTGATCCGCCACCCGCCGACCCACATGGAGATCGCCATCATGCTGAGCGTCAGCCGCGAAACCGTGACCCGGGTGTTCCAGACCCTGCAGGGCCGGCGGATCGTGCGGCGGGACGGCCCCGCGCGGCTGGTGGTGACGGACCCGCAAGCGATGAAGGCCTGCGCCGACGGCGCCCGCGAGCTGTAGCCCGCCCGCACGGCGCCCTTGAAATGCGCCGCGCCGCCCGCATCTCGGCGGTTCCGGCGAACGAAACGGCGAGACCGGTCCGACGCGGCCCCGGGGCGGACCCCGGCGCCGGCGGGGCGAAGGCGCCGCGCATGCTTTATAATGGCCCCCATGGCGACCGCGACCCAACAAGCCCGCCCCTCGTACCGGCACCCGGAGCTGCTGGCCGCCCTGAAGGACGTGCGGCGGTACTTCCTGTACGCCGGCCTGTTCAGCGCGGCCGTGAACATGCTGATGCTCACGCCCATCATCTACATGCTGACGGTCTACGACCGGGTGGTGGCCAGCGGCAGCATATCGACCCTGGGGATGCTGACCCTGTTGCTGGTGGGCCTGCTGATGTCCTTGGGCGGCTTCGAGTGGGTGCGCTCCATGATCCTCATCGGCGCCAGCAACCGCATCGAGACCCGCCTGCGCGACCGGGTCTCGGACGCCGCGTTCAAGAGCGCTCTGATGAGCGGCGGCATGGCCGCCAGCGCGCAGCCGGTCTCGGACCTGACCGGCCTGCGCCAGTTCCTGACCGGTCCCGGCATCTTCGCCTTCTTCGACGCCCCCTGGTTCCCCATCTACATCTCCGTGATGTTCATGTTCCACCCCTGGTTCGGGGTGGCCGGCATCTTCGCCGGCATGGTGATGATGAGTCTGGCCCTGATCAACGAGGCCACCACCAGCAAGCGCCTCAGGGACGCCAACACCGAGGCGGCCCGGGTGTCCAACCAGCTGCAGGGCAGCCTGCGCAATGCCGAGGTGGTGGCCGCCATGGGCATGGCCGAGAACGTCCGGCGGCGGCAGGACAAGCGGGCGGACCGGGTGCTGGCGCTGCAGACCGCCGCCAGCCGCAAGGCCGGCATGCTCACCAGCATGTCCAAGTCCACCCGCATGATCATGCAGTCCCTGCTGCTGGGCATGGGCGCGTACCTGGCGCTGAACCAGCAGATCTCCCCGGGCATGATGATCGCCGGTTCCCTGTTGCTGGGCCGGGCGCTGGCGCCCATCGACCTGCTGGTCAACACCTGGAAGGGCTTCTCCGTGGCGCGGGCCCAGTACAGCCGGCTGGGCGAGCTGCTCCGACGGACCCCGCCGGACCCGGAGACCATGTCCCTGCCGGCGCCGGAGGGGCGGCTGGAGGCCGAGCAAGTCGCGGTGGTGCCGCCGGGCTCGAAGACCATCGTGGTGCGCGGCGTCAGCTTCGGCCTCGAGCCCGGCGAGATCCTCGGCATCGTCGGCCCGAGCGCCTCCGGCAAGTCCTCGCTGGCGCGGGCCCTGCTGGGCATCTGGCCGGCCTACGGCGGCAAGGTGCGGCTGGACGGGGCCGACATCGCCGCCTGGGACCGCCGGGAGCTCGGCCCCCACCTGGGCTACCTGCCCCAGGACATCGAGCTGTTCGACGGCACCATCGCGGAGAACATCTGCCGCTTCGGCGAGGCGGACCCCGAGAAGATCGTGGCCGCCGCCGAGCTGTGCGGGGTGCACGAGATGATCCTGCACCTGCCCAAGGGCTACGACACGGTGATCGGCGGCGCGGGCGGCATGCTCTCCGGCGGCCAGCGCCAGCGGGTCGGCCTGGCGCGGGCCGTCTACGGCGGACCCAAGCTGGCGGTGCTGGACGAGCCCAACTCCAACCTGGACGACCAGGGCGAGAAGGACCTGGTGGACGCCCTGGTGCGCATCAGGGACCAGGGCTGCACCATCATCGTGATCACGCACCGCACCCAGGTGCTCCGGTGCGTCGACCGGATCCTGATCATGAAGGAGGGGGCGATGGCCAGCATCGGGCCGAAGGACCAGGTGCTGGCGCGCCTGATGGGGCCGACCGCCGTGCCCCGCTCGGCCGCCGGCTGAGCCGGCCGCGATGGACGGCAAGCGGCTTCCCGCCCCCGCCGCGCCGGCGCCCGCGGCGCCGGCTTCCCGGGCCATCGTCACCAGCATGGAGATGCCGCGGCGCGTCGGCCTCACCATCTTCACCCTGGTGTTCGGCGTGTTCGGGCTGTGGGCGGCGGTGGCGCCGCTGGACGGCGCGGCCTTCGGCCTCGGCCGGGTCACGGTCCGCTCCCACAAGAAGATCGTGCAGCATCTCGAGGGCGGCATCGTGGCGGAGATCATGGCCCGCAACGGGGACCTGGTCGAGATCGGGCAACCGCTGCTGGTGCTGGACGACACCCAGCCCCTGGCCAACCTGGAGATCGCCAACAGCCAATTCGTCGCCCTGAAGGTGCGCGAGGCCCGGCTGGTCGCCGAGCGGGACGAGGCGGACCGGGTGGCCTACCCGGAGAGCCTGTCCCGGACGGACCCCCGGGTGAGCGAGGAGGTGGCGGCCCAGGACGAGATCTTCCTGGCCCGCCGGACCGCCAACGAGGGCCGCGACGGCATCCTCCGGCAGCGCATCTCGCAGCTGGAGAACCAGCTCGAGGGCATGGCGGCGCTGAAGGCGTCCCGGGAGGCGCTCGCCGCCTCCTTCGCCGAGGAGCTCGCCGACACGCGCACCCTGCTGGAGCGGGGCTTCTCGGAGAAGACCCGGCTGCGGGAGCTGGAGCGCAGCCTGGCGATGTACAACGGCGAGGCGGCCGAGCTGACCGCCAACATCGCCGCCACCGAGGTGCAGGTGGGCGAGACCCGCATGCAGATCCTGCAGCAGCGCAGCGAGTTCCAGAACGAGGTGGTGAGCGAGCTGTCCGAGGTCCGGACCTCGCTGGCGGATCTGAGCGAGCGCATCAACGCCCTCGAGGACGTGGTGGGCCGCACCGTGGTCGCCTCCCCCGAGGCGGGGCTGGTCAACGGCATGCAGGTGCACACCGTCGGCGGCGTCGTCGCCCCCGGCTCGCCGATCGCCGAGATCGTCCCGGAGAGCGACGAGCTGGTGATCGACGTCAACATCTCCTCGAACGACATCGACCGCGTCTCGGTGGGCCAGGAGGCCCGCGTCCGCTTCACCACCTTCGGCAGCGCCGCCCCGACCATCTTCGGCACCGTGCTGAGCCTATCGGCCGACAGCGTGGTCGACGAGGCCACCGGCGCGGCCTTCTACCAGACGCGCATCACCGTCAACCCGGACGGCATGGAGGAGCTCGGCGGGCTGGCGCTGCAGCCCGGGATGACGGCGGAGGTGTTCATCAACACCGGCTCGCGGACCTTCCTGCAGTACCTGTTCCGGCCGTTCTCCAACGCCATGGCCCGCAGCTTCAACGAGGACTGAGCGCGGCCCATGAGAGCGTTGTTCCTGGCAACGGTAACGGTCCTGCTGGCGCCGGCCGGCGCCGCCCGGGCGGCGGAGGCGCCGCCTGGGGTGACCCTCGAGGACTTCTTCACCGCCGCCATCGAATACAGCCCGTCCCTCGGCATCGCCGCCGAGCGGATGAGCATCGGCTCCGCCCGCAGGCGCCAGGCCGACGGCCAGCTGTTGCCCCAGCTCAACGCCAGCGCCAACGTGTCGGACAACCGCCGCGTCAGCCTCGGCCGGCTGGAGGAGTTCGACGGGGAGCGCTATTCGCTCACCCTCACCCAGGTGCTGTTCAACTGGCAGGCCTTCGCCGCGCGCCGGCAGGCCCGCCACGTCGAGGACCAGCTGGAGGCGGAGTACTACTACGAGCTGGCGACGCTGCTGACCGACGTGGCGGGGCGCTACCTCCGGGTGCTCCAGGTGCGGGACGCCCTGACCTCGATCGGCTCGGAGCTGGAGGCGGTCGCCAGCCAGCGCGACCAGGTCCAGAGCCTGTACGACCTGCAGCTCGCCCGCGTCACCGACCTGTACCAGGCGGAGGCCGGCCTGGCGGCGGTGGAGGCCGAACGGCTGCGGCTGGAGAGCGAGCTGGCCATCGCCCGCGAGTCCCTGCGCTCGATCACCGGCATCGAAGTGGGGAACCTGCACGTGCTGGACGGCGAGGTCGAGTTGCCCCCCGCCGGACGCGACGTGGAGTACTGGGTGCGCGCGGCGGCGGAGAACAACCAGCAGATCCGCGCCCGGCGCCACGCCCTGCTGGCGGCCGAGGCGCGGGTGGCGGAGCGGCGGGGCGCCAACATGCCCCAGGTGTCCCTCATCGCCCAGGGGCAGGACACCAACCTGGGCTTCGACAACGTGCAGATCAGCCGCTCCGAGTCGACCTACTTCGGCCTGGGGGTCACCATCCCCCTGTACGCGGGCGGCGCCACCCGGGCCCAGGTCAGCGAGGCGCGCAGCGAGCGGCGCATCGCCGAGAACGAGCTGCGGCAGATGCGGCTCGACGCCGGCGAGCGGGTGCGCTCGGCCTTCCTCCAGGTGCGGGCCAGCTCGCTGCTGACCGAGGCGGCCGAGCGGCTGGTGGAGTCGACCGCGCTGGCCGCCGAAGCGATGCGGCAGGGCTTCGAGCTCGGCACCGTGACCACCGTCGACGTGCTCAACTCCCTGCGCGACCGGTTCCGGGCGGAACGGGATCTGCAGCAGGCCCGCTACGAGCACATCCGCCACCTGCTGCTGCTGAAGCGGGAGGCCGGCGCCCTGACCGCCGACGACATGCTGGAGATCGGCGGCTGGCTGGTGCCCGCGCCGCGGTAGCCGCTACTGGTAGCGGTCGACGATCCGGTGGGTGGCCTCCCGCAGCGGCAGGGCGCGCTCGGCGTCGCTGAAGCGGTAGAAGCCCTCGGCGTGGGTGACGCCCCGGGGCAGCAGGGTGAAGGCGCGGGTCCGGTCCAGGGCCAGCGACAGCTCGATGTAGTCGTTCTCGCTGTTCTGGCTGGCGTACGCCGCCATCACCCGCCGCTTCTCCGGCACCTGGGCCGTGATGTCGATCAGCATGTTGGCCGGGCTCTGGGCGCCGATCTCGTAGGCCACCGGCTGCGGGCGCGTCCCCCGTCCGGCCAGCTCGGCCAGGGCCGACCACGCCGCGAAGGCGGTGGCGCGGTGGTCCGGGTGGAACTCGAAGGGCCCCGGGAAAAACACGGCGGCCGGCGCATGCTCCTCGACCGCCGCCGCGATCCGCGCCCGCAGCGGCGGGCCATCCGCCACTCCCCGGTCCGGCTCGTCCCAGCACTCCAGGCCCGCCAACCCCAGCATCGCCGCCGCCCGCCGCGCCTCCTCGCGGCGGATCCGCACCAGGTCGGCGGCGATGCTGGGGTTGGCGG
>CAYSVD010000290.1:0-15595 GCA_964434395.1 uncultured Pseudohongiella sp.
GGGACGAAAATGAGCTACGGCATCTGGGCCGTCGGCCTGTACCTGTACCTGACGAACATCAAGGGAATCAGCTCGATGCGGCTCCACCGCGAGCTGGGCATCACCCAGAAAAGCGCGTGGTTCATGCTCCACCGGCTGCGGGAGGCGGCCAGGAACGGAGTCGGCGTCTTCGGCGGGCCGGTGGAGGTCGACGAGACCTACGTCGGCGGCAAGGAGCGCAACAAACACGCCGCCAAGAAGCTCCGGGCGGGCCAAGGGGCGGTCGGGAAGGCGGCGGTGATCGGCGCCAAGGACCGGGAGACGAAGAAGATCGCCGCCCAGACGATCAAGGACGTCGCCGGAGAGACCCTGCGCCGGTTCGTGGGCGGCCACGCCCGGCCCGGCGCGGCCGTGTACACGGACGATGCAGCGGGATACCGGGGCATCCCCTTCCGCCACCGGGCGGTCAAGCACTCGGTCGGGGAGTACGTCCGCGACCAGGCCCACACCAACGGCATCGAGTCGTTCTGGGCCATGCTCAAGCGCGGCTACTACGGGATCTACCACCACTTCTCGAAAAAGCACCTGGACCGCTACGTGAAGGAGTTCCAGCACCGGCACAACCTCCGGGAGGCGGACACCGGCGACCAGATGCGGGCGGTGGTCGCCGCCATGTTCGGGAAACGGCTCAGGTACGCGGATCTGGTCGCATAACGGGGTTGGGGAATAGACATAAACCGCCTCCCTGCCCATACTGCGCGGCCGGCGGACGCGACACGAACGACCGCGGGACCGCCGCGGACCGATGCCCCCGGACGGGGCAAGCCAAAAAGGGACGACAGCCATGAGAAACGACACGCAACGCCCCGGCCGGGGCGACAACACCGATGCGGGCCGCGGCAAGCCGGAGATCGGCCCTGCGGCGGAAGCCCCGCCTCGAACCTTCGGCGAGGCGCTGGAGCGGATCCGGCGCGACAGCGCCAGCGAGGCCCAGAAGGGGTGGTGGTTCGAGAACCTGTTCATGCTGCTGGCGCGGCAGGAGAAGGGCCTGCAGATCAAGGAGATCTGCGGCTACGCCGACTGGCCCGAGCGCAAGGAGGTGCTGGGGGACGACGACCACGCCGTCTCCGGCATCGACCTGGTGGCCACGGCCTCCAACGGCGAGCTGATCGCCATCCAGAACAAGTGCTACGCCGACGACGCCCGGATCGACCGCGCCCAGATCGCGACATTCCTCAACGACTCGGCCAAGATCGACCCAGCGACCGGCAAGCCCATCTTCGCCCGACGCTGGCTGGTCGCCACCTGCGGCTGGGGGCCGCGCGCCCACAAGGCGATCGAGAACCAGGCGATCCACACCACCCGCTTCGACTTCCTCGAATACGCCGACACGGAGATCCGGCGGGATGAGAAGCCCGAGGCCGAGCGCATCCCCTACCCCGAGCAGGTGGACGCGATCCGCCACACGGTCGAGATGCTGAAGGATCCGGGCGGCCGCGCCCGGCTGATCATGGCCTGCGGCACCGGCAAGACCTTCACCAGCCTGCGCATCGCCGAGGGGCTGGTCCCGGACGGCGGGACGATCCTGTTCGCGGTCCCCTCCATCGCCCTGGCCGACGGGGCCAGGAAAGAATGGCTGAGCGAGACCCGCAGGCCCCTGGACGCCGCCGTCGTCTGCTCCGACAGCACCGCCGGCGGAAAGGGGGGGAGAGGCCGCGAGGACATCGGCGCCGGCGAGCTGATCTGCCCGGTGCTGTTCGCCCCGGAACGGATCGCGGAGATGCTGTCGAGGCCGGGCGGCGCAAAGGTTCTGTTCTGCACCTACCATTCCCTGGACAAGGTCCGGGAAGCACAGGAGAAGCACGGCGCCCCCGGCTTCGACCTGGCCATCGCCGACGAGGCGCACCGGACCACCGGCGTCAGCCGGACCCAGGGAACCGGAGCCCAAAAATCCCTGGAGGCCCGCGAGAGCCGGACCGAGCTCAAGGCGAAGGAAGCCGAGGACCAGGGCCAGCCGGAAGCCGCCGCCAGAATCCGCGCCCGGGCCGCCGCCCGCGCCCCCATCGACTTCCAGCTGATCCACGACCAGGACCGGCTGCTGGCCGCCCGGCGGCTGTACATGACCGCCACTCCCAGGGTCTACAGCGACGCGTCCAAGAACACGCTCCGGGGCCGCGGCTACGTGGTCCGGGACATGGACGACATCGACATCTACGGCCAGCGGGCCTACCGCCTGAGCTTCCGGGCGGCGCTGGAGGCGAAGCCCCCCAAACTCAGCCCCTACCGGGTGGTGGTGATGTACCTGGAAGGCGAGGCCGTCGGCGCCGAGCTGAGAAAGACGCTGGTGGCCCGGGGCCGGGACCTGGGCATCAACATCAACGACGAGGACATCGCCCGGGCCGTGGGGGTGATGAAAGCCCTCAACGGACAGGCCCGGGCGGGCGAGGACGGGATCCCGGCCCCGCCCATGCACCGCTGCCTGGCCTTCGCCAACAACCGCAAGCGCTCCCGATGGTACGAGAACGTGTTCAACAACTCCGATCTGCGGGGACGGCTCACCCGCGGCATCCGCGCCGACGGCGAAGGCCGGGCGCTGGAGGTGCGCGCCAAGCACCTGGACGCCACCAACAACGCCGAACAGCGCCGCATCCAGCTGGACCTGCTGCGGGCCGCCGCCAAAGACGGCGAATGCCGCGTCATCACCAACGTCCGTCTGTTCTCGGAGGGCGTGGACGTCCCGGCCCTGGACGCGGTCGCGTTCCTCGACCCCAGAGCCAGCCAGATCGACATCGTCCAGGCGGTGGGCCGGGTCATGCGGCGAGCGCCCGGCAAGGAGACCGGCTACATCATCGTCCCCGAGTTCCTGCCGCCCGCCGACAACGAGGACATCCTCGGCCGACTCGAGAAAACCGAGAACAAGACCCTGGGGATGGTGCTCAAGGCCCTGCAATCCCACGATCCGGAGCTGGCGAAAAACCCCGCGCAATTCGTCGAGTTCCACGTCCCGCCCAAGCGGAAGCCCGGCAAGGAGCCGGAACTCGACCCCGACGCCGTCATCCGGGAACTGGACCTGGAGCAGGTGGACGACGAGCGGATCATCGCCCGCATCTGCGAGCGGTGCCTGCCCAGCGCATCCCAACTGGCCGGCGACGACATCGAATACGCCGTCAAAAGCGCCGGCGAAGCCTTCCGCAAGGCGGAGCTGGAGCCGGAGCTGGCGGCGGCACTGGGACTGAGCACGTCCGAGGAAGGCGGCGCCGAGGGCGCATGCACCATCGCCGCCCTGATGCTGATGAACGCCTGCCTGCTGCAGAAGCGGTTGCAGGACGTGCCGCAAATGGAAGGCGTGGCGCCCCTGGCCGACTGCGCCCGCGCCGAGTATCCGGGGCGCTGGATGCGGAAATGCTGGAACGAGATACTCAAAAGAGACTACCGGCCGGTGTTCGCGCCAGCGGCGGCCGCCGCCGCGGCGCTGGAGGACGCGGCGGCGAACGCCGACGCGAAGACCGCAGGCGCCATACGCGGCGCCCTGCGGAGCTTGGCCGAGCGCGCCGACGACGTCGCCGATTCCCTCAGCGAGATGGGCATGGACCACGCCGGCCCGCTCTACCATCGGATTCTCGGCACCGCGCAGAGCGATGGGGCCTACTACACCAACAACGTCTCGGCCGTGCTGCTGGCTCGGCTGGCGCTGGGGCCGGAAACCTGCGACTGGTCCGATCCGGCGGCGGTCGCCGCCCTCCGGATCATGGACCCCGCCTGCGGGACCGGCACACTGCTGATGGCGGCCCTCCGCACGATCAAGGAACGGGTGGCCACCGCTGGCGATCCGGGTGCCGCCGCCAGCGACAAGCTGCACCAGACGCTGGTCGAGAACTCCCTGTGCGGCCTGGACATCAACCCTCATGCCGTTCAACTGGCCGCCTGCAACCTGACGCTGGGCGCGCCCACCGTCGACTACCAGCGCATGAACCTGGCGACCATGCCGCACGGGCCTGTCGCCGGCGGCGTGGTACGCGCAGGCTCGCTGGAGATACTGGCGGCTGCGGACGATGCCGATCTCGCGTCGCTGACGGGCCGTGGGCGGGAATTTAAATCTCTAGATGCCGAGCAGGTCGATGATGCCGGGGAAATCAAGTTCCCTCTTCAGGACCTGCATGTGGTCATCATGAACCCGCCGTTTTCCGCAGATGACAAGCGCGACCAGAAGTTTGACGACGATGCCACTGGATTACTTAAGTCCCGCTATGCGGACATCAGGAGCCAACTAGTGAAACAGGATCCGGTTGCGGGAGGGGCTGCCGCCCCCAAAGTTATTAGAAGCTTCTTCGCCTCCATGGCCGACCTATTACTCGGCCGAGGTGAAGGCACCCTGGCGACGGTCATGCCAGTAGCTGCCTGCATTGGGGCATCCGGTCTGCGAGAGCTCCGGTTTCTGGCCGAGCGATTCCACATTGAACGCATATTTGTCTCGCACGACCAGCGTCACAAAAAACACTCGTTCTCCGGGGCAACCGGCATTCACGATTGTCTGCTGGTCGCACGACGATTCCCCCAATACGGGCGGCCGCCGACTGAGTTCGTCGCGTTACGGAAGATGCCGGATAACGTCGATGAAGCTGTTGCGATCGCAAATTCCATCTTGACTGAAAACGCGTGGGGGGGGGGCAGGTGTGTCGCTGGCCTCCTGAGCGTATGCAGGCTGGCGACTGGTCACCCGCTTTGTGGTACGACTCATCCCTCGCCGAGATCGTACATAGCTTGGAAATGCGCTCCGGCCTAGTTCGAACCAGCGAGATTCTCACATTTGGCGCACACGGCCGGGCGGTCAGAGGCACGTTCAGGAAGATCAAAAACGGAGAGGTGGCAACGGACCCGATCATGGTATTCGGCAGTATATCTGCCGAGGGGTTGCGCCAAGCAATGTCTGGAGATCCGGAGCAAGCTAGGGTGCCGCGAAACCCAGATAGTCAGCGCAATAATAAGGTACTTAATACCGCGGGGCATCTTATGCTTGCGGCACGTCATCGCGTAACCAACGGGAGGGTGACGGCTCTTTACAGCAGGACCGCTTCCGTTGGGGACGGATGGATGGTCGCTACCGGACCGAACAGGGAAATCGAAAAAGGGATTTGTGCATGGTGGAATAGCACCCCCGGTCGGCTACTGTTGCTCGCCCGCAGATCCAAAACGTTAGACTACCCGTCATGGTCTAAGACGCATCTGCAGTCCGTCCCGCTTCCACATCCCGACCGTCTCGCACCGCTGACCGTTGCTTGGGAGGCTCACCAGGATGCCAAGCTCCTGCCCCTCCGCGACGGCGACTCCTGCCCGGTCCGTCTGGCGCTGGACGAGGCCGCCGCCGCCGCCATCGGCGAGGATACGGCGGTGATCGCCGACTGGCGCCGCCGGCTGGCGGCGGAGCCGACGATCAGCGGCAAGATGGCGCCGGATCCGGCCGAGGGCGACGACGAGACTGCCGACGCCGCCTGAGACCCATGGCCGGGGCGACACCCCGGCCCAGCGGAGTGGGCGCGGCAGGCCGGATCGTCGCACACCCGCTCAGGGCACCCCCACGCCCCGTACGACGCGCCAGCGGCCCGTTGCGGCAACCCCGCCCAACCGCCCCCCCAGCGGGAATAGCCCCTGAGGGCGCGTAAGGTGCTCAGGGGCCGCGTCCGGCCCGGTTCAACACCCCAGCCGCCTGCGATCTCGCCGGGCCGCCGTCCAGGCGACTCCGGCACCCTGCGAGGGCGCGTCCGGCCTTGCCCCGGGCGGCTACCAAATCCCCTGAGACCCGCGCCGCCAGCGGCATCCGGCGGCTGAGGCGGGGTTGTGACTTTCGTATATAATTCCCTTATCTTAAGGTGCTTATGGACCAAATTTGGGGACGGGAGCGTTTTCAGAACGAATTCATTTGGTACTACAGCGGAGGCGGAGCATCGAAGAAGCGATGGGCGCGGAAGCATGATGTGTTGCTTTTTTACTCGAAGTCGAACAAGTGGACTTTCAATGCCGATGACGTGCGCGTCCCATACAGGTGGACCGACGGCCAAAGAAGAGCCGACGGATCTGAAAGAGATCTCGAACAGGGAAAGCTTCCCGACGACGTGTGGGAGCATCATGGTCTGATGCCTTGGGCGCGAGAAAACCTGGGGTATGCGACGCAAAAACCGTTGGCGCTGTTGGAAAGGATCGTAAAGGCCAGCAGCAATCCCGGCGATCTGGTGCTGGATCCGTTCTGCGGCTGCGCCACCACCCTCCACGCGGCTCACAACCTTGAGAGAAGGTGGATAGGGGTGGACATCTCGGTCTACGCAATCAAAAAAGTCTCGGTAAGCCGCTTCAGGGAAATGCTGCGCTTGAAGGAAGGGAAGGATTTCGCCGTTGAAGGATTTCGCCGTTGAAGGAATTCCGCGGGACATGGATGGAGCCCGCGAGCTGTGGAACAGGGACGCCTATCAGTTTCAAAAGTGGGCGACCGAGCAGGTGGAGGGGATCGTCACCAAGAGAAAATCGGCCGATGGAGGGGTCGACGGGCGGATCTACTACACCGATCCGACGGACAGAGAAGACTCCACTCGCTCAATGATGGTGGAGGTCAAGGGCGGGGAGCACGTCGGGATAGCGATGGTGCGCGCCATGCGGGGCGTGCTGGATCACGACAGCGCGGACATGGCGGGCCTGGTCGTGATGGAGATAGGGGACAGAAAAAGAGAAAACTTCCTTGCGGAAATGGCCCGCGCCGGAGACATCGAGATCATGGGGAGAAAATATCCAAGGATGCAATTGCTGACCGTCGAGGAAATGCTGAACGGCAAAAAATTCGACACCCCCAACATCGCCACATCTCCAAACCCGCAACAAGTCATTGAGATGGACACGGATTAGGAAGCCCCGATCAAGCCCCAATCCGTCGATGGCGAGCGTTGGAAAACGCCGCGGGATGGCGGTTCGAGAAACGCCGACAAGACCTGTTCAGACCGCCGCGCCGGGATTTCCTCGCCAACCAGGCGTTCTATCCGCGCGGCCGGCCGGCGCTGATACAGTTGCGCCCGCTCCAGCGCACTTCTTGCCGAGCGAAGCCAGGATCCACGGCATCCGGCCCATCGTCCGCTATTTCATGCGCACCTGCGCGCTGCTGGCGTATCACGCCCGGAAGTTCACCCTGCGGTTCAGCAAGACCTCCTTCCAACTGGGATGGCTCTGGCGGGCCGTGGAATGCTGCGACGGCGGATAACGCCGTCCCGCCGCCGCCCGACCTTCAAACCGGCCGGACCAGACACCGGCCAGGGACCGGTGCGCCCGCCCGTCCCGCGGCGGCGCCGAAATGCCCCATTTTGGTGCGGATCGGGCGGTTTTCGGACAAAAATCTCTCCCATTCCGGCCCGAGCGAAGCCGGCCGCCGCCGGTTGAAGTGAAATTTCGCATGCCGTGCCGGTCGCCGGCCGAGTGCCCCGGCTTTTTGTCCTTAACCGGGGATTGGGAAGGCACACTCAGAGCATTACGTCCTCGGAGCGTATGGTACAATAAAGGTCGGCGCCAGGGTGCTCTCTCCTCGCAGGAAGCGGTGCCGACTTACGACGGGATGGACGAAAAAGCCCATTGCGCCGCCGCCGGGCGGCCAAGCCGAACGACGAGGATCGTCGAGGGCCGCCAAGGGAGACGCAGCGCGGTCTCCACCATCGATGCGGCAGAGAGCGGCGAGCGGCTCCAAGCCAGGGACCGGACCAGCGCAGGTTGGAGCTTGGTCCACATAACCCGCCCCGGGCGGACGGAGGAGTACGGTGAGCATAGACAAAGCGCCAGACCGCAAGGGGCGGTTCCCTTGGCTGGAAGTGACGGGCTTGGGAGCCATTCTCACTATGGCCGTGGGGCTGGTCGCCCATCGCCGAACATCTGGTCCATGGCCACCTCGGCGTTCGACAACGAGCAGGCGTGGAAGCCGCTGTCCGCCGAGCCCTTGGCCCAGCGAGCTGGCGACGGGGTCGAGATGCTGTTCCGCATCCGGTCCGCCGTGGTGGAAAGCCTGCGGGACGACGGGGACGATGCCGGGTCCCCTGCTGGCCGCACAGAGCGGTGATTCCAAGGCGTCCACCGTGAGAAATTTCACGCAGGAACAGCGGGCGGCCATCATGAAGCGGCCGGGCGCCTGAAGACGGCCATGGAGGCGTTGGATGACATCGATTCCGTCCTGCGCGACAACGGGATCGACCCGAACCGGCTTGGGGAGGGGCTGGCAACATCGTCGGGGACGTCGAGGGTTTCAGGCCCGTGAGGGCCGAATTGAAGAAGAATTGAGGGTTTTTGATTAGGAACGCGGCCACAGACCGCAGGCCGCCAACAACAGGAGTATGCAATGATGGAAGGAAAGAAGACAGAACCAATGTTTAACATGTCGCTAGGCGAAGCGCTCCGGCAGACATGCGCTAGGTGGAAGAGCGCATGCGGCAGTGAAGAAATGATAAAGATTGAGGAAACAGGCGTTCTAAGGAGTTCAGAGGGCAAGCACGTTGATATTCTGATTGATGACGGTGCAATGCCGCTGCTTGCTATCGAAACAAGCAAGGAGGCCAGCGACGCAGAGACTGACGCAAAAAATCGATTAGGGGAAAAAACAAAATCCACAACACGACCTATCAGTACTGCGATCGCAGTGCACATGCCGGATGCATATCTTTCTCTCGGTTTTGAAGAGTCCAAAAAAAGGCTCGTCGCCGAAAGCGACCTTAGATATGTGCTGTACCAGAAGGAGGACGACACCTCCCCCCCGCGGCGATGGCCAAGCACAGGGTGGATCACGGGAAATGTAAAGGGGGTTGTGTAGCAAAATCAGCAAAACTCAAAAACATCCACTAAATCAACAGCATAAGGCGAAGTTGGAGATTTTGGCATATCCACTTGACAAAATGCGCGCCCAAGCTGATATAATAGACTCGCCGGGCTGGGGACGAGTCCATGCAAGAACCAATAACAACGGGGCATGAAAGCCGCCCCGCCGAGGTTTTCGGGGTTGAAGATCTATATCGTCGATTTCCGGACGAGAACTCCTGCCGCGCATGGCTGGAGGAAGTGATCTGGGGCGGCGAGCCTGCCTGCCCCCGATGCGGGACGGTCGACGACATCGGGCGGCCCCCGCCCAGCAAGCCCCATCACTATTGGTGCAAATCCTGCCGACGGCATTTCACGGTCACAACCGGCACCGCCCTCCACGCACAGAAACGCTCGCTCAGGGACTGGATCTACGCCATCTACAGCGTAATGATCGCCCGCAAGGGCGTCTCGGCCATGCAGCTGAGCAAGGAGCTGTCCTGCCAATACCGCACCGCATGGCACATGCTGGGGCGGATCCGCGAAGCCTGCCGCCAGGGCGACACTTTCCTGCAGGCCGTCATCGAGGTCGATGAGACCTACATCGGGGGGAAAGAGCGCAACAAGCACTCCGGCAAGAAGCTCCACCCGGGCGGTGGAGCGGGCGGCAAAATCGCCGTGCTGGGCATGCGCGAGAGGGACGGGCGCGTCCGGGCGCTGATAGTCGAGAACACGCGCAAGTCCACGATCCATAGTTTGCTGGCCCGGCACATCAAACCGGGCGCCACCATCTACACCGACGAGCACGGCGCCTACTCCGGTCTGGGCGGGCTAGGCTTCGACCACGACACGGTCCGGCACTCCGCTCAGGAATACGTCAAAGGAACCTGCCACATCAACGGGGCGGAATCCTGCTGGTCGATGCTGAAGCGCTCGATCCATGGGACATGGCACCGGGTCTCCCCCAAGCACCTGCGGCGCTACATCGACGAGGTCGTGTTCCGGCTGAACGAAGGCAACTGCGAAATCGATCTGATCGACCGCATGGCCGCGCTCATCCGACGGATCCCGGGACGCAGGCTGTCCTACGCCGCGATGACCGGGGGAACCGGACTCTCCGGGCAGACCATAGGGTGGTGATGGCGATTAGGAGGTATCGTGCGCCGCCGGCGGGTAACGGCCCCCGAAACGAACAACCGCGGCCCAGCCGCGAATCGAAGGCCCCGGGAGGGTCGAGACAAAAGGAACAGCGGCCATGAAAAGCAGTGGACAATCCTTGGGCAAAGATGAGCGAAAGCGCCAAGTAGCCGACCTACTTAACTTCATCGAAGAAAGAAGCCGTACGGAGAGCGACGGGATGTGGCTCGAGGAAGTCGTTGTCCGAGCCGCTCCGCTACTGCCGCACTGGGATTTCGACAAATGCGAAAGATGGAAGGAGTGGGGCGGGCGGGAAGGTATGTTTCCCGGCGTCGGCCTCGACGATCCGTCCGTCGATGCCGTCGGGACTCCGCGCGGTCGGGAAACTCGGCCGGTAGGGATCCAGTGCAAAGCCAGGATGTTGGATGCCTCGGGCAAAGGATCCCCCATTAGCAGGGACGAGATGGACCGGTTCATGAGTGCGACGGCTAACGATAAGTGGTCGGGGCGATGGGTTGTCACCAACGGGGATGTACCCATAGGGGCGAAGGTACAGCAACAGGCGAAGATGCAGGAGCGCCCGTTGACGCATGTAAACATCGTCGCCGAGCTACGTGATGTCCTGCGATCGCTGGAGGCTGACGGCGGGGGGGATTCCTGCCCGCACTGCGAAGCGAAAGAGTTACCGACGTCGAATGTGGTTGAATCTTCCCTCCCCTTACAGACCAAGGCATGCATGCAACGCGAGGCTGTGGAGTGCGCAGTCAAAACCTTGCGGCAACACCACGCCGAAGAAAGCGGGGGCATGCCCCGGGACGAGGCCCGAGGCCGGATCATCCTGCCCTGCGGGACCGGCAAGACCCGGATCTCCCTGCGGATCGTCGAGCGTCTGACCCGCAGGGGCGGACTGGCGGTGGTGCTGTGCCCATCCATCGCGCTGGTGGCACAGATCCAGCGCGAGTATATGAACCACGCATCCCGGCGCATGCGTCCGCTGGCTGTCTGCTCGGATGAAAGCTCCTGTTACGATCCAAGTAAGGAGGGAAAGCAGACGATGGCTGACGATCCCACCTTAGACATAAGCAACGTCGGCCAGCATGAGGTCCGGGGGCAGGTCACGACCCAATCCAAGGAGATCGCCGCCTGGATCAAGGACGAAGCCGGCGAAGGGAAGCTAAACGTCATATTCGGCACCTACCAGAGCGGACATCGCATCGCCGAAGCGCTGAAGAAAACGCGGGACCGGATCAGCGTGCTGATCGCCGACGAGGCCCACCGGACGGCGGGACTGCCCCGCCACCGAGACGAGGACCTCAACAAGCGGATCAAGAACTTCGCGCTGTGCCACGACCAGAAGGCGTTCCCGGCCGACTACCGTGTGTACCAGACCGCCACCCCCCGGATATACAACAAGGTCGCCCGCAAAAGGAGCGAAGAGGATTATCTGATCCGGTCGATGGACGATGAGAAGACCTTCGGCGTGGAGCTGTACCGCAAAAGTTACCAGGATGCGGTCCGCAACGGCTGGCTGGCGGACTACCGGATCATCGGCATCGGCATCAACGATCCGGATGCGTACGAGCGGGCTAGAAAGGGGGCGGGGAAGCTGGTCGCCGGACGACGCCCCCTGACACAGCGGGACTACATGAGCGGATATGCGCTGACCCTGGCTATGGGGGGCGCCGTAGAGGCAGAGGGGGGGGGGAGTCAGCATCGGCAGCTGCATCGCCTTCATGAACACGGTCGCCGGATCAAAGGCCATGAGCGAGGAAATGCAGGGCGCGGGCGCCCGGGAATGGCTCCAGGGGCAGATGAAGAACAAGAACGCGGGCGGTGCGCCTGCTGCTGATTACAGGATGGAACACGTTGATGCCGCCACCAGTCTTACGCGGCGCCGGGGCGCCATCGACCGCCTGGAGAAGGCGTCCGCAGGCGGGGCCGACCCCCACGCCGTGCTGAACGTAGGCATTTTCGGCGAGGGGACGGACTCTCCTGGCCTGTCGGCGGTCGCGTTCCTGGAACCCCGCAAAAGCCCCGTGGACGTGATCCAGGCCGTCGGCCGAGCCATGCGCACAGCCGACGGCAAGGAATTCGGCTACGTCATCGTCCCATTGCTGATCCCCCCCAACGCCGATCCCGAGGAATGGCTGATGAACAGCGACCTCGATGAATGGCGGGAGCTGGGCCAGATCCTAATGGCTCTGCGCGCCCACGACGCCCGCATCGAGGTGAATCTCGCCGACCTGATGTTCCTATCGCTGCCGCCCGCCCCCGTGACGGTGAACACCTTCACCGGCATGGCCGTAGACGGCAAGGCACCTCAATACCTGTTACACGAGGGGCCGCCCGGCTCGGCGGAACGCGACCTCAGAGACCGACTAGACGATCCCAATGCCAAAACCGAAGGGAGATTCTTCCCGATTCCGAGCAATCATGCGGCTGGCGGCGCCGACCAGCCGAATACCGTGAGTACCGAAGCGACCGCTTCGACCTCGGCGGCGGAGCCGACGACGATCATCACCGCCCGCAAACTGGCCGACGGCACCAAGGAACTCCGCGGTGGGGGCGTCCCTCGCAAGGCCCCCACGCGAAATAACCAGCGCGGGGCCGTGGATATGGGCAAGGCGCAAAAGCGGGCGCGGGGAATGATCGAACGGAAGGAAGGAAACAAGATCCCCACCCCGAAAACGAGGGCCGGAAAAGAACGAGGCGGAAATGCCAATCTGCCTGATGGCGCCGACAAGCAGCGGTGGTTCGCTGGATTTGGCGGCATGGAGAACGCCGACGCCATCAAGGTGAACCTGCTGCGCAAGTCCGGCCTGCGGTCCAACCGCGTGACGCGAGACTTGAACCTCCTGCGCGAGAGTGTCGCAGAGGCCGCGCGGCTACTGAAAGATGACGACCTGCTTCCGGTGCTGAACCGACACTTCCGTCTCGATGACTTGAAACAGGGTACGGAGCGGGCCGACGGCACGACGGTGGCCTCGCTGCTGATGATGAACGCGGCGATGCTGCACCAGCGCATAGCCAACGGCCGCTGGTTCAGGGGTGTGGAAACCTTGGACCGGGCAAGGTCTGATGTCGGTGTCATCCGGCATATCCAACGGCAGTGGAACCGGATCGTCAGCCACGACTTCAAACCTGTGATCCAGCCCGCTCTTGAGGCCATCGAGGCCATCGAGGACACAGGCAAGACGGCCGGGCTGGAGCAGGCCCTACATCACCTGGCCGCGGAGGCTGTGCACATCGCCGAGGTCTACGCCGACATGGGCGCCGACCACGCCGGCGCCCTGTTCAACCAGGTGATGGGAGACCAAAGCTCCGACGGCGCCTACTTCACCCGCCCGGTCGCCGCCTCGTTGCTGGCGCGACTGACCCTGGACGCCGCCGATCCCGATGCCGACTGGACCAAGGTCGAGACCTGGCGGCGCAACGCCGCCGTCGACCCGGCATGCGGCAGCGGCACCCTGCTCCAAGCGCTGCTGACGGAGATGAAGCGGCGAGCTCGGGAACAGGGAGCCAGCGACGCGAAACTAGACCGGCTTCACAAGGCAGCGGTCGAGGAGACACTCAGGGGGCTGGACATCAACCCGGTGTCGCTGCAACTGGCCGCATCGCGGCTGACGGCCGGAAGCCGGCGGATCAAGTTCCGCAAGATGGAGCTTTACCACATGGAGCACGGGCCAGTCGACGACGTTGGCGACAAGGTCGCCGTGGGAACGCTCGAGCTACTGGGGCGAAGAGATCTGATCGGTGGGGGAAGCGGCAAACTAGACATACCTGACGATAAGACTACGGCGAGGATGGTATGGGAGAGCAATGACGTAATCACCGATATTGAAGACGCGATAGAAGGTATCAAGGATGCACATATTGTCGTCACCAATCCCCCGCACACGGAGATAGAGAAGGTTGGCGAGAAGTTCCCTAAAGCAATAAAAAATAAAATGAGTGAGCGTGTAAAGCGCTTGCAAGGATCTGTGCTGGATGCTGACGGGGGGTTGAGTGAATTCTTCAGCAAACGAACAATAGGCCCCCTGTTCGTATCATTGGCCGAGAAGATAATAAAGCGTCCCGGGGATGTGCTGACAATGATTCAGCCGAGCATCGCTTTATCAAAGCCTGCAGGGGTGGGATTGCGCACCGTACTAGGGACGCGATTTCATATCATCGCAATCCTTACTTGCCACGACCCGAACGAAGAAAACCTTAGCGAGAACACATCCATCAATGAGAGTCTAATAATAATGAAGAGGCGTGATAATAATGATCCTGACCAGCCCACGCGATTCGTATTGCTTGACAGGTTTCCAACATCCGGGGATGAGGTGCAGGAGCTACATAATGCGTTATCTTGTTGCGCAGAAGGCGACTTATCAAGCGGGTGGGGCCAAATAACCATCGTGCCAGCAGAAACAATCCGCACGGGGGACTGGACACCGGGCATTTGGCGGTCGCCAGCGCTTGCGGCGGCGGTACGCAAGATCACAGAAAACCCAACCATCCTGACAATGGAAGAGTTGGGAGTTGCTCCCCGCATAACTCGGATTGGAGCGTCAAGCGGTCATCAAATTTCCGACAAAGAAGATGAGCAAAGCTTCCCTGTTTTGGACTCGGGGGGATCCAACTCTCAAAGAACGATATGTAGCGTCCCTGATCAATGGTATAAACGAAAAGGCGGTCAAAAACCCGCTGAGGACGATCGGAAGCTGCGCAATGCAGGCCGACTTCTCGTTACTGCCGGGCAGCGTGCTGACTCCGGGCGTTTGACAGCGGTTGCCGATGAAATCGCCTACGTAGGCAACAGTTGGATGCCTGTATCAAACATTTCTACTGTGCAAGCTAAGGCATTGGCAGTGTTTCTCAACTCGACACCGGGACGACTCCAGCTGATGAGCAATGCCGCCCGCACATTGGAGTGGCCGTTGTACAGCCCCGCGGCTTTTAAGAACATTAGAGTTCCCGACATAAGGTGTCGGAGCGTAATGGCCATCCTATCCAATTGCTGGGAGCGCACAAGAGACATGGATGTGCCGGAATACCGAGACGGCGAATGCGAGGTGCGCCGTCTCTGGGACGCGGCGGTCGCCGATGCGATGGGCTGGGATGAGGCGGAGATGGGGCGGCTTCGCCTGTTGCTCCACCGTGAGCCGCATGTTTGCGGACGGGGTTACGGGTCTGTTCCCCCGGATGGGGCCTGAGGGGCTCGCGCTGGCACCCCAGAGGGCAACCGGAACCTGACTCAGATGCTGGGCAACGAAGCCGGCTGTCCTCCATGCGGAGATGCGAATCTGGTGAACACCGAGCGGAGGTCCGGTCGAAAGCGGCGACGCCACGGCGGATGCGGCCTAACGACCGCTGGCGGCTGCGGAGAAGCCCGGTTGCTGACCGCCGCAACCGCCATCCGGCGGCACACAGGATCGATAAGCGGAACGCGGCCATGGACGGCCTTGTGTGGTCCCACCCGGTACGCTGTTCCCTGTCTATTGGACGGATCCCGCCTCATGAAGCCTTGGGAACGCCCCTCATTCCTGCACCGCCAGTAACTGCTTCCCCAGAGCCTTGGCAACCCCGGTGGTGGGGGGGGGGGGGGGACCTCCCCCTTTTTTTTTTTTGAATCCTTTGGGTTTTATGATTTTCTGGGTTTTTGTTTTTTTTGCTCCCCAAC
>CAYSVD010000291.1:0-5127 GCA_964434395.1 uncultured Pseudohongiella sp.
CACGTGCAGGTGCACAGGAGAACGATCATCAACATGCCGACGATCGACTACGAAGCTGGCGTGTATCGTGGGGAGCGCGTTATAGTCCACGGTTTGCACACGGCCTCGCTGGGTGTAGGATGCGCCTGCGTCGGAGGTGACACCCGCCGCGAACCGTGCGGTGGTAGGCAGGCCGGAAACGCTACGCCCCACGCCGGGCAACAGCAACGGGCAATCCTCCACCAACGTTCCCTGGATCACCGCCAACCCGCAGATGTCGTCGACTCCGGGGAGTTTGGGGCCGCCGCCCACCGGACACTTGCCGCCGCCTGTCGCCATGACAATGCCGCCTTCAGTATTACCGGCGGAAGAGTGCTCGAGGCCCAGGTTGTGACCGATTTCATGAGTCATCATACTCCCGGAATAATCACTGGCGTCCACATCCGGCAGTGTGATGTCGCGCGGATTCCATCTTCCGGCGTAGCTCAAGACGATACCAGAGCCGCTTATAGAAGCGAAAGGTCCGCGTTTGCCGCCACAGACCTCACCAGGCCATTGATCATCCCACGTGACAGAGTTGTTGGAGCATGGTCTCAGTCTCATCTCATGCTCAAAGTCGAGTGAGAAGGAAAAAGGGGGGGTCGTCCATCGGTCCCAGCCATGCGCCGCTTGCTCGAACACGTCGTTCCAGCCCGGGCCAGGTCCGTCCAAATCCACCAACCAAACGATCCGCATGGCTTCGGCAAACCGGGGCACCTCGAAAGCGCTGGCGGTCCCGGGCGGGACCGCCAGCAACGCGACGAGGACGAGAACGGGAAAGCGGTTCACCGGACGAGCATGAAGCCGCCTATCTACTTTTTCCATGTACACTCCGCTGTACCACTTACAGCTTCGGTTTGCCCGTCAGAGCCAATTCCATGCCATCCTCCCCCACCCCACGATTCCAATGTCTGGGTAGCACCCTCACCCTCATGCCTGCAAGATGGGCCCCATATCCCGGGGGGGTTGCGTTTCGGAGACCATAATCATAATACCATCGGAGGTCGCGCCCTCGGTAGACGGGATCCACTAGGGGCTCGTCGCAGGCAATCCCTTGGGCCACGCCGCGGCCGGTGATCCTCCGCGTCACATTGATTCTCTCCGCGCCTGCGGCATCCGCGGCGACCTCCACGTAGCCCGTTCCAACGGAGGCCCATGGCGTGAAAGTGCAGTGCTTTTTTCTGATCCAGTATTTCTGCGACAGTTCATCGCACCTCCCCGCGTCCCCCTCGACGAGACTGCGGGTCTGCTCCCTCTCCTCGGCTCGGGCCTCATTCCTCGTCACCTCCTCATGGCCTTCCGGCACGGTCGGCGCCGGCCAGGTGGGCGGGGCGTACACGCATCTCCCCCTCTCCGCCTCATAAATCGTCCTGGTGCATGTGCCACCGACCGCCCTCTGCGAGTCGGTATCTCCGCCGACTTTCGCCTCATCCGGATCCGCGGTCCAGCCGGTCTCGACCGTGGGCCATCCGCTCCCCATGGAGCACGATACCGGCGGCTTCTTGTAGATTGTCCGGGTGCAGGTGCCGCCTGTCGCCCTCTGCGTGTCGGTGTCCCCGTCCGGTTCGCGCTCGCTCGCGTCGGCGGTCCAGCCGTCATCGACATCGGGCCATCCGCTACCCATGGTGCACGATGGCCGCGGCTTCTTGTAGATTGTCCGGGTGCAGGTGCCTCTTACGGCCGTCTGCTGTCTGGTATCCCCGCCCGCTTGGCGCTCGTCCGGGTCATCGGTCCACTGGTCACTGGGAAGGTCGGGCCATCCGGTTCCGGGGTCGCACTCGCCGCCGCAGGACGTTTTGATGCTCACGGTCGCGGTGCCGGTCTTGGTTCCGGTTTCGCCGCCGCCGGTGCAGTTCGCGGTGTAGTCCCGAGACCCCACCCGCGCTAAACTCGTTTACGTCCCGAACATGGGGATGCCATGAATCTCCGGCTCCAAAAACCTTTCAGGCACGAAGACGTTCCATCGCTCGGCGAACACGCTCCCCCCGCGACGACCTTCCCGCGCGCCCAAGGCGTACGCCGGCTCCCGCGGGGCGATGGCGCGCAGGGCCGCGAGCTCGGCATCGTCCGCGCGGGGCCGGCCCCACCGGACCCGCACGGTCTCCAGCCAGAACCCGGCGGCGCCGGCCGCGGGCGCGTCGCCCAGCGCCAGTAGGTGCCGGACCAAGGCCGCGGCATCCAGGTCGTGGCGGAGAACGACCGACTCGAGCGAATCAAGCAGGGTGCTCCCCCTCATGAATGGGCGGGCGAACAAGTCGGCCAACGTCCGCTCGACCGTCGTGACGAGGACGTCGACACCCAAGAAGGTGATGACCCCGACGCCGTCCGCACCCCGCTCCAAGACGAGGCCGCCAGTCGGCTCGTAAAAGTGGTAGAACTCGCCGTCGGTCACGATCCGCTCGTTACCGGCGGGCGAGAATGAAGTCGTCTGGCAGCTTGTGATGGAATACGGGTAGCCTTGGAAATCGAGGGCGGAGCCGTAGGCGATGACCGACCCGGGGCGCAGCCGCGGCGCCACCAGCACCGGCTCCTCCGGGTATCCATCGGGGTCCTCGCACCCATCGGGGATGCCGTAGAAGACGCCCTCGGCGATATGCTTGATCTCGCCGGCTCGGACGTGTCGCGCGAGCATCGCCGCGACCGCGGGATCGTCCGCCGCCAACCCGACGGCGGCGGCGTACTCGTCCTGGTTGAAGGCGTGATTGGGGACGAGAAGGGCGGCGGCGGGATGCGGCATGTTGACCCGGCTTCCAAGGTCGTCCGCCTCCGGCCTATATTTACCTTCCAGCATTCCCCCCCTTAAGCCTGTTCGGCTATGGAAAGGGGGGATTGAATCAGTGAGATTTCGCCCTGTCAACACCGGCGCCGATGCCGGCGCCGCGTCCCTTCGCCGCCATGGCGACGGAAAACCTTTGAGTAGGGCGCTCCCGCCGCGCCGTCCCAGCTGACCCCGCCCCCGCCGACGCCTCATCATCATCCGCTCCGTCATCAAGAAATTCCCGCCGGAAAGCCTGGGAACGCTTACTTGGTCCAGGATGGCCATTTAAGAGGGAACAAGCGCCGACCCAGGATTCACCCGCCAAGACGCCTCGGCCCACTTCCATCACATCGGACAGATCATTCTCCATGCGGCGCAATGACTCGACGGGCCCCATGGCGATCGGCTTCAGAGTCGGCTGGTCGGTGAGGTTGTCGCGCTGGGCCGTATGCAGCGCCGCGCAAATCCGCTCATGCAACTGCAAACCATAATCGAGCGCGGCGGATAGGGAGTCGCGCTCTTCGGAGACGACATATTCCGGCCTGCCCTTATCGACAGCCATGGCGACAGACCTGCAAGCGGACATCAGCCAGTTCAGGGCCCGTCCGGATTCTTCCTCCAGCGTCTTCAGCAAAACGAACCGGTGTATGCCTCGCTTGTTCGCGTTCTTGAGCATGCTCATATCCTCCATGAGGGGATGGGATGGGGGATGCTCCCCATCGTTTCTTCGGCGGCGACATGCGATAACAACCTCGCGCCGCCGGGCCAAGGCGATACTTGCTTCATTCCCGGGGGATGTGAAGCGCAGGCGTCTGAAACCGCCCCTGCGCCGCCGTAGACACCCTACGGCGCAGGCGAAGCCCCGAACAGGCGAAACCGGCGGAGATCGGTCTGGGCGGCCTCAGGCGGCGACACCAGCGCCAACACGCCAGCGGCGGGCCGGCGGCGCCTCACGCCAGCCACGCCGGCGGTCCAGGCTCACTAATCGGACCCGGACGCGGCCGGAACGGCAACGCCGGGCCCTGCCCCGCGCCCGCTGGCGGCCCACGGCGCCCATGTCGGCGTTTTCCGTCAACGGCGGGGGTTGCCTCTGGCCCTCGCCATGGCGCCGCGTAGCGGCGCGGTCGGGCCGCTGTGCCGCTTTTGCGCCGCCGACCTGCTCGTTGCCGCCGGCCCAGGCCGGCGATGGGATGATGCCGGACGCGGGGAACCGGGCGCCGCGGCTCCGGCGACAACCGGCGGCGCCACCCGTACGAAGCCATCAGCGAGACCGGGACCGCCTCACAGCGAGCCCAGCCGCCGCCCTACTCCCGGCGACGCATGTCCGCCGCACCGGCGGCCTGCGGCCTGCGGAACCAGACCCGGCGCCGCCGGACACGCCCAGCCGGAGCCGGCGGGCCCCGGACACCGGGTTCAGCGAAACGTCGCCGTCACGCCCCCTGCGCCGCTGCGCTCGCCGGATGAGACCGACAAGGCCCCTGCCCCACGGGACTGGCGGAAAACGGCCCAGGGCCGCCCAGAGCGGCGAAACCAGCGCCCCACCCCAGCGGCGAGACCAGCGACGCCCCCAGCGGCGCTCTACCCCCCAGAGCCACCCACCGCCCACGCCGGCGGTCCAGGCTCACTAATCGGACCCGGACGCGGGGACCCGGACGCGGCCGGAACGGCAACGCCAGGCCCTGCGCCGCGCCCGCTGGCGGCCCGCGGCGCCCATGTCGGCGTTTTCCGCAGCGGCGAGGGGGTGCCCCCGGCCATCGCCCTCGCGTCGCCGGGCGGCGCTGTCAGGCGCCGTCGCTCGTTTGACCGCTCATCTCCTCGTCTGCCGCCGGCTTGGGGATCGCCGCCCGCTGGCGACGAGATGGCCGGGGGCGGTCGTCGCAGGCCCCGCAGGAGATGCGGAGCCGGCGAACGGCAACCTGGAGCAGTCCGCCCGGGGAGACCGGAGACGCGACACCGGCCCAAACGCCCAGCCGGCGACGAGATAAAGATCAACGGAACCAGCAGAGGGAACCGGGGGAGCATCGCCGGACGCCCATGAAACGGCCCGGCACCGCCGTACACGCCTGGCGACACCGGAAGGCCCCGGACACGCGGATCCGACGCCGAGCGGCCAAAGCGGCGACACCGGCGATCACCTGCCGGCCCCGGGCGCGGCGAAACCGGCACCGGGGCGGCGAAACCGGCGCAAAACGCCAGGGACGGGCCGCCGCGGCGGCGCCGAGGACGCCCAGACCCACCGGTCCACTTCGCGGCCTACGCCGGACACATCCCCGACTTCAGCGACTAACCGCCCGATCCACGGCATCCTCCTTGCCGCCGCCGCTCAACATCTCATCTGCCTTGGTCCGGAT
>CAYSVD010000292.1:0-7196 GCA_964434395.1 uncultured Pseudohongiella sp.
CGCCCACCATGATGCGGCGGGTGGCGCGCCCATCGCCGTGCAGAGCATGACCAACACCGAGACCACGGACGTCCGGGCGACGGGGGCGCAGATCGACGCCCTGGCGCAGGCCGGGGCGGACATCGTGCGGGTCTCGGTGCCGACCATGGAGGCGGCGGCGGCGTTCCGGATCCTGCGCGCGGCGGCGAAGACGCCGTTGGTGGCGGACATCCACTTCGATCACCGCATCGCGCTGGCGGTGCTCGAGGGCGGGGTCGACTGCCTGCGCATCAACCCGGGCAACATCGGCCGCGAGGAGCGCGTCCGCGCGGTCGTCGGCAGCGCGCGGGACAAGGGGGTGCCGATCCGCATCGGCGTCAACGCGGGCTCGCTGGGCAAGGCGCTGCTGCGCAAGCACCGCGAGCCCTCCGCCGAGGCCATGGTCGAGTCGGCGCTGACGCAGATCGACATCCTGGACCGGCTGGACTTCCAGGACTTCAAGATCAGCCTCAAGGCCTCGGACATCTTCATGACCGTGGACGCCTACCGGCGGCTCGCGCCGCAGGTCGACCAGCCCTTCCACCTGGGCATCACCGAGGCCGGCGGGCGGCGCGCCGGAACCGTCAAGTCCGCCATCGGCCTCGGTGCGCTGCTGCTGGAGGGGATCGGCGACACGATCCGGGTCTCCCTGGCGGCCGATCCGGTGGAGGAGGTGAAGGTGGGCTTCGACATCCTGAAAAGCCTCGGCCTGCGCAGCAAGGGGGTCAACCTGGTGGCCTGCCCGAGTTGCTCGCGCCAGAACTTCGACGTGATCGCCATGGTCGGCGAGCTGGAAAGGCGGCTCGAGGATCTCGCCGTCCCCGTCGACGTGGCGGTGATCGGCTGCATCGTCAACGGCCCCGGCGAGGCCAAGGCCGCTGAGATCGGGCTCACCGGCGCCAGCCCCGCCAACCTGGTCTACCTGGACGGCGTTCCCGACCACAAGGTCGACAACGAGCGCCTGCTGGACGATCTCGAGGCGATGATCCGCCGGCGGGCGGCGGCCCGGGCGGCGGGCCGGGCCGGCCTGATCGCCTCCGGCTGAATCCGGGGCGCGCGATGGCCATGCTGCGGGCGGTCCGGGGGATGAGCGACGTCCCGCCCGAGCGGACTCCCGCCTGGCGGCGCGTGGAGCGCGCCTTCCAGGAGACGGCGGCCCGCTTCGGCTACCAGGAGATCCGCTTTCCGATGCTGGAGCGCACCGAGCTGTTCCGCCGCTCCATCGGCGACGCCACCGACATCGTCGAGAAGGAGATGTACACCTTCGAGGACCGCAACGGCGACAGCCTGAGCCTGCGGCCCGAGGGCACGGCCGGTTGCGCCCGGGCGGCGGAGCAGCTCGGCCTGCTGCACCAGCGCCGCGTGCGGCTGTGGTACCAAGGGCCCATGTTCCGGCACGAACGGCCGCAGAAGGGCCGCTACCGGCAGTTCCAGCAGTTCGGCGCGGAGGCCTTCGGCATGTCCGGCCCCGACGTCGACGCGGAGCTCGTCCAGCTGGCGGCGGCGCTGTGGGAGCGGCTGGACGTCGCCGGCGCGCTCACCCTGGTCATCAACAACGTCGGCGGCGCCGAGGACCGCCGCCGCTACGGCGCCGCCCTGAGCGAGTACTTCATGTCCCGGGCCGGCGAGCTGGACGAGGAGGCGCGCGAGCGGGCGCGCGGCAATCCGGTGCGGCTGCTGGACAGCAAGGATCCGGCGGTGATCGAGGTGGCGAAGGACGCCCCGAAGCTCGAGGACCACGTCGGCGAGGAGAGCCGGCGGCACTACCGGGAATGGAAGGCCATGCTGCGGGCGCTGGGCATCGCCTTCGAGGAGAGCCCCCAGCTGGTGCGGGGGCTGGACTACTACAACTGCGGAGTGCACGAGTGGGTCACCGACGCGCTGGGCGCCCAGAACGCGGTGTGCGGCGGCGGCCGCTACGACGGCCTGACCGCCCAGCTGGGCGGCCGGCCGACCCCGGCGGCGGGCTTCGCCGTCGGCGTGGAGCGGCTGGTGCTGCTGGCGGAGGCGCTGGGCAAGGAACCGCCGGCGCGGGCGGCGGACGTGGCGGTGCTGGGCGGCGAGGGGGCGGAGGCCCTCGCGATGGCCGCCCGGCTCCGCCGGCGCCGGCCGGACCTTCGGGTGGTCGCCGACCTCGGGGGCGGCAAGCTCAGCAGCCGGATCCGGCGGGCCCTGGAAAGCGGGGCGCGGGCGGCGGTGGTGCTGGAGCGGGCCGACGACGGCCCCGCCGTCAGGATCCGGGCGGTGGACGACGCGTCCCGCTCGGTCACGGTGGCGCCCGGGGAGGCCCCGGAGGCGCTGGCGGCCTTCCTCGGAGCGCCCGATGCCTGACGAAGGGGTAGAATGGAGGCGGGCGGACGCGCGGGACGGGAGCGGACGATGGCGCTGAACACGGCGGAGCGGGAGAATCTCGCGGCCTTCAGGGGCTGGTGGGACGAGAGCGGCAAGTGGCTGGCGGCCGCCCTGGCGGCGGCGGCCCTCGGCTGGGGCGGCTGGAGCCTGTGGCGGGACGCCCGGGACGCCGGCGCGGAGGCGGCATCGGACCTGTACGAGCAGATCCTGGAGCTGGCGGCCGCCGAGTCGGCCGATGCGGCGGGGGCGGAGAACGGCGCCCGCATCATCGCCCTCGCCGAGCGGCTGCGCGGCGAGCGCGCCGGCTCGGTCTACGCCCGCTACGGCGCGCTGTTCTCCGCCGCGCGGCGGGTGGATGCCGGGGATCTCGCCGGAGCCGAGGCGGACCTGCGGTGGGTGCTGGACAATCCCGGCGGCGGCCTGCTGCGCGGGCCCGACGAGGGGCTGGTCCTGACCGCCACCCTGCGCCTGGGCCGGGTGATGCTGGCCCGCGGCGAGCCGGAGCGCGCTCTGGCGCTGATCGGCCCCGTCGATCCCAAAACCTTCGAGGCGGGCTACGCGGAGCTGCGCGGCGACATCTTCCTGGCCATGGACCGGCGGGTGGACGCCCGGGACGCCTACCTCGCGGCGCGCCAGGCCGGCTCGGCCAGCGGCGCCCTGCGCCTCAAGCTGGACAGCGTGGCCGTCCAGCCGCCGCCGTGAGCCCCGCGCCCGGCCGTTCCGGCCTGCGGCGGCGGCCGCCGGCGCTGTTGCTGTTGCTGCCGGCCCTCGGCTCCTGCTCGGGCTTCTCCTTCAATCCGCTGGACTGGTTCGGCGGCGACGAGGAGGTCAATCCGCCGGCCGAGCTGGTCGACATCGGCGAGGAGGTCGTCCTGCGCCGGGAGTGGGCGGTGGACGTGGGCAACGGGCAGGGGGACAACTACACCCGGATCACCCCCGCCATCGACGGCGGGACCATCTTCGCGGCCGGCGAGAACGGCGCGGTGGCGGCGGTGGACGCCGCCACCGGCGCGGTGCGCTGGCGCGCGCGGCTGGACCGCGCCGTCACCGGGGGCGTGGGCGCGGGCGAGGGCCTGGTCGTCTTGGGCACGCGCGATGCGGAGCTGGTCGCGCTCGGCCAGTCCGACGGCGCGGTGGTCTGGACCAGCCGGGTCACCTCGGAGGTGGTCGCCGCGCCGGCGGTCGGCGCCGGCATCGTGATCGCGCAGACCGTCGACGACAAGGTGGCGGCGCTGGAGGCGGCGGACGGCGCGCAGCGCTGGATCTACGAGTCCACCCAGCCGCCGCTGACCCTGCGCGGCACCAGCCGGCCGCTGCTGGCGCCGGACGGCTCCGTGGTGGCCGGGTTCAGCAACGGCACCCTGGTGTCGGTGTCCGCCGCCGACGGCGTGTGGCGCTGGGAGGAGCGGGTGGCGGCGCCGGAGGGGCAGTACGACATCGACCGGGTGATCGACGTGGACGGCGAGCTGCTGCTGGACGACAACCGGGTGTTCGCCTCCAGCTACCAGGGCAACATCATGGCCTTCGACCTGCCGACCGGGCGCGCCGTGTGGGGACTGCAGGACGTCTCCAGCTACCACGGCCTGGCCCGGGGCTTCGGCAACCTCTACTACTGCGACAGCGACGGCCGCGTGGTGGCCGTGCGCGACAACACCGAGGCGGTGGCCTGGGAGAACGGCGAGCTCGAGCACCGCTCCCTCACCGCGCCGCTGACCGTCGGCAATTACGTCGCCGTGGCCGACTTCGAGGGCTACGTGCACCTGCTGTCCCAGATCGACGGGCGCATCGTCGGGCGCGCCCGGGTCGACGGCGGCGGGATCCGGGCGAACCTGCTGGCGGACGGCGGCAGGCTGTACGCCTACGCCAACAACGGCCGCCTGGTCGCGATGAGCCTGCAGCAGCGGTAGCCTCCCCGGCATCCGGCCTGTGCGATAATGGGGCTCCCGCCCCCGCCGAGGCAGTTCCCGCCATGAAGCCGGTCATCGCTCTGGTGGGACGCCCCAACGTCGGCAAGTCCACGCTGTTCAACCGGCTGACCCGCAGCCGGGACGCCATCGTGGCCGACCTGCCGGGCCTGACCCGGGACCGCCGCTACGGCGGAGGGGAGCTGGGCGGCCGGCCCTTCACCGTGATCGACACCGGCGGGCTGGGCGGCGGCGGCCCCGGCCCGGGCCTGGACGGGGAGACGGCGGCCCAGTCCCTGCGGGCGATCGAGGAGGCGCACGCCTGCCTGTTCCTGGTGGACGCGCGCGCGGGCCTCACCCCGGACGACGGCGGCATCCTGGACCAGCTGCGCAGGCGCCGGAAGACGGCGCTGCTGGCGGTGAACAAGGCGGACGGCATGGATCCGGACTTGGCCTGCGCCGAATTCGCCGCGCTGGGCCTCGCGCCCGCGTTCGCCGTGTCGGCCGTCCACGGGCGCGGCGTGCGCCCGCTGATGGAGTCGGCGCTGGATGCCGCGGCGGCGGCGGCCGGGGACGCGCCGGAGCCGGACGAGGACGCATCCGGCATCAGGATCGCCGTCGCCGGACGGCCCAACGTCGGGAAGTCCACGCTGGTCAACCGGATGCTGGGCGAAGACCGGGTGGTGGTGTTCGACCAGCCCGGCACCACCCGGGACAGCATCCGCATCCCCTACGAGCGCCGCGGGCGGCGCTACGTGCTGATCGACACGGCCGGGGTGCGCCGGCGCGGCAAGACCCGGGAGACGGTGGAGAAGTTCTCGGTGGTCAAGGCGCTGCAGGCGATCGGGGAGGCCGACGTGGCGGTGCTGGTGGCGGACGCCCGCGACGGCATCGTCGAGCAGGATCTGCACCTGCTGGGCTACGCGATCGAGTCCGGCCGGGCGCTGGTCGTCGCCGTCAACAAGTGGGACGGCATGCGCTCGGAGGAGCGGGACCGGGTCCGGTCGGAGATCGGACGGCGGCTCGGCTTCGCCGACTACGTCGACATCCACTACATCTCGGCCCTGCACGGCTCCGGCGTGGGTGGGCTGTACGACTCCATCCACCGGGCCTACGAGTCCGCCACCCGGGAGCTGACGACCGGATCCCTGACCCGGCTGCTGCAGCGGGCGGTGCGCGACCACGCGCCGCCGATGATCAACGGCCGCCGCATCCGCCTGCGCTACGCCCACCCCGGCGGGCGCAGCCCCCCCGTCATCGTGGTCCACGGCAAGCAGACGGAGCGGTTGCCGGGCCATTACCGGCGCTACCTGGAGAAGACTTTCCGCAGGGAGCTCGGGCTCGCGGGCACGCCGGTGCGCATCGAGCTGCGCGGCGACGAGAACCCGTTCACGCGGGAGGAGCGCGGCATGGCGCCGCGGCGGATCGTGCGGCGGCGGCGCATCGAAAAGAACCGCCGGACCGCGCGGCGGTAGGCGGCGGGCGCGGAGGCGGCGCGGTGGATCCCCAAGACATCCGCGAAGCGGCGGAGCGGATCGAGCGCGAGGCGGTCCGGACCCCGCTGCTGCATGCGCCGGCCCTGAGCGCGGCGTTGGGCGCGGAGGTCTATGTCAAGCCGGAGTCGCTGCAGCGCACCGGCTCGTTCAAGTTCCGCGGCGCGTACAACCGGCTGGCGCAGCTGGACGCCGAGGAAAGGAAACGGGGCGTGGTGGCCTTCTCCTCCGGCAACCACGCCCAGGGAGTGGCCTGCGCGGCGCGGCTGCTGCGGATCAAGGCGACCATCGTCATGCCCTCCGACGCGCCCCGCGTCAAGCTGGACGGAACCCGGGCGCTGGGCGCGTCCGTGCGTCTTTACGAGCGCCATGTCGAATCGCGCGAGCGGATCGCGGCGGAGATCGCCGAGGACGCCGGCGCCGTCCTGGTGCCCGCCTTCGACGATCCGCGCATCATCGCCGGGCAGGGCACCTGCGGATTGGAGTTGATGCAGGATCTGGCGGCGTATGGCCTGAATCCGGACAGGGTGTTGGCGCCGTGCGGCGGCGGCGGCCTGCTGGCCGGCGTGTCGACGGCGGTGAAGGACATGCTCTCGCATACGAAGGTCTACGGCGTCGAGCCCGAGCGCTTCGACGACCACGCCCGCTCGAAGCGGGCCGGCCGGCGGGTGAGGGTGGACGGCGCGGCGCCCACCCTGTGCGACGCGCTGATGGCCTCGACGCCGGGCGAGCTGACATGGTCCGTCAACCGCCGCACGGTGGACGATTTCCTGGTGGTGACGGAGGACGAGGTGATGCGCGCCGTCAGCTACGCCTTCCGCCACATGAAACTGGTGCTGGAGCCGGGCGGGGCGGTCGCTCTGGCCGCGTTGCTGGCGGGGAAGGCGGAGACGGCGGACGGCGAGGTGGTGGCGGCGGTGCTGTCCGGCGGCAACATCGACGGCGGGATATTCGCTCGGTGCCTCGCCGCCCACCCGGAGCCGTGAAACCGCCGGGTTTTCGCGCAAGGGGCCAGCGCGCCCGCCATGACGGGGCGAGCGAGTTATGTTGCGAGCGAGTTATTGACATTGTCCGATGATCGGCGCATATTTGTCGACATCGCGAGCCGGAACGTCGTTCGTCCCACACTGGGAACCGGTCGCGGGAGGTTTCGACGTGGAACACAGGAAGATCAAGGCTGAGGAGTTGGGCGGGCGCCTGCATCTGGCGCGCAAGCGAGCCAGAATGACCGAGGCCGAAGCGGCGGCGAAACTCGGGATGGCGCGGACCGCTTTGCTCGCGATGGAGAAGGGCGAGCGTCCGGTTCGTTCCGAGGAGCTGTTCAAGTTGGTTGGTTTGTACGACATATCGGCCTGCGCGCTCCTGCGCCCCGATGCCGTCCACGTCGACCTGTCGCCGCAATTCTTCACGCCCGGCGAAGAGGCCGACG
>CAYSVD010000293.1:0-12136 GCA_964434395.1 uncultured Pseudohongiella sp.
GGCCGGGGCCCTCCACGCACGCCGCGGCGCGGGCCGGCGGTCAGGAGGACAGCCGCGAACGGCCCTTGGCGCGCCGCCGCTTCAGAACCTTGCGGCCGCCTCGGGTGGCCATGCGGGCTCGGAAGCCGTGGTCGCGGGCGCGCTTCAACACGCTGGGCTGGTAGGTGCGCTTCATGGCGGTGGAACCGATGCTCTCGACACGCCCGGACCATCCGGCCCGGACAAGAAGGCGGATGGTAGACGATCGCGCGCCTCCGTGCAATCAGTCGAGGAGTCGAGTCGAGGAGTCGAGGAGTCGAGGAGTCGAGGAGTCGTCGAGGAGTCGTCGAGGAGTCGAGTCGAGGAGTCTTGGCCCGGCGCGACCGGGATGCTGTCACAGGGAGACGGCCGGGAGACCGCCTATCTCAGAGACCGTCCAAGACCAGCCACAAAGACTATCCAGACCTATTGCGCGGGAGCGATCTGTATGTTGTAATAGGGACAACGAGCGCCGGCCCGTCCGACGGCCGGCCGACGTCGATCGCTGAGGAGGTTGCGTATGGTGCGCTTCGACTTCGCGCGGATGCTGGGAATGCTGGGGCTGGGCGCCGTGGTGGCGGGCGGCGGCATCGCCGTCGCGTTGCTTCTCTCGATCATTTTGGCCGTCCCGACGACGTTCCTGTGGAACTGGCTGATGCCCGAGATCTTCGGCCTGGGACGGATCGGCTATCTGCAGGCCCTGGGCCTGATGGCTCTCGCCCGCCTGCTCATCGGCGCAGGAGGATCCTTCACCGCTCGAAGCGATTGACCGGGCCGTTCATAACCCGGCAACAGTTTTTCCACAGATTGCGTCCGCCGCGGAAAGGAAATTTTTCCGCCCGGAACGCTCGGAATTTTTCAGCGAAAGGGACGCAATGCGCTGAAAGGGAAAAGGAAAAAAGAGCGCGAAAAACCGGCGTCTCCCCTGCCGTTTCCGTCGAGCGAGGGTTAGAATCGCCCGCAAAACCAAGACAGGAAAACTCAAGGCGGGGTCGCGCGGCGGTGATGACTGAGTGGCAAAAATGCGTCGAGCACCTGCAGCAGGAAATCGCGCCCCAGCAATTCAGCACCTGGATCCATCCGTTGCGCCCCGAGCCGCGGCATGACGGACTGGTGTTGCTCGCGCCCAACCAAGTCATCTTCGACTGGGTCAGCGTCCGCTACCTCCCCCTCATGCGCCAAGTGTACGGCGAGGTCAGCGGCGGCGGCGCCGAGCTGCAGCTTCGGATCGCCGCCCGGCGCGGCCCGGCGGCGGCCCGCGCCGCCGGGTTCGGCGCCGGGGAGGGCCCGCGCCCGGAGGAGGGACGCGGCTCCGGAGCGTCCGCCGGCCTGAACGGCGCGGCGCCCGCCCCCGACTTCCCCCGCGGCAGGCTCAACAGCGAGCACACCTTCGACACCTTCGTCGTCGGCAAGTCCAACCGCTACGCCCAGGCCGTGGCCCTGCAGGTCGCGGAGAACCCCGGCGTCGATTACAACCCCCTGTTCGTCTACGGCGGGGTGGGGCTCGGCAAGACGCATCTGATGCATGCGGTCGGCAACCACATTCTGGCCGGCGACTCCGGGCTGAACGTGATTTACCTCCACACCGAGACCTTCGTGGCCGCCTTCGTGGCGGCGCTGCGCGCCCCGCGGCACCGGAAGCGCATGGACGACTTCAAGCGGTTCTACCGCTCGGCGGACGTGCTGCTGATGGACGACATCCAGTTCCTGGTCGACAAGGACCGCACCCAGGAGGAGTTCTTCCTCACCTTCGACGCCCTGTTCGAGGCCCGCCGCCAGATCATCCTCACCAGCGACCGCCTGCAGGCGGAGATGGACCTGCCGGAGCGGCTGAAATCCCGTTTCGCGGGCGGGCTGAGCGTGAAGGTGGACCCGCCGGACCTGGAGACCCGGGCCGCCATCCTGATCAACAAGGCCCGTTGCAGCGAGATCGACCTGTCCAGCGAGGCGGCGCAGTTCATGGCCAAGAAACTGCGGTCCAACGTCCGGGAGCTGGAGGGCGCCCTGACCCGGGTGATCGCCCAGGCCCGCTTCCGGGGCGCCGCGATCGACCAAGAGTTGATCTGCGCGGCGCTCGGCGACCTGTTCGCCGCGCAGGACAAGTTGATCACCGTGGACGCGATCCAGCGCGCCGTGGGGGAGTACTACGGCGTGCGGGTGCAGGACATGCTGTCCAAGCGCCGCAACCGCTCGGTGGCCCGGCCGCGGCAGGTGGCCATGCATCTGGCCCGGGAGCTGACCAATCACAGCCTGCCGGAGATCGGCGACAAGTTCGGTGGGAGGGACCACACCACCGTGCTGCACGCCTGCCGGAAGGTCAAGGAGATGATGCAGGAGTTGTCGCCGGTCAAGGAGGATATCAAGGGAGATGTCGACAAACTGCAGCGCGTTCTCGCCGGGCAGGCGTAAACGACAACACGCTGTCACGCCTGAGGAAAACTGACCCCATGGACTTCACAATATTCCGAGAACCCCTGCTCCGGCCCCTTCAGATGGCGGTCGGCGCGGTGGAGAAGCGGCAGACCCTGCCGATCCTGTCCAACGTCACACCTGAGGAAAACTGACCCCATGGACTTCACAATATCCCGAGAATCCCTGCTCCGGCCCCTCCAGATGGCGGTCGGGGCGGTGGAGAGGCGGCAGACCCTGCCGATCCTGTCCAACCTGTTGCTGGATCTGGACGGCGACAGCCTGTCGATCACCGGCACCGACATGGAGGTGGAGCTGACGGTCCGGGTCGGGGTGGACAAGGCCCGCGCGAGCGGCCGGACCACCGCCTCCGCCCACAAGATGCTGGACCTGTGCCGGTCCCTGGACGAGGGGGCCGACGTCGCGGTGAAGCAGCAGGGCTCCAGCCTGCGGGTGGGATCCGGCAAGCGGCACGGCATGGTGGCGACGCTGCCCGCGGACGACTTCCCCATCGTGGGCGAGGTTCCGGACGCCTTCAGCCTGACCCTGCCCCGGGAGGAGCTGCGCGCGCTGCTGGGTCGCACCAGCTTCGCCATGGCGGAGCAGGAGGTGCGCTACTACCTCAACGGCATGCTGTTCGAGCTGGCCAAGGACTACTTCCGGGTGGTGGCGACGGACGCCCACCGGCTGGCCATGGAGACCCTGGAGGTGAAGAACGACGTCAAGGAGACCCAGCAGGTCATCCTGCCCCGCAAGGGCGTCACGGAGCTGGCGCGGCTGCTGGCGGACGGCCAGGGCGACATCCGGCTGGTCTTCGGCGACAACCATGTCCGGGCCATCTCCACCTTCTCGGAGGGGGTGGAGGCGGACACCGGCCAGACCGCCACCTCGGGCGTCCCGGACTTCACCTTCACCTCCAAGCTGGTCGACGGCAAGTACCCGGACTACCAGCGGGTGATTCCCAAGGGGGGCGACCGGGTCGTGGTTGGCGACCGGACGGAGATGCGGCGGGCCTTCGCCTTCGCCGACATCTTGGCCCACGAGAAGTACCACGGCGGCCGGCTGGCCCTTTCCAAGGGCCTCATGAAGGTCCACGCCAGCAACGCCGAGCAGGAGGAGGCGAAGGAGGAGGTGAAGATCAAGTACAAGGGCGAGGAGATGGAGATCGGCTTCAACATCCGCTACCTGATCGACGTGCTGGACGCCATGGGCAGCAAGAAGGCCCGCATGACCCTGTCGGGCAGCGACAGCAGCGCCCTGCTGGAGGAGGAGGACGGCGGCGACGCCGTGTACGTCGTCATGTCCATGCGGCTCTGAGGGCCGCCGCCGGGCCCGATGAGCGCCGTCACCCGGCTTGAGATCACCGCCTTCCGCAACATCCGCCGGGCGGCCCTGGACCCCGCCCCGGGCGTCAACTACTTGGTGGGCCCCAACGGCAGCGGCAAGACCAGCCTGCTGGAGGCCCTGCATCTGCTGGCCAGCGGCCGCTCCTTCCGCGGCGCGCTGGTGGATCCCCTCATCACCCACGACTGCGAGACCGCCGTGTTGCGGGCGGAGCTGGCGGACGGGCCCGCCGTCGGCCTGGAGAAGTTCCGCCGCGGCGGACACCGCCTCAAGCTCGGCGGAGCCATCCAGCGGAACTGGGACGAGGCCGCCCGCGCCCTGCCGGTCCAGCTGATCGACGCGGGCTCCTTCCAGCTGCTGGACGGCGGCCCCAAGGTCCGCCGGCGCTTCCTCGATTGGGGGGTGTTTCACGTGGAACATGCCTTCGTCGGCGACTGGCGGAACGCCCGCCGCTGCCTGGCGAACCGCAACCGCCTGCTGCGCCGCCCGGCGCCGGACGCCGGGGAGCTGGCGGCCTGGGACCGGGAGCTGTGCCGGGCCGCCGCCCGGGTGGACGCCGCCCGCCGCGCCGGCTTCGAGCGGCTGGCGCCGCTGTTCGAGGCCGAATGCGACGCTTTGGGGGCGGAGTTGCCCGCCGTCACCCTCGCCTACCGGCGGGGCTGGGATCCGGAGCGGGAGCTGGCGGCGGTGCTGGAGCGGGCCCGGGCCTCCGACGTCCGCCTGGGCGCCAGCCAGCACGGCCCCCACCGCGCCGACGTGGAGATCAGGGTCGCGGGCCGCCGCGCCGCCGACGTGCTGTCGAGGGGCCAGCAGAAGCTGCTGGCCTGCGCGTTGCGGATCGCCCAGGGCCGCATGCTGGCCGCCGCCGCGGGCCGGGACTGCGTGTACCTGGTCGACGACCTGGCGTCCGAGCTGGACCGGGGCAACCGCCGGCGGGTGCTGGACCGGCTGACGGCCCGGGAGGGCCAGCTGTTCGTGACCTGCCTGGACCGGAGCCTGCTGGACCCGGCCTGTTTCGCCGCGGCCGGGGCTTCCCTGTTTCACGTGGAACACGGCAGGATATCGGGTTGAGCTTCGATGCCGCCCCCCGCCGCCTGCACCGGGAGCGCCGCGGCGGGCCCTCCCGCGGACCTGGGGCGATGCCGCCCTCGACCGGCCGGTCCAGTTGATTGATGCGGGCATCTTCCGGTTGCTGGACGGCGGACCCGGGTCCGCCGTCGCTTCCTCGATTGGGGGATGTTCCACGTGGAACATGTCTTTGTCGCCGCCTGGCGGACCGCCCGCCGCCGCGGTTCGAGGCCGAATGCGGCGCCGGGAGGCGGCGTTGCCCGCCCTCGCCCTCGCCGGCTGGCGGGACCGGGATCGCGCGCGCCCGGTCGACGACTTGGCGTCCGGGCCGGACCGGGGCAACCGGCGGCAGGGCGCAGGATCGGAGCCTGCTGGGTCCGGCCTGTTTCGCCGCTCCCTGGGCCGCTCTCAGGGCAGTCATCAGGGCAGTCAGTCTTCCCTGCTTCACGCGGAACATGGTAGAATGCCGGGTTGAACTTCGGCGGCCCGCGCCGCGGAGACCGTGCGACATGGCAGAGGAAAAGCCCGGCTACAGCGATGCGAGCATCAAGGTCCTCAAGGGCCTGGAGGCGGTCCGCCAGCGCCCGGGCATGTACATCGGGGACACGGACGACGGCACCGGCCTGCACCATATGGTGTTCGAGCTGGTGGACAACTCCATCGACGAGGCGCTGGCCGGCTTCTGCGACGAGATCCGCGTGACCATCCACGTGGGCGAGGCGGTGACCGTGACCGACAACGGCCGGGGCATCCCGACCGAGATGCACGAGGAGGGCGCGTCCGCCGCCGAGGTGGTGATGACCGTGCTGCACGCCGGCGGCAAGTTCGACGACAGCACCTACAAGGTGTCCGGCGGCCTGCACGGGGTGGGGGTGTCGGTGGTCAACGCCCTGTCCGAGGAGCTCAAGCTCACCATCCGCCGCGGCGGCGCGGTGCACGAGCAGTACTACCGGCGCGGCAAGCCGCAGGCGCCGCTGGCGGAGGTGGGGGACACGGACCGGACCGGCACCGAATGCCACTTCAAGCCGGACCGGGAGATCTTCAACAACATCGAGTTCCACTACGACATCCTGGCCCGGAAGCTGCGGGAGCAGGCCTTCCTGAACGCGGGGGTGGCGATCCTCCTCACCGACGAGCGCACCGGCAAGCGGGAGCGCTACCACCACGAGGGCGGCCTGAAGGCCTTCGTGGACTACCTCAACCAGAACAAGACTCCGGTCAACAAGCTGTTCCACTTCGCGGCGGCGCGGGAGGAGGACGGCATCACCGTCGAGGTGGCGCTGCAGTGGAACGACTCCTACCAGGAGAACATCTTCGCCTACACCAACAACATCCACCAGCGGGACGGAGGCACCCACCTGGCGGGCTTCCGGGCCGCCATGACCCGGGTGCTGAAGGGATACATTGACAAGGAATTGGCAAACAAGAAGGTCAAGGATGTGGCGACCTCCGGCGACGACGCCCGGGAAGGGCTGACCGCCGTCATTTCGGTGAAGGCGCCCGATCCGAAGTTCTCCTCCCAGACCAAGGACAAGCTGGTGTCGTCGGAGATCAAGGGCGTGGTGGAGCAGGAGATGGGATCCCACTTCAGCGACTACCTGATGGAGAACCCCGCCGAGGCGGCGCGCATCAGCGGCAAGATGATCGACGCCGCCAGGGCCCGGGAGGCGGCCCGCAAGGCGCGGGAGATGACCCGGCGCAAGGGGGCGCTGGACGTTGCGGGCCTGCCCGGCAAGCTCGCCGACTGCCAGGAGAAGGATCCCGCCGAGTCGGAGATCTACATCGTCGAGGGCGACTCGGCGGGCGGCTCCGCCAAGCAGGCGCGCAACCGCCGGAACCAGGCCGTGCTGCCGCTGAAGGGCAAGATCCTCAACGTGGAGAAGGCCCGGTTTGACAAGATGCTGCAGTCCGCCGAGGTGGGCACCTTGATCAAGGCCCTGGGCTGCGGCATCGGCAACGAGGAGTTCGCGCTGGAGAAGCTGCGCTACCACCGCATCATCATCATGACCGACGCCGACGTGGACGGCTCCCACATCCGCACCCTGCTGCTCACCTTCTTCTTTCGGCAGATGCGCGAGCTGCTGGAGCGCGGCCACATCTACATCGCCCAGCCGCCGCTGTACAAGATCCGCAAGGGCAAACAGGAGCGCTACCTGAAGGACGACGCCGAGCTCGCCGGCTACCAGACCCAGGCGGCGCTGGAGGGGGCGAGCCTGCACGTCAACCCCGAGGCGCCGGCCATCGCCGGGGCGGCGCTGGAGGGGCTGGTCCGGCAGTACAACGATGCCTGGACCATCATCCACCGGCTGGCCCGCCTGTACCCCCCCGAGGTGCTGGAGATGATGTGCTACGCGCCGCCGCTGACGGAAGAGGCGCTGGCCGACCGGGACGCGACCGGGAAATGGACCGAGGCGCTGGGCGCCGTCCTGCGGGAGCGCCTGCCCGGTGCGGCCGCCAATTACCGCTTCGCGGTGGACGAGGATCCCGAGCGCCACACCTTCCTGCCCGTCGCGACCCTGAGCCAGCACGGCCTGGAGCGCGGCTACCGGTTCCCCGGGGACTTCTTCCGCTCCGGGGAGTACCGGGCGCTGACGGCCATGGGCGAGAAGCTCGGCGGCCTGCTCGAGGCGGGCGCCTTCGTCGGCCGGGGCGGGAAGAGCCGGCCGGCGGCGGACTTCGGCGAGGCCATCGCCTGGCTGACCGGCGAGGCCATGAAGGGCCACCACCTGCAACGCTACAAGGGGCTGGGGGAGATGAATCCCGAGCAGCTGTGGGAGACCACCATGAACCCGGAGACCCGGCGCATGCTCCAGGTGTCGGTGGACGACGCCTTCGGCGCGGACCAGCTGTTCAACACCCTGATGGGGGACCAGGTCGACCCGCGCCGGGCCTTCATCGAAAGCAACGCGCTGGCCGCCGCCAATCTGGATGTCTAGCGGGCCTCCGCCCGGGCGCGGATCCACTCCCGCGCCAGCCGCGTCACCTCCTCGGCCGGCCGGCCGGCGGCGGCGAGCGGCGGGCCGAACTCCACCGTGACCACCCCGGGCCGCTTGATGAAGCGCCGCCGCGGCCACACCGAGCCGGCGTCGTGGGCGACCGGCAGCACCGGCGCCCCGGCCGCGGCCGCCAGCCGGGCTCCGCTGCGGGAGAAGGGCCGCACCTCGCCGGGCGGCGAGCGGGTGCCTTCGGGGAACACCAGGACGGAGCGCCCGGCCCGGAGGCGGGCGGCGCCCTGGGACAGCACGGACCGCCCCGCGCGCCCGGGGCGGCCGCGGTCGATGGCGACGGGCCGCTGCATGGCCAGCGCCCAGCCCCACAGCGGAACCCACAGCAGCTCCCGCTTCAGAATCGGCGAGACGGGCCGCAGCGCCGAGTAGAGGAACAGGGTCTCCCAGGCGCTCTGGTGGTTGGCCAGCGCCACCACCGGCCCCGCCGGGATCTCCCCGCGCACCGCGCAACGGACGCCGCAGCACAGCCGCAGCCAGCCCAGCACGGCCCGGCACCACCAGGCGGCGAAGCCGTCGCGGCGCCGCGCCCCCATCAGCGGCCCGGCCAGCAGGAACGCGACCGACAGCGCGGCGGTGCCCGCCGCCGCGCCGAGGAAGAACAGCGCGGAGCGTACGGCGCAGAAGATGGTGCGGATCACGGGCCGAGCACGTGCCCGCGCACCGCCGCCAGCAGGTCGGCGTACACCGGCGCCTCCGCCAGGCCCAGCGCGGGCAGCCGCCGCTCCGTCTCGATGCCCTTGCCCGTGCGCACCAGCACCGGCCGCATGCCGAAGGCGGCAGCGGCCTGGAGGTCGCCGGGACCGTCGCCGATCAGGCAGGCGCCGGCCAGCGGACGGCCCAGGGCGCGCTGGATGTCGTCCAGCAGCCCGGTGGCGGGCTTGCGGCATCCGCAGCCGGCGTCCGGGGCGTGGGGGCAGAAGGCCAGCGCGTCGATGCGCCCGCCCGCCGCCCGCACCCGGGCGCGCATTTTCCGGTGGATGCGCGCCAGGGCGTCCGCGTCGAACAGCCCCCGCGCCAGCCCGGACTGGTTGGTCGCCACCGCCACCCGGTAGCCGGCGGCGGCGAGGCGGGCGATGGCCTCCAGGCTGCCCGGCAGGGGCTCCCATTGCGCCGGCGACCGGACGTAGTCGTCGCGATCCCGGTTGATGACGCCGTCCCGGTCCAGCACGACGACGCCCATCAGGGCTCCGCCGCCCGGTCCCGGGCCGTGTGCAGGCGGGAGAGGTCCGCCGCGGCGAGGAACAGCCGCCGTAGCCGCCGCAGCAGGGCCAGCCGGTTGCGGCGCGCCGCCGCATCCCCGCTCATCACCAGCACCTCGTCGAAGAAGCGGTCCACCGCCGGCTTCAGCGCGGACAGGGCCTTAAGGCCCGCCGCGTAGTCCCCCGCCCGGAACAGGGGGGCCACGTCCCCCTCTTTGGCCCGCAGTTCGGCCAGCAGCGCCGCCTCGGCCGGATGCCCGAGCAACGCCTCGTCCACCTCCGCCGCCCCGCCGTCGCCGCCGTCCTTCTCCAGCAGCCCGGCGATGCGCTTGTCGGCCGCCGCCAGCGCGGCCGCCTCGGGCGTCTCGCTGAATCGCTGGACCGCCGCCACGCGCCGGTGGAAATCGAGCGGGCGCGGGGGCCGCAGGGCCAGCACGGACTGGAACGCCTCGCCGGACAGCCCCTGGTCCAGGCACCAGCCGCGGAAGCGCTCCAGCATGAAGTCGAAGACCGCCGCCGCGGCGTCCCCGGCCAGGACCTCCCCGTGGGCCGCCGCCGCCCGCTCCAGGCATTCGCGGACGTCCAGATCCATTTCCCGCTCGACCAGGATGCGCAGCGCGCCGAGGGCGGCCCGCCGCAGGCCGTAGGGATCCTTCGAGCCGTCCGGCGGCAGGCCGACGCCGAACAGGCCGGTCAGGGCGTCCAGCCGGTCCGCCAGGCTCAGCACCGCCCCCGCGTCGGTCGCGGGCACGGCGTCGCCGGCGTGCCGCGGCAGGTACTGCTCGCCGATGGCCCGGGCCACCGCCTCGGGCTCGCCGTCGTCGCGCGCGTAGCGCTCGCCCATGGTCCCCTGCAGGGCGGGGAACTCGCCCACCATGCCGGTCAGCAGGTCGCACTTCGCCAGCTCGCAGGCGCGCCGGCAGTGCCCGGCGTCGACGCCCAGCCGCTCCGCCAGGAAGGCCGCCACATCCGCCATCCGCTCGGAGCGCTCCAGCACGCTGCCGAGCCGCTCCTGGAACACCAGCGCGCCCAGCGCCTCGCGCCGGTCCGCCAGCGGCTTCCGGCGGTCCGCGCGGAAGAAGAATTCGGCGTCGGCCAGGCGCGGGCGGATCACCCGCTCGTAGCCCCGGACCACCTGGGCCGGGTCGCGGCTTTCGAGGTTGCTGACGGCGACGAAGCGCGGCAGCAGGCGCCCCTCCCCGTCGACCAGGGGAAAGCATTTCTGGTGGGACTTCAGGGCCAGCTCCACCGCCGCGGCGGGCACCGACAGGAAGGCCTCGTCGAAGCCGCCGGCCAGCGCGACCGGATACTCCACCAGCCCCGTCACCTCGTCCAGCAGCGCCTCGTCCGCGGCCGCCCGTCCCCCCGCCTCCTCGGCCGCCGCCTCCACCCGCCGGCGGACCAGGTCCCGGCGGCGGTCGAAGCAGGCGATCACCCGGCCGACGCGCTCCAGCGTCTCCTCGTAGTCGGCGGGGACATCGAGGCGGATGGGCCGGCCGCAGTGGAAGCGGTGGCCCCGGGTCTCGGCCCCGGCCTCGACGCCGAGCGCGTCGGCGGGAACGGGCTCGCGGCCGAACAGCAACACCGCCCAGCGCACCGGCCGGACGAACTCGTGCGGGGCGTCGCCCCAGCGCATGCGCCGCATCGCCGGCAGGGCCGCGAGCGCGTCCGCGAGCGCGCCCGCCAGCAGCTCCCGGGCGGGCCGCCCCGGCTGGCGGCGGGTGTGGCAGAGCCGCTCCGTCCCGTCCGCATCGGTCCGCTCCAGCTCCTCGACCGTCACGCCGCAGGCGCGGGCGAAGCCCCGGGCGGCGGCCGCGGGCTCCCCGTCGGCGTCGAAGGCGGCCGCCGCGGCCGGGCCGACGCGGGTCGACTCGCTGTCCTTCTGCTTCTCGTCCAGGCCGCGGACCAGCACCGCCAGCCGCCGCGGCGTGGCGAAGCGACGGGTTTCGCCGTGGCCGAGGCCCAGCGCGCCGAAGGCGGCCTTCAGGCCCTCCTCCAGCGCGGCCGAGAGCGGCCGCAACGAACGGGCCGGGAGCTCCTCGACGCCGATCTCGACCAGCAGGTCGCGCGCGCTCACGGGCCGGCCTTTTCCGGACACCGCCCCGCAGGAGCCAGCGGAAAGCCCAGCGCCCGGCGGGACTCGAGGTAGGCCTCGGCCGCCGCCCGGGCCAGGGCGCGGACCCGGAGGATGAAGCGCTGCCGCTCGGTCACGGCCACCGCCCGGCGCGCGTCCAGCAGGTTGAAGTAGTGGGAGGCCTTGAGCGCCTGCTCGTAGGCGGGCAGGGCCAGGTTCCGCTCGAGCAGCCGCCGGCACAGCCGCTCGCTGTCGTCGAACCAGGCGAACAGCCGCCCGGTGTCGGCGTGCTCGAAGTTGAAGGCGGACATCTCCACCTCGTTCTGCCGGAACACGTCGCCGTAGCGCACCGTCCCGTCCGGCCCCTCGGTCCAGACCAGGTCGTAGACGTCGTCGACGCCCTGCAGGTACATGGCGACGCGCTCGAGGCCGTAGGTGATCTCGCCGCTGACCGGGCGGCACTCGAGGCCGCCGACCTGCTGGAAATAGGTGAACTGGGTCACCTCCATGCCGTTGAGCCAAACCTCCCAGCCCAGGCCCCAGGCCCCCAGGGTCGGCGACTCCCAGTCGTCCTCGACGAAGCGCGCGTCGTGGACGGTCATGTCGACGCCCAGATGCTCGAGGGACCGGAGGTAGACGTCCTGGATGTCCGGCGGCGAGGGCTTGAGGATCACCTGGAACTGGTAGTAGTGCTGCAGGCGGTTGGGGTTCTCGCCGTAGCGGCCGTCGGCGGGACGCCGGCAGGGTTGCACGTAGGCCGCGCGCCAGCTCTCCGGGCCGACGGCGCGCAGGAAAGTCGCCGGATGGAAGGTGCCGGCGCCCACCTCGAGATCCAGCGGCTGCAGCACGACGCAGCCTTGGCCGGCCCAGAACCGCTGCAACGCCAGAACGAGCCCCTGGAAGGTGGCGGTGTCGTCGGACTCGTTCACGGGCGGCCGGCTCGGCGGGGCGGGCCCGCGATTATCCGCCAATTCCCCCCGCCTATCCATCGGCGGGCGCGGAACCCGCCGCGGGGA
>CAYSVD010000294.1:0-3225 GCA_964434395.1 uncultured Pseudohongiella sp.
GACCAGTTCCACCGGCGCGGCGTCCAGCCCGGCGAGGCGCGCCAGCCGCATGGCGACGAATTCGGCCTTGATCACGCTGTGCCGATCAGTGCTTGTCGAGAATTTGGCGACGTATTTCCTGTCCCGGGCCCCGATCAAGGCCTTGGGCCGCGCGCCGCCAATGGAACTGCCGTGCAACAGCGCCATATCCAGCTCCGGAGTGAGGGGAACTCCCTCCTCGACGCGCTGGGCGGATTCGATCAGTTCCTCCAGGCTGGCACCGTCCGCCGCGCGCGGCGCGTACTCGAAGGGCGAGCGCTGGAAGTCGAGTGCGCCGATCCGGTCGGAGCCGGACTCCAGCAGAAAGCGCAACTCGTCCAGAATGACGGCGTCCGCGTCGGGGCCCGCGCGGCCCGTCTTCATGTTGATGATCACGCGCCGGCCCCAGGCGTCGGGCGCGGCGTCCCGGATGCAGCCCGGCATGGACAGCCCTTGCGGCAACGGCAGCGCGCCGGCCCGCAGCGGCAGCTCGGGATCGTACAGGGAGATGGCGGGCGGGCGGCCGCCGACGCGCTCCAGGTAACTCCTGCCGTAGTTGAAATGGACGGCGCCGTCGCCGGCTTCGAGCCGGCCGGCCGCCACGGGCTCGGTCTCGCCCGGCAGCCAGACCCACACGAAGGCCTCCCGGCCGCCGTCAGAAATCATCGAAGACTTCCCGCTCCCTCGCCCTCACGCGCCGGGGCAGCAGCGCGATCTGGTCCCGTACGCGCGCGATCTGCTCCGACAGGGGCGCGACGTCGGATTCGAACAGCGGCACGCCGGCGAGCGCCGCCGCCTCGAAGACCAGCCCCACGGCGCAACCCGTCTCCCCGCGCTCGATCTTTCGCAACGTGGCCCGGGCGATGCCGGCCCGGTCCGCCAGCTCCTGCTCCGACCAGCGGCGCCGCTTGCGGCCCAGCCTGATCCGCTCCCCCATGAGCGCGGCCGCCTCGAGCGCCTGCGGGGAATGCACCCGCCGTCTCGCCATCACGCTCTCCTATTGGCTATGAACAGAGTCGATAAAGCATTCAATGATCATTATTCTATTCATTTTTCGCGGCGAAAGGCAGAACCGCGCCGCGGGACTGTCGCGCCGCTGGACGTGTGCGCGGATGTCGAGGATCCGGATCGCGGGACGGCGGGAGCGGCGGCCGGGGGCGCTCCCCCGGCCCAGGGTCACCAGGCGATGTGCTCGCCCGGAAGCGGCGGGGTCGCCGCCGGCAGCCGGCGGGCCCGGGTCAGCCGCTCGAAGGCGTGGCCCAACGCCAGCAGGCGCGGCTCGCTGAAGGCCGGGCCTAGGAACGAGATGCCGGCCGGCAGGCCCCGGGCGGTGAAGCCCATGGGCACGGTCAGGTCCGGAAAGCCCGACAGGTTCGCCAGCGTCACCGGCGAGCCGCCGGCGGCGGGGGCGAAGCCGGCCGTCGGCGGCGGGTCCGCCGGCCCCGGCCGGAAGACCGCGGTCGGATAGACGACGGCGTCGAGCCGCCGCTCCGCCATGAGGCCGCCCAGCACGCCGCGCACCAGCGGCAGGCCGTGGTCGCGCACGGCGACGTACTCGGCGTCGGCGAGGCCGCCGCTGTCCTCCTCGTCCAGCATCAGCCGCCAGCGGCCGGGGTTGGGGATGACGCCGTCCGGGCGGCGGGCGGTGAGCGTCATCGACCGGTCGACCAGCTCGGCCAGGCTCTTGGGGTACTCCGGCCCGGTGGCGGCGAGGTAGTCGGCGATCTGCGCGCGGAACTCGCGGTAGCGGACGGCGCGGTAGAGGTGGCCGCGGGCGGCCAGCAGCCATGCGGGGATCTCGACGTCGACCGTTTCGGCCCCGGCGTCGCGCAGAACCTTGAGCGCCGCCTCGAACAGCCAGTCCACCTCCCCGTCGCTACCGGTGAAGGCGCGGGCGACGCCGATGCGGGCGCCGTCCAGCGCGTCCGGGTCCAGAAAGCGCGTGTAGTCGGTCTCGAAGCGCCCGGCGCTTTTCGCGGTCGAGCCGTCCGCCGGGTCCACCCCCGTCATCGCCCCCAGCGCCGCCGCCGCGTCGTACACGTTGCGCGCCATGGGGCCGACCGTGTCGAAGCTCAGAGCCAGCGGCACGACCCCGTCCCGGCTGAGCAGGCCGTGGGTGGTCTTGAGCCCCACGATGCCGTTGGCCGATGCGGGGTTGCGCACCGAGCCGCCGGTGTCGGTGCCCAAGCCCACCGCGGCGAAGCCGGCGGCGACGGCCGCCCCGGTGCCGCCGGAGGAGCCGGCCGGGGTGCGCGCGGGATCGTGGGGGTTGAGGGTGGCGCCGCCCAGGGAGCCGAGCGGGCCGCCGGAGGCGAACTCGCTCATGTTCAGCTTGCCCAGCACCACCGCGCCCGCCTCGCGCAGCTTGCGCACCAGGAAGGCGTCGTCGGGCGGGACGGAGTCCTTGAGCATGAACGAGCCGGCCGTGGTGGGCATGTCGGCCGTGTCCAGATTGTCCTTGATCAGCACCGGGATGCCGTGCAGCGCCGAGCGGCGGCCGCGGGCGGCGCGCTCGCGGTCCATGCCCCGGGCCCGCGCCGCCGCCTCCGGATTGAGCGTCAGCACCGCGTTCAGCATGGGGCCGCCGCGGTCGTAGGCGGCGATGCGGGCGAGGTACAGCTCGACCAGCCTTTCCGAGCTCAGCGCGCCGGCGTCCATGGCGGCGTTCAGCTCGGCGATGGTCGCGTCGGCGAGCCGGAGCTCGGCGGCGCGGGCGCCGAAGGCCGGCGCCAGACACCCCGCGGCCAGCAACAGGCCGCAGGCGAGCCGGGCGGGAGCGCTTCGCGCGGAGGAGCGTCCCGTCCTCACGGCGGGCATCCCGCGCCCGGCCGGGCGGCCGGGCGCTCCCGCCGACGCATCGGACCCCGGCGGGCGGCGGCTCAGCCGCCGCCCGCGTCGCCTTCGTGCGCCATGAAATAGGCGCCGTAGGAGGCGCCCGGGTCCGCGCCGACGATGATGATCCGGTCCCTCGGCTCCCCGCCGTAATCGATGACGGCCACCTCGACCGCCGGCATGCCGGGGTCGGGGAAGAGCGAGGCCGGGAGGCGCGGATGCATGCCCTCCTCTCCGGCGTTGAGCGTGGCGCGCGTCGCGGTCACGTCGGCGGGGTTGAAGTAGTGGGCCCCGGTATGCACCAGGAACCTGTCGCCGGCCTCCAGATCCCGGATGACGTCCGTGCCGGAGCCGGGCCGGAAGACGAACACGTCG
>CAYSVD010000295.1:0-3273 GCA_964434395.1 uncultured Pseudohongiella sp.
ACCCTCACCCACTCACCACACTCACCCACTCACCTCACCCACTCACCACACTCACCCACTCACCTCACCCACTCACATGTCGCAGGCTTTTAGAACTGTCCGCTTTTAAGCAAATAGAACTGTCCGGTCGGCCGCCGAAAGCCCCGCCCCGGGATGCCGAGGCGGCGCAACGTCCGCGTCGGCCCGCTAGCCAGCCCGGCGCCGCTCCCGGATCAACTCGTACGCGGCCTTGATGTCCTGGGTCTTGCGGGTCGCGATCTCCATCATCTCCTCCGGCAACCCCTTGGCCACCAGCTTGTCCGGATGGTGCTGGCTCATCTGCCGGCGGTAGGCCTTCTTCAGCTCCGCGTCGCCGACCCCGGCCTCCACGCCGAGCAGCTCGTGGGCCGCATCGAGCCGCGCTTGCTCCGACCCGCCCCCGTCGAAGTGGGTCTGGCCGGCCATCCGGCCCATCAGTTCGGCGAAGGCCTCCGGGGTGTAGCCGAGGTCGGCGGCGATGGCCTCCAGCACGCTGCGTTCGCGGGGATCGTAGCGGTCGTCGGCGAGGGCGGTGCCGACGATGATCTCCATGAACATCTGGATCAGGTGGCTGCGCCGATGGCATTCCCGCCGGAACTGCTCGAGCACCTCGTGGGCCGGGAACCCGTCCTGCTTCCCCTCGTTGAACAGCTCGACGGCCAGGCGGCGCTGCTCCGGGTCGAGCCGCATCCCTGCCATGACCCGCTCGGCCATGGCGATCTCGTCCCGGGTGACCCGGCCGTCGGACTTCGCGACGTAGCCCATGATCGCGAAGGCGGCGGTGAAGAACGCCGTCTGCACCCGTTCGGTGTCGCCGGCGGCCAGGCCCTCGCCGCCCGCGAAGGACGAGGCCCCGGCGCCGACGGCGTTGCCGAGCGCGGCGCCCAGCAACGCCCCCAGCGGCCCGCCCAGCGCCAGTCCGATGGCGCCGCCCAGCAGCGTCCACCAACTCACGGCGCCGGCCCCCTGCGCGGCGCCGGAAGGCGGAAGATGCGGCCGCTCACAGCAGGGGGAGCCGGCCCAGCGCCCGCCGCAGCCAGCCCCGGTTCAGGTCCGCTCGGCACCCGTTCAGCTGAGCCTCGTAGCGCGTCGCGTTCGCCTGCACCCGGCCGGCCGCCTCGATCAGCCACTGCTTGCCGAGGTAGGTGCCGCGCTGGTAGCCTCCGTTGCCCTCGTGGTAGGCGTAGTACAGATCCCGGGCGTTGGTGGGGCTGATGCCGCTCGCGCGGCGGGAGTTGGCGTTGAACCAGCCGACGAAGTCGATGGCGTCGCCGAAGTCGGACCGGCTGGCTCGGCGGTTGCCGGACTTCCGCTCGTACTCCTCCCAGGTGCTGTCCAGCGCCTGCGCGTAGCCGTAGGCGGACGAGGGCCGGGGACCGGGGAAGATCCACAGAATGCGGGTGCGCCGGGGCCGGATGCGCGAGCGGAAGCTGGACTCCTGGTAGATGAAGGCCATGTTGACGGAGACGGGTATGCCCCAGCGCCGCTCGGAGGCCTTCGCGTCCCGCCACCAGCCCCTGCGGCCCTCGAAGATGGCGCAGACGTCGGCCGCGCTGGACGGCGGCGGGGAGGCGCAGGACGCCAGCGCCCCGCACAGGGCCAGCGCCGCGGCGGCGGTCCGGCGGTTCACGACGCCGCCTCCCCCGTCCGCCGGGGATCCTCCAGCAGCGCCAGGAACGCCTGCTCGTCGATCACCTCCACCCCCAGCTCCTCGGCGCGGGCGAGCTTGCTTCCCGCCTTCGCGCCGGCGACCACGCAGCCGGTGTTCTTCGACACGGCGCCCGCCACCTTCGCGCCCAGCCGCTCCAGCCGCGCTTTCGCCTCGCCGCGCGGCATGCTCTCCAGCGTCCCGGTCAGCACGAAGGTCTTTCCCGCCAGCGGCAGGCCGGTCGCGGGCCCGCCGGCGTCCGGCCATTCGATCCCGTGGCCGAGCAGCCGCTCGATCAGCGCCGCGTTTTCGCGGTTGGCGAAGAAGGTCTCGACGTGCCGCGCCACCACCGGGCCGACGTCCGGCGCCGCCTCGTGGCTCGCCGCGTCCGCCGCCATCAGGCTCTCCAGGCTCCCGTAGTGCTCGGCCAGGATCCGCGCCGTGGCCTCGCCCACCTCCCGGATGCCGAGCGCGAACAGGAACCGGGGCAGCGTGGTCCGCCGGCTCCTGTCGATGGCCGACACCAGGTTCTCCGCCGACTTGACGCCCATCCGCTCCAGGGCGGCCACCGTGCCGGCCTTCAGCTCGAACAGGTCCGCCGCGCCGGCGATCAGCCCGGTTTCGACCAGCTGGTCCACCAGCCTGTCCCCCAGCCCCTCGATGTCCATCGCCGGACGGGACGCGAAATGCCGGATCGATTCCTTGCGCTGGGCGGGGCAGACGATGCCGGCGCCGCACCGGTACAGCACGTCCCCGTCCTTCTCCACCGGCGAGCCGCAGGCCGGACAGCGCGACGGCATCCTCACCGCCTTCCGCGCGCGCCCTCCCCGCGAGCGGACCGCCTTGACGATCTGCGGGATCACGTCCCCGGCCCGCCGGACCACGACCCGGTCGCCCACGCGCAACCCCAGCCGCTCGACCTCGTCCATGTTGTGCAGGGTGGTGTTGCTCACGGTCACGCCGCCGACGAACACCGGCTTCACCCGCGCGACCGGCGTCACGACCCCGGTCCTGCCCACCTGGAACTCCACGTCCTGGACGGTGGTGCGCTTCTCCTCGGCCGGGAACTTGTAGGCCACCGCCCAGCGCGGGCTCTTCGCGTTGCGCCCCAGGGCCCGCTGGCGCCGGATGTCGTTCACCTTGACGACCGCGCCGTCGATCTCGTAGTCCAGCGCGTCCCTCTTCGCCAGCAACGCGGCGCAGAAGTCCAGACAGCCCCGGATATCCTCGACGGTCCCGCGTTCGGGATTGACCGGCAAGCCCCACCGCTCGAGACGGTCGAAGATCCCGCTCAGGCGGGGCGGCAGCAGCTCGGGGTCGTCGACCGCCCCCACCCCGTGGCAGAACATCCGCAGGGGGAACCTGGCGGTCTGTTCGGGGTCCAGCTGCCGCACCGCGCCGGCCGCCGTGTTGCGCGGGTTGACGAACGTCCGGCCGCCGGCGGCGGCCGCCGCGTCGTTGAGCCGCTTGAAGTCCGACCTGCGGAGATACACCTCGCCCCTCACCTCGAGCCGTCCGCCCATGCCCGGGGCCGCCAGCCGCCGCGGGGCGCACCGGACCGCCAGAATGTTGCGGGTGACGTCCTCCCCGGTCACCCCGTCCCCCCG
>CAYSVD010000296.1:0-8769 GCA_964434395.1 uncultured Pseudohongiella sp.
TGCGTCGCTTTGCTCCTTAAAATCCTGTATGAAACACCCCAAAAAGCGGCATGTTTCACGCGAAATAGGTGGCATGTTTCACGCGAAATAGGTGGCACACTTCGTGCGAAATGGGTGGCACACTTGGTGTGAAATCCGCAGAAAATCAAACAACCGCCCCTTTTTCACCGTCTCAAAACCGGCAAAAGTGCTAGAACATACAGTTTTTCCCCAATGACGTGCCTCAAAGGGACTTGATCAGAGGTTCCTTAACTCCACCTGTACATAAAAGCCCGGCCATATCAAAGGTTTGCCTGATCTGACCTCAAGGGTGATCAGTGAAATTGGGCACAGTGCTATCAGGCAGTTGTCGAAAGTGGTGGAGTTAAGTCGATAAATCCCTACGGTTACGTGTCGCTGTTCATCGATGGTTCGGCGATCGAGGTCAAGGGCCGGCTGTTCGAGCGGGCCCGTCGCGGCTACAACGGCGAGGTGTAGTACTGGCCGCACCGCGTGTTCGCGGGCGGGCTGTGGCGGTGGGGGAGCTGCAGCCGGGCGGCGGAGCGGTGACGAGGAGCGGGCGGCCCATACTGAACCAAGCCGCGGCGATGTTGGCGCCTGCCGGCGCGCCAGTGTGGCTGACAGCGGACAGCGCGTATTACAACATGGATGTGGTCGAGCGCTGCCGCGGTCTGCGTTGGGACTGCTCCATCAGCGCGAATGGCCGGAACAAAACGCAAGCCGGTGCTGGAGCGGCTTGAGGGCCTGCCGGACAGCGCCTGGACTGGCTCCTGCACACTGTCATCTACTTCTACGACGGACATCCCCGTCCCGCTTGATTCTCATCTTCGAATTGGCCGGTGCCGCCCGCGTGACGGTTGCGCCCGCCCGCTGCCATGCAACGACGCAAAACGGCTCCGTGGCGGCGCCGGATCGGACTTCTTCGCGGGAAAATCGCCGCGCCCGGCTCTCAAATGGGCTGGCGGCAACCGCGGGCCGCCAACAACAATGAATTTGCCGGAGGGAAGGGCCAAGCCAAGCCAAACAAGGTCCTTTGGGCCCCTTAACCGGGGATTATGGAGATTCCTTTAGCAGGTGTTCTCTGACCCATGATTGTAGTCCATTCTCCTCCTGTATTTTTTTGAAATCTAGCGTACAGGGGATTCCCGTCGCAACACTAGCGTTTTGTTTTGCGGGAGCCTCGTGTCTCAGCACGATCAGCGAGTGCCCGATCAGGCGATCCAGAGCTTCTTCCTCGCTACAATATTCCCGTCCATACCGTATAATTTGGCTTGCAGCTTCACGAAAGCGGGTGCGGGCATAATCGCTCACTTTTGTACTTTCGCCAGATGAAAAGTATTTGACTTCAATAATAGCCACCACGTTGCCAGTCTTTTCTTCGACCACTCTTAGGTCAGGGCGCGCCGCCCCCGTATCCATTCCGTAAGCCTTAAGAATTTTTTTGAGACGGTCTTCGGAAGGTTCGGGTTTTTCCGTCACAAGCGGCTTACTTGGCTTATGCGAATTGCCCGCAGAATCCCAGAAAATAGAAAACCGCCCGCAACGCAACACTGGTTCTTCTCGTGAACCGGCGTTAGGAATGATCGGCAGGCGCAACGGTTCTTCATGTTCCTCGGTAGACAGCGCATCAGACAGCGCTTCGCCAATCCCAGCCGCGACGGCTAACTCGAAGCGTTGCGACTCTTGAAGTGGTCCCATAAGCGTACCGGAAAGGACGCGTTTAAGCGCGGATTTGTCGCCACGCTCAATCTCCGTCAACGTTGTGTAGGCCTTGCCCGCAAGTCGGTAGAACTCCCTCCTTGACCGCACTGCCTCTCGAACGGCATTTGGTCCTAGTCTGCGCCCAACCATAACATGCTTCAGCGGCTCCCGCAGTGCATCTAGTCGCTTTACTGTTGAAATGTCAGTCGCCGAATCATTAATCAGGGTACGATAAGGCGAGTCATCTGGCACTCTATCTGATAGCCGCCTTATGTGGGTCGAGGCCATATGCACTACCCATGCTACAACCTGGTTCGCTCCTGTGTCGAACGACCGGACTGGCTCTTCCGAAACGATCAGTGAGGGGTTACCGGAGACCCGCTGAGCAATCGCTGAATCGCGGGCATCGATCCTGCCGCGTATGACGGCATCATCCTCGCGCTTCCGGAATTGAAGCAAGGCTTGCGTCTCGTGTCTGTGAGCAAGAATGTGTTGAATGAACTCCTTCACAGGCTTGGAAATAGCCCAAAGCTCCTGAAGGAGATCAAGCTCCTCATTGCGGGGGGGCTTCTTCAGCAAGGGCCTTTCAACGCCAATTGTCTGAACGCGAGACCGGAAATACCGCAGGAAAATTCTCATCCCAAAGTCATAAATATCCGTGTCTCCGTTGTTCTCTTGCATTATACTGTTACCCCGTCAACCCGCTGTTTGAATCGTTTCTGGCATTCTGGATCAGAGAATATTTTGTTCTCCTTGACGTCATCAACTAGGGAGTCCCCATCTTTATTCACGATCCCCTCGAGCATCGGCAACAGCGTCACGTCCATCGCATCTAGCAAGTTTTCCTGCATTAATTTCTTATTCGTCGTGGACTCTACATTATCTACAAAGAACCATTCTCCGCCGCCCATCGCCCGAATTACCTTGATTGCATCAATGATTGGGGCAGGGCCAAGAGGGCGCACCTTGTTGATGGCTTTCCATAAACATCCCAGCGGGCAGATCTGTCCATTACTTGGCTCTTCCCACGTTGGATCACCCTCATGCAGCCTCTTCAGATATAACTTGATGAAACCGCATGTATCGTGCGGCGCGTCGACGTAGACCCAGCCGAACCGGCGGCTTAGGGCGTAGGACATTTGGTGGAGCGCCGCTTTGTCGATGGAATTAATAGTCGCGATAAGACGCCAGCAGTGCCACGGCGCGAATTTGTATGGCTCTGCTGACGGCGTGCTCTCACCTTCAATTTCCGGCCCATGAGGCATCGTAGACTGATCGCTATTAGGCAGTATCTCGATCTGAGGACTATTTTCGTTTTCAATGTCCACCCGATAGGGCAATGTAGTCTGATGGCCGCTCAAAAGGGTGAAAAGCGGACCGATCACCTTGTCAATGTCGCAACGGTTCATCTCATCGATGACCAACGGACGATCAAAGTGTTTAAGCAGGATGCCGGGGATAAACTTAACTTGTCCCTGTCCTATGGGTTGATACCCCCCGATGATGTCTTGCGAACTCCAGTCCGATGACCCCGTTATCAGATCCCACTCTCCCCTATCAGTTAAATGGGTAGCAATATGGCAGGCCAAAGTTGTCTTTCCGGTGCCGGGTGGGCCATGCAACATGATGTGCCGTTTGCCTGATTGCAAGGCGGCATTGATTTGGCGATATACGGCAGGGGCGACGTCGAGTAGGTTGGGACACTTTGGAATTTCCATGTTTAGCCTCCAAGGGCGGTTATGAGCTTGCTGAACAAACAGCCTGCGTCGATTATTCTCTTCCTTCATGGCGTTGATTATGGCGTCTTCCAGGCCTTGTTCGTGTTCGAGCCCGAACTTCGCCTCCCCAATCGCGACGATCTCTTGGGGGCTCTTCTCCGTGTGCTCTCTGAGCACCTTGGTAGCGATGTCAGCGTATTTGGAGGGCTCTGAAAATTCCAGACCTTCGCTTTCTGGGTTCAGCTTCCAAGCGCCGTCCATCTCCATGAACAGGCGACGAGCAGTATTCTTATTAGCCATTACTCCGCCCATGATATTAGGAGGGGGTGACTCGGATTCTCTAGGATTGAACCCGAACTCCTCCCTCCCAATCTCGACGATCTCTTGGGTGGTCTTCTCTCCATACTTGCCAAGCACTTTTTTGGCGGTTGCTATGTATGTGACGCTGCCTCCTGTAGACATGTTTCTGCTCCTGTCGGCGATGGTTTTTGGCTGTGCTCGGCAAACGCGACACCGAGATTAAGGAACTTCCGGTGAAGTGTCACACTCACGCCAATGACGGGAGCTGGAAACCGCCGTGGAATGGCGGCCAAAGAGACACCAAGGGGACCAGCTTAGAGGTTCCTTAAGCTGTGGTCGACGAAAAAGTGCGGTTGATAACCGTTTTGTCGGTCGAAAACGTCCGCACTGGCAACATTGCCGCCGGGGGGACTGGCCGGCCTCTGACTTCAGGGAATGAATCCGGCTAGGTCGCCCCGGGCCGTCTGCCGAGTCCAGAACTGGCGAAGAAGTCTCAGGTGGTCGATTGGCTAACCGTGCCCGAAGTGGACCCTCCACATCCCCGAACTGCGAACGCATGGGGGGGGGGGGGGTAGCTTATTGTCCTCATTTGATCTGCTCCGCCAAGTGTTGGAATCCGTCCGATTATAGCATCTTCCGAACTCGCATTCCATCAGGCCGGAACCACCTCCGAAGGCATACTCCGCTGACCGGGCTCCACCATACCAGATTCGGATACAAAGCGGCAGACTGACTGCGCCCTGACTCCCGGTCAAGGCTTCTCTGCGCCCGTCCGCGCTCCTCCGCCGAATCGCGTGCGACAACCCTGCGGCGCACCCCCCCCTCTTTCAGCTCGTCCGGTTCGGGGCGCATCCGGGGCGCACGGTCTGTTGCCGCTTGACGCCGCCGTCAGCCGGCGAGCGTCGCGGCGCCGTCCATGTAGGGGCGCAGCGCCTCGGGCAGGCGGACGCGGCCCTTCTCGTCCTGGAAGTTCTCCAGCACCGCGATCAGCGTCCTGCCCGCGGCCAGGCCGGAGCCGTTCAGGGTGTGCACAAGCTCCGGCTTGCCGGTGTCCGGGTCGCGCCACCGGGCCCGCATCCGCCGGGCCTGGAAGTCCGTGAAGCTGCTGCAGGAGGAGATCTCCCGGTAGCGCTCCTGCGAAGGCAGCCAGACCTCCAGGTCGAAGGTGAGCGCGGCGGCGAAGCCCAAGTCGCCGCCGCACAGGACGACCTTGCGGTACGGCAGCTCCAGCAGCCGCAGCGCCCGTTCGGCGTGCGAGATCAGCTCCTCGAGCGCCGCGGCGGAGGCGGCGGGCTCGGTCACCTGCACCAACTCCACCTTCTCGAACTGGTGCTGGCGGATCATGCCGCGGGCGTCCTGCCCGTGGCTGCCCGCCTCCGCCCGGTAGCAGGGGGTGTGGCACACGAACTTCAGGGGCAGCCGCCCGCGGTCGATGATGCCGTCCCGGACCATGTTGGTCACCGGCACCTCCGCGGTGGGTATCAGGTAGCGGCCGTCCCCGCCCTCCAGCCGGAACAGGTCCTCGCCGAACTTCGGCAGCTGGCCGGTGCCCTCCAGCGCCTCGGCGCCGACGATGTGGGGGACGTTCAGCTCCGTGTAGCCGTGCTCGCGGGTGTGCAGATCCAGCATGAAGTGGATCAGGGCGCGGTGCAGCCGGGCGACGGGCCCGCGCATCACCGCGAAGCGGGCGCCGCTCATTCCGGCCGCCGCGGCGAAGTCCAGCCCGCCCAGGGACTCGCCCAGCGCCGCATGGTCCCGGGGGGCGAAATCGAAACGCGGCGGCTCGCCCCAGGAGCCGGCCACCCGGTTGTCCTGTTCCGTCTCGCCCTCCGGCACCGCGTCGTCGGGGAGGTTGGGGATCTCCAGCAAGTAGCGGCGCAACTCCTCCTGGCACCGCTCCAGCTCCTCCTTGCCGCCCTCCAGCTCCTCCTTGACGCGCCGGACCTCCTCCAGGGCGGCGGCGTCCGTCTCCTTGCCGGCCGCCCGGTCGCCGCCGATCCGCCTCGACAGGGCCTTGCGCTCGCCCTGCAACGCCTCGGTCCGGCGCAGCAACGAGCGGCGCCGCTCGTCCAGCTCCGCCAGCCGGGCGGTGTCCAGCGCGAAGCCACGCTTCCGGAGCAGGCGGGCGACGGTTTCGGGCTCCGCCCGGATTCGTTTGGGGTCCAGCATGGCGGCTCAGGATCCTTGTCGCGGCGCCGGGCTCGGGGCCGTCCGTCCGCCGCATGAAAGCGGCATTGTAGCGGCCCCGCCGCGGCGGGGATAGGACCCCGCGGGGCTCCCGTCGGGGCTCCGGGGGAAGGCGGAGAACCCCGCCGGCGCTCACCGGTCGTCGACGATCTCGACGCCCGCCGGCGGCTCGAAGCGGAACAGCGTTCCGGGCAGCGGTTCGCCGCGCCGCACGTCGCTGAACCGCCAGACCGTGCGCTGGCCGTTCCGGCCGTCCAGCCGGATGAGTTCGATCTCCCCCTCCGCGAAGCCGACGGTGATCAGCCGGTGCGGGCTGTCGGGCGCCCGGGGCGTCAGCGTGAACGCCTGGCGCCCGCCGGGGCCGTCCGGTCCGGCCGCGACCGCATAGTCCTCCGCCAGCCCGTCGGTCCGCCCGTTCAACAGCCGGACCGCCGGCTCCGAGCGGCCGCTGTCCCAGTCCTCGATCACGACCTGTTCGAGATCGGGCTGCCAGTGCCACAGGGTGCTCCCGTCGGCGACGATCAACTCCTCGAACGGCGTCAGCGTCTCCCAGCGGAAGCCGTCCGGCCGCCGAAGGCGCATGCGGATCTCGCTCTCCTCCAGCACGCCGCCGTCGGACTCGACGATGAGCTGGAGCACGTCGGCGCTGAGGGTGTCCATGTCCCGCAGCAGCGCGTCCAGCCGCGCCAGCGGGTCCGGCGCCGCGCCGGACAGGAGCAGCAGCGCCGCGGCCGCGGCGGCGCCGCGGGCCGCCGTCACCCTACTCCCCGTCCGGCGGCGGCGGGGCGATGACCTCCCGGGCGCCGTTGCCGCTCATTTCCGAGACCACCCCGGCGGCCTCCATCATCTCGATCATGCGCGCGGCCCGGTTGTAGCCGATGCGCAGCTGCCGCTGCACCGACGAGATGGAGGCCTTGCGCGTTTCGGTCACGAAGCGCACCGCCTCGTCGTACAGCGGCTCGTCCTCCTCGCCGCCGTTCCCGCCGGGCCCGAAACCGCCGGATCCGGCCTCGTCCTGTCCGATGGTGACCTCGTCGATGTAGACCGGCTTGCCGCGACGTTTCCAGTCCGCCGCCACCCGGTGCACCTCGTCGTCGCTGACGAAGGCGCCGTGCACCCGGGTCGGCACGCTGCCGCCCGGCGGCAGGAACAGCATGTCGCCGTGGCCGAGCAGCTGCTCCGCCCCGCCCTCGCCCAGGATGGTTCGGGAGTCGATCTTCGACTGCACCATGAAGGAGAGGCGGGTCGGGATGTTCGCCTTGATCAGGCCGGTCAGCACGTCCACCGACGGCCGCTGGGTGGCCAGGATCAGATGGATGCCGGCGGCCCGCGCCTTCTGCGCGATGCGGGCGATCAGCTCCTCCACCTTCTTGCCCACCACCATCATCATGTCGGCCAGCTCGTCGACGATCACCACGATGCGCGGCAGCGGCTCCAGCGCCGGCGCGGCCTCCCCGTCCGCCTCTTCGGGCCGGAACTCGGGGTCGCCGATGGGCTCGCCCTCCTTGATGGCGTCCGCCACCTTCTTGTTGAAGCCGGCCAGGCTGCGGACCCCCAGCGCGGACATCAGACGGTAGCGCCGGTCCATCTCGGCGACGCACCAGCGCAGGCCGTTGGCGGCGTCGCGCATGTCCGTGATCACCGGCGTCAGCAGGTGGGGGATGCCCGCGTAGACGGACAGCTCCAGCATCTTCGGGTCGATCATGATCATGCGCACCTGCTCCGGCGTGGATTTGAACAGCAGGCTCAGGATCATGGCGTTGATGCCCACCGACTTGCCGGAGCCGGTGGTGCCGGCCACCAGCAGATGAGGCATGGCGGCCAGGTCGACGATGCAGGGGTTGCCCAGGGTGTCGCGGCCGAGCGCCATGCTCAGGGGCGAGGCGGCCTGGTCGAACGCCGGCGCGGACAGCACCTGGCTGAGCTGGATGAGCTCGCGGCGCTCGTTGGGGATCTCGATGCCGACCACGCTCTTGCCGGGGATGACCTCCACCACCCGCACCGACACGACGGCCAGCGAGCGGGCCAGGTCCTTCACCAGGTTGCTGATCCGGCTGACCTTGACGCCGGCCGCGGGCTGGACCTCGAAGCGGGTGATGACCGGCCCAGGGTGCACGGCGGTCACCTCGCTTTCGATGCCGAAGTCCTTCAGCTTCAGCTCGAGCAACCGGGACAATGCCTCCAGCGAGTCCCGGGAGAAGCCGGAGCTGTTGCTCTCCTTCCAGGCGTCCAGCAGGTTGATCGGCGGCAGCTCCTTGACCGAGGCCGCCTCGAACAGCGGGCGCTGCCGCTCCCGCTCGACCCGTCCGCTTTTGGGCGGCGCGCCGGCCGGCGCGTCGGCGATGGCGGGCGGGACCCGACGCTTCTCCTTTTGAATGTGGATCTCCAGCGACTGCTTGCGGCTCTCCACCCGCATGCGGGTGTCGCTCTTCTCCCTGCGCCGCTCCAGCCGCTCCTCCAGCCGCTCCTCCACCCGCTTGCGGACCAGCGCGGCCAGGCGCAGGCACCAGGCCCCCGTCGCGTCCGCCGCGGCCAGCCAGGAGACGGACGCGACGACGCTCAGGCCGAACAGGAAGGCGGCCAGGAGCACCAGGGTGCTGCCCAGGACGGCCAGCACCGGCCGGAACAGGTCGACCAGCATGGCCCCGGCGATGCCGCCGGAGTGATAGGAGGCGCCCTCCGGCGCGGCGAAATGCAGGATGGCCAGGCCGCAGGCGGAGAGCCCCAGCAGCAGCGCCCCCCCGGTCTTCATGGCGAACATGCGCCAGGAGAAGGCCGGCCCCGCGCCGCCCCGGCGGAGGGCGGCGTGGATCCGCAGCGCCGGCAGGGCGGGCAGCCCGTAGGCCAGGTAGCCGAAAAAGGC
>CAYSVD010000297.1:0-2178 GCA_964434395.1 uncultured Pseudohongiella sp.
ACCCGCTCCGCCTGGCCCTGCGGCGTTCCGTCGCGCCAGAGCCGGGGCGCCGCCCCCGCCTCCCGGTCCGGCGCGTCGGACGAGCGCGCCGACCGGACGGCGCTGGCGACCCGCGTGTTCTACTTCGACTTCGACGTGGCCGAATTCCGGCCGTCCGACCGCGAAACGCTGGTCCGCCACGCCCGGGAGCTGGCCGCCAACCCCGGCCGGCGGGTGCGCCTCGAGGGCCACGCGGACGAGCGCGGCACCCGGGAGTACAACCTGGCGCTGGGCGAGCGGCGCGCCGGCAGCGTCATGAACTACCTGATCGTCAACGGCGCGGGGCGCGGCCAGATCGAGCTGGTCAGCTACGGCGAGGAGCGTCCGGCGGACCGCGGCACCTCCGAGACCGCCTACCAGCGCAACCGCCGCGTCGAGCTGGTCGACCCCTGAGCGGGGGCGGCCGGCCGCATCCGGCCCGGGCGGGTCAGGAGAACAGCGGCCGCCCGGCGGACCGCTCCGGCTCGAACCCCGCCAGCCACATCAGTCCCGTCAGCAGCAGCAGCCCCGGCAACGCGTGGACGGCCGGGGCGGCGATCGACTGGGCCGCCAGCCCGGACGCCGCGATCCCCCCGTAGGCGAGCATCGCCAGCGCATGCGCCAGCAGGTAGCGGCGGATCCACGGACCGCCGCGGCGCGACATGCGCCACGGCCTGCCCCGCAGCAGCCAGTGCAGCGCCGGCGCCGCGCCCAGCAGGTCCGTGGGCCAGAACAGCAGCAGGTTCAGGTTGCGGTGGAGGTCGGGGTTGGCGGAGACGAGCCAGCCCCCCAGCATCAGCGCGCCCAGCAGCCCGCCGCCCGCCGCCGGCGCCAGCGCCAGCAGGCCCAGCGCCCGGACGCTCAGGGCGGGGGCGCGCAGGCGGAAGCGGGCGGGCGCGCCGAAACGGTCGGCGGGCGGGCGCCGCAGCGCCAGCGCCAGCGCCAGTCCCGGCAGCAGCAGCAGGATCATGGCCGTCCGCCAGGGGTCCGGATCCCGAGGCGGGGCGGGGAACTCCGCGACGAGCTCGGGCTCGGACAGCAGCATCAGCGTCTCCCCGTCCGCCGTCACGTCCGAGGGGGTCGCCGCCAGCCGCTCCCGCAGCCGCGCCGGCAGGTACATCTCCTCCCACTCGCTGACCGGCCGGTCGACGTTGCCGTTCAGCATGAGGTCCAGGAAGAGGAAGACCGGGGCCGCCGAGCGGTAGTGCTCGCGGATGTGGCCGCGGTACGCGTGCGGGGCGAGCCCGCCCCCGGCCCGCTCCAGCCTGCCTCCGAGCGCCTCGTCCAGATAGTCGCGCACCCGGGTGGTGCAGTTGTCGAAGAAGTGGTGGTAGGCGTAGGCGAGGTTCTCCGGCTCGCGGTTCCACTGCAGGCGCCGGTGCAGCGCCGTCTTCTGGGCGGCGGTCAGGTTGATCCGGTCCTGCCGGACCGAGCGGCGCTGGGCCCGGTAGGCGGCGAACTCGCGGCCGGGGGGGCCGGCGGCCATCCGGTAGAGCGTCTCCCCCCGGAAGAAGTCCCAGGCCATGGGCGCCAGCCCGTCCCGGAAATCGAACACGCCCCAGTTGTACACCAGGTCGACGCCCGCCAGCTCGTCGCGCACGCGCAGCGCCGTGTGGCCGAAGTTGTCCCACACGCGGTCGCCGGGGGCGACGGTGATCAGGTGGAAGTGGAGGCGGTCCGGGTCGGGATGCGCGGGATGGTCCTCCGGCCCGCCGATCGCGGCCGGGCGGGCGGACAGGGCACCCGTCAGCAACAACAGGCCCGGCAGCAGCGGCAACAGGCGCTCAGCGCTGGTCCTTTCCTTGGTCCGCCGCATAGGCCGGATGCACCTTCTCTTCGACCAGCCCGGATTTCATGAGCCGGTTGATCTTCCGCTTCACGGCCGAGCGCTTGTCGTTGGTCAGGTACACGCTCCGGGCCAGCGACACGAACTCCTCGCCGAAGCGCCCGCGGGCCTCGCAGGCGCGGATGTCGTCCTCGATCTCCCACAGCCGGCCGTTGACCGCGCGCAGCTCGTCCACCAGCGCGGCGGCCTCCGCCGGCCGCTCCAGCCCCTCCCACGCCGCCCGCAGCAGCCCCAGCTCCTTCTCGACGTTGCGCCGGGCCTCGCTCTCCCCGACGTGCCGCCGCTTCAGCTCCAGGATCGTGATCTTGTCGGCC
>CAYSVD010000298.1:0-1807 GCA_964434395.1 uncultured Pseudohongiella sp.
ATTACGAATGCGATGCTCTACCGGCTGAGCTACGTCGGCCCGGAGGGGTGCAACGAAGGAATACCCCCGCCGGGGCCGGCAGGCAAGAGGGTGTCCTGGCTCAATACATCTTGCACACTTTGAGAAAAGAGAGGCCGGATCGGGGCGGGGTCTCCGGTGCGGTCGGGGAGGAAGGCCGGAGGGCCCCCCGTGGATGGGGGAGGAGTAGCGGAAGGACCGCCCCGGGTCGAGCACGGGCGCAGGCGTCCTGCGGCGCCCTTCGGCGCGTCGGGGACGGGACGCCCCGGGCCCCGCGGCCCGGGGCCGGCTACGCGGGCAGGTCGGGGAGGAGTTCGCGCAGGTTCGCGGCCGGGGTCCGGCCCCCGAGGGCCTGGTGGGGCCGGTGGTGGTTGTGGTGGTGGATGTAGCGGGCGATCTCCCGGTTCAGCCCCTCGACCGTGACGGAGGTCACCCAGACGCCATGCGCCTCGTGGTCGACGGTGCCGTGGAAGCGCTCGACATGCGCGTTCTGCTTCGGCGTGTGCGGATGGATCACCTGCTGGCGGATGCCCCGCTCGCGCAGGAACTCCTCGAACACGCCCCGGTACTCCGAGCCGTTGTCGGTCTGGATGCCGGCGACCGGATACGGGATCTCCTCGAGCATCTCCGCCAGCGCGTCCCGCGCGGCGGCGGCGGTGAGGGAGGACGTGATCCGGGAGGCGGCGTACTTGGTGACCGGATCGTAGAGGTCGTGCTGGTAGAGCGTCCTGCCGCCGGGCAGAAGGGTGAGGTGCTTGGTGTCCATCTGCATCATTTGGCCCGGTTTCCAAGCCGCATAGCCCTTCGGGCGCCGTTCCGCATGCGGCCGGGGGCCGGCCCGGCGCCGGTGGCGCCGCCCCGCCCCGGACGGCCGCTCGGGCAGCCGCCCGCGGTTCTTGAGACCGCGCACCACCCGTCCCGCCGTGGCCCGCGACAGCGGCGCGACGCCGCCGCGCCGCCGCGCCAGTTCGGCGACGATCTTGAGCGGCCCCCAGGTGCGGGTCATCGGCTCGCGGCGGATGGCGAGAATCTCGATCTCGAGTTCCCGCGTCACGGATGTTCCGCGCATCCGGCGCGGCCGCGTCGGGAGCGGCGCAAGCCGTCCCTCGCGGGCGCGCTTGTCCCATTCGTAGAGCGTGCGAAGCGGCACTTCGACGATGGCCGCCGCCTCGGCCGCCGGAACCTTCCTGGCGCGGACCCGGTGCCACTGCCTGAGAAGGCGTTCGCGGCCGAGACATGCTTCGTGAAGCCGCCGCTTCCCGGGCGCAAGGCGGTCCGGGAAGCCTGCAGCCAGGCGCTTGGTGGAGCGGTGGAACGGGCGGGCGATCGAGAATACTCTCATGGTGGAGGTGCCTCCTTCGTGGTGGTCCTAACTCCACGGTGGACACCTCCTTCACCTTCCGCAAGCCCGGTCCCGGTTTGTTCGCCCGCCCCCGCCCCGCGGGGCGGGGGCGGGCGCCGCGGCTACTCCGCTCGCTGGTGTGCAGGATGTGTTTGAGCCTTCACAGCTTCCCGAGGCCTTCGGGCCGCAAGCCATCAGGTACGGCCCTCTTAACAGGTTGTAAAACAAAAAGTAAGTGGCATCCCATTGCTGAGTCGTCCGAGTCTGCTCATGCCGATGTCCGTCCGGGAAGAGCCGCTTGAACAAAAAAGCAACAATGTGCTATGCTGGAGGAATTGTTCCGGGGGCGGTAGCCCCCTGCTTGGAAATGGAGCTTCGAATGAAAACGATCGCCACGATCAACTTCAAAGGCGGGGTCGGCAAGACCACGCTTACATGGTGCTTGGG
>CAYSVD010000299.1:0-11921 GCA_964434395.1 uncultured Pseudohongiella sp.
GACCTACAGATTTAACTCCACCACATCTGATAACCGCTTGATAGCATTGACTAATTCCGTCAGTCGCCATTTGGCTAGATCAGGCAAACTCTTGATGTTAAAGGGTCTTTAACGTTGGTGGAGATAAGTCTATAAGTCCCAAATAGAACCTTCCGGGTTGAGCAATAGAAGTGTCCGGCCGGCCGCCGAAGCCCCGACCCGGAGGCCGCCGAGCGTCCGGCGGCGCCCTCAGCGGACCTGGCGGCGCTTGCGGTACTCCGAGGGGGTCATGCCCTTCAGCTCCCGGAAGGCGTTGTTGAACGGCGTGATGGACCGGTATCCCACCGACAGCGCGATGGTCAGCACCGGCAGGCCGCGGCGCTCCGGGTCCGCCAGCGCGGCGCAGGCGTCCTCGATGCGGTAACGATGCAGCATGGCGTTGAAGTTCCTGAACCCCAGCCGCTTGTGGATGAAGGCCCGCAGGCGGTACTCCGGGATCTTCATCCTCCTCGCCAGCATGGTGATGGTCAGCCCCGCCTCCCGGTACAGCCCTCCGTCCCGGAACGCCCGGTCGAAGCCGTCCTCGTCCAGCTCCGGGATCCGCTCCGGGGCCGGCTCCTCCGCCCGCTCGGCGACCTGCCGGATGGCGTGGCTCAAGGAGACGAAGTCGAAGCGCATCGCCGCCAGCAGCATGCCCAGGGTCAGCGCGGCGATGGCGTAGACCAGCGCCGCCTCGCCGGCGGCGGCGCCGGGCGATGCGTCCTCCAGCAGCAGGAAGTTCTCGGCGAACACCACGCCGAACAGCAGCGCGCCCTGCACGCCGATGATGAACCAGCGCAGGATTCTGCGGTCGTCCACCAAGTCGGCCCGCCAGCCATCGAGCGTCCAGTAGATGGCGCAGCCGACGAAGGCCAGCTGCGCCACGTCCAGTCCGGGGGCGAGCCATCCGGCGGCCCCCGCGAGCGCCGGCAGCGCGCCGTGGAGGTCGTGCGCCGCCAGCGCCCCCTCGGCGAGCACCTGCAGGGCGAAGGCGGCGGCCAGGGGCCGCGGGAAGCGCCGCCGCTCCTGGAAGACCAGGAAGCAGTAAATCATGAACAGGCCGCTCACGGCGTTGGCACCCAGGATGATGGGCAGCCGCCAGCGGCTCAGGTCGAGCCGGAACGCCGGACCGATGTGGGGGCCGGTCATGCCGTCGAGCAGGTACAGGACGACGAACGCGGCCATCAGCGCGAACACCCTGGCGCTGGCGGCCTTGGGCTCCGTCTTCAGGTAGCCGACGGCGAGCAGCAGCACGGAAAGGATCGCGACGATCTGCGCGCCGAACAGCGCGAGCGGGTTGGCCACGGACGGTCCACGACGACGGCTGGGACGGCGCAAAACATACCGGAACGCTGGACCGGCCGCAAAACCGCCCGCGGGCTATAATCGCCGCCCGGCCGCGCGCGGCGCGAAGCGAGGATGCCCGATGCAGACGGTCCGCCGCCCGCCCCCACCGGCCGCCATCCTGTGCGCGCTCCTGGCGTCCCTGTGCGCGTTCCCGGCGCCCGCCGCCGACGCGCCCTGGCGGCTCGCCGATGCGCTGGACCTCGCGGGCGGGTTCGGCATCGAGGGCGCGCACCGCACCCGTTTCGAGACCATCGTCGACAGCGCGCAGCCCGGCGCCGGCCGGAGCGACCAGGTGGCGGCGCTGCGGACCACCCTGGCCGCCCGCTGGCGGGGCGAGCGCTTCAGCGCCCTTTTGGAGCTGGCCGACATGCGCCAGCGGCTCGCGGATGCGGACACCGTCATCAAGGGCTCCACCGTCAACCCGGCCGACGTCCTGCAGGCCTCCGTCGGCTACCGCTTCGGCAACACCAGCGTGCGGCTCGGGCGCGTCACCCAGGCCTGGGGCAGCCGGCGGTTGCTGTCGCGCAACGCCTTCCGCAACACGATCCAGCCTTTCGACGGCGTCGCGGCGCTCCACCGGGACGCGCGGGGGCGCGAGTTCCGCTTCCTGGCCTCGCGGGTGGTGCGCCTGCTGCCCGCCGGCGCGGCCGCGCCGGCGGCGAACCGGGACGCGCTGGAGAACCGGCGGCGGGCCGACCGGTCCGGCGACGGCCTGCGCCTGTACGGCGTCCACGCGGACCTGCCCGACTTCCCCGGCGGCCTGGCGGCCGAGTTCTACCTGTTCGCGCTGCGGGAGAAGGACACCCCCGAGGCGGCCACCCGCGACCGGCGCCTCGACACCTTCGGCTTCCGGTTGCGCTCGCCCCGCGCCCCCGGCCGCTACGACCTGGAGCTCGAGACCATACTCCAGACCGGCCGGCGACGCGCCTCGGCCGACCCCGGCGACCGCGCCGACCTCGATCACCGGGCCTTCTTCCAGTACGTGGGACTGGGGTACAGCTTCGACGCGCCCGCGCGCCTTCGGGCGCAACTGGAACTGCACTACGCCAGCGGCGATGCGGATCCGCTGGACGCCGACAGCGGGCGCTTCGACTCGCTGTTCGGGCCCACCAGCGGCGAGTTCGGCGTGGTGGGGCTGTACGACCCCTACAACCGCAGCAACCTGTTCACGCCGGGGCTCCGGCTCGCCGCCGAACTGTCGCCGACGGTCGACGTCATGGCCTCGTACCGCCATTTCCGGCTGGCGCAAGCGAAGGACGCCTGGGGGCGCACCGGCCTCCGGGATCCGAGCGGCGCGAGCGGCCGCCGCCTGGGCCGGCACCTGCAGCTGAACCTGCGCTGGGACGCCCTGCCCGGCAACGTGCTGATCGAGTCCGGCCTGATCCTGGCGCGGAACCGCGGCCTAAGCGACCGGAGCCCCCGCTACTTCTACGCCAGCTCCACCCTCAGCTTCTAGCCGCCGCGCCCGGCGGCAGCGCATGCACAGGATGAACGCCAGCCCGAACAGGGCGGACGCCGCCAGCAGGTGCAGCGGCTGCGCGACCGCCGGCATGCCCAGATGGCCCAGGGTCGCGCCGGAGGCGGCGGCGGCGACCAGCGCCGCGGCCGTCGCCCGGACCGGGCCCGCGCCGCGCGGCAGCAGCCAGGCCAGGCACAGGCCGGTCAGCAGCACCGGCGCGGAGAAGCTGCGGTGCACGTAGAAAAACCAGGGCATGGCCTCGATCCAGCGGGAGCGCAGGGCCTCGCCCTGGGCCTGCCGGATCAGGTCGGTCATCTCCCGGACCTGCGTGCCCAGCACCACCTGCAGCGCGATCATCGCCAGCAGCGCCCACAGCCACTTCTCCAGCCGCGGGCCGGCCGCGGGCCCGGCCGGCGCCGCGCGCGCCCGCGCGCGCTCCAGCGCGAACAGCAGGACGGCGACGATCGCCAGCGCCATCGCCATGTGCGCGGTGACCATGCCGGGCAACAGGTTGGAGCGGACCACCATGGCGCCCAGCCAGCCCTGGACGCAGACCAGCGCGAACGCCCCGGCGGAGGCGAGGAAGACGCCGCGGTCGAAGCGCCGCAACGGCCAGGACAGCGCGGCGGCGGCCAGGATCAGCAAGCCGACCGCCGCCCCGGTCAGGCGGTTCAGGTACTCGGTCCAGGTCTTGACGGCGTTGAAGCGGGTCTCGGCGTAGCCCAGGTCGGCGTAGATCTCCTGGTAGTCGCTCGGCAGCTGGGACTCGCTGGTGGGCGGGATCCACCGGCCGAAGCAGGTCGGCCAGTCCGGGCACCCCATGCCGGCCCCCGATGCCCTGACGGTCGCGCCCACCAGGATCAGGAAGTACACCGCCGCGACGGCCGCCGCCGCCGCGCGCCGGTAACGCCCCAGGGCGGTCCCGCCGGTCGTCACGTCGGGCGGCGGCGGGGCTTCAGTCGCCGCCGCGCAGCGCCCGAAGCAGCCGCGCCGAGGCGTGGCCGTCCATGGGCAGCTCCCGCTCCCGCTGGAAGGCGCGGATCGCGGCGCGGGTGCGCCGTCCGATCCGCCCGTCCGGCTCGCCGGCGTCGTGGCCGGCGGCGGCGAGCAGCCGCTGGATCTCGTACACGTCCTCCCGGCTCAGCCGCTCCTCGTTCGCCGGCATGCGCTGGATGGCCGGCTCGCCGGTGTAGCGGTCCGCCAGGTGGCCCACGGTCAGCGCGTAGAACACCGAGGGGTTGTAGTCCATGGTGGCGCGGAAGTTGTCGTACGCCAGGAAGGCCGGCCCGTCCGCGCCCGAGGGCAGGATCACCGAGGCCTCCATGTCGGCGGCCGGCAGCGGCGAGCCGTCGACCCGGCGCACGCCCAGCGCGCTCCACTCCGCGAGCGGCCTGCGGGCGTCGTCGCGGGCGCCGGCGAGGCTGTAGTCGAAGCCGGCGGGCAGCAACGCCTCCCGGCCCCAGCGCTCGCCCCGCCGCCAGCCGCCGCGCGAGGAGAGGAAGTGGGCCGCCGAGTGGAACACGTCCGGCAGGCTTTCCCAGATGTCCACCCGGCCGTCGCCGTCGCCGTCCACCCCGTAGCGCTCGAACACGCTGGGCAGGAACTGCAGTTGCCCCATGGCGCCGGCCCAGGAGCCGCTCATGCGCGCCGGGGCGATGTGGCCCTCATCGATGATCCGCAGGGCCGCGAGCAGCTCGTTGCGGAAGAACCCGGCGCGGCGGGGGTCGTGGGCCAGCGTCGCCAGCGCCCCCAGCACGGGAAAGGCGCCGGTGACGCCGCCGTAGTTGCTCTCGATGGCCCAGAACGACACCAGGTAGTGGGGCTGCACCCCGTAGCGGCGATGCACCTCGCCGAGCAGGCCCGCATGCTCGGCGAGCAGGGTCCGGCCGCGGTCGATCTGCGACGGCGTGACGCGCAGGCCGAGGTAGCGGGTGAAGGTCTGGACGAATTCCGGCTGGGCGTTGTCGAGCTCCAGCACCCGCTCCAGCGGCTCCAGCCCGTCGAGGTTGGCCAAGGTGGCCTCGCCGATGCCCAGGGCGGCGGCCTCGGCGCGCAGCTGAACCAGCCACTCGTCGAACGGCGTCTCCTGCGCCCGCGCCCCGAGGGCGGGCGGCAGCAGCAGGGCCAGCAGGGCGGCGGTTTTCATTGCCGTTTTCATGGCGGCGGATTATAGGGGAAAACCCGGAGCCGCAACAGCGACAGCGAGAGCGACAACAGCGACATTCGCAACGGCCGATCCCTGGGCCGCCGGGTCGAACGGGGAACAACCGAGAAGCCGGGCTGATCGGGCGCCAAGGACGGGAACCAAGCTTTCAGCCGGCCGCCGCCGCGGACCTGCCGGAGAGCCGACGGACGAGCGGGTCGAAGGGAAACACCATGGCGCCGCGGCCCTCATGGCCCGGAACCGCGGGAAGCGCCTCCGTCCGGCCACGCCGCCGCCCGGAACAACAGCGCGACGGGCCATCCCGGTGAACAGACGGCCCCCGATGCGGCGAAACCGCGCCCCGCTACGTCGTGTAGCCGATCACGGCGAGACCGCCCGCGGTCTCGGACATGACTGCGACGCCGGCATTCACGCCCACTACCGTGATGGTGTGCTCGGTCTCGGCGCCCCCGCCGTCCACGAAGATGTAGGTGATCTTGGTGTCGGCCCCGTCCGCCGTCACCTTCGTCGCGCCGTCCTTCACGCCGTCGCCGACGATCCTGACTTCGTCCCCCTCGGCCGCGTTGTAGCCTCTGACGACGTCGCCGCCTCCGACCGAGCCCCCTTCCTGCATGAATCCGAAGACGGTGGGGCCGGCGCCGCCGGTCAGGGTGTCGTCCCAGGGACCGCCCTCTACATGGATGCGGGGACGATTGGCGGCGGCGATGGCGGATACGTCGATGTTGCTGACGTCCACCGAACCGCCGCGCGCGCCGGACGCCAGAGCGAAAGTGATGTCGAGATCCTCCGCCGTCAAGGTGGCGGCCGACCGGCTCGTCACCACCATCGTGCCGCTGAAGCCGTCGGCCACCACCAGCCGCAACGCCAAGGAGCCGTCCGCGCCAGCGTCGGCGAGCTCCAGATGGATGTTCTCGATGTTGTCGACGCGCGCCCGCGGCTGAAGTCTTCCGCCGCCGGCATCGGCCTCGACCAGCAGCGTGTCGTCTCCCTCGCCGCCGTCGAAGCGGATGAAATGGCCGTCCCCGTCGTACGCTTCGTCGCCGCCGGAACCGCCATCGGTGAGCTTGAAGGTGTCGTCGCCCCTGCCGCCGTCCGCAGTGATGGCACCTGTCGCATCCGTCGGCGCGATGATCATGTCGTCGCCCCTGCCGGCATCAATCGCCAGTCGCGGCGCCGATTTCGTCTGTTTGCCGAAGACGTCGAATTCGTCCTCCACGGCGGCCGAAGGCCGAATGGTGAATACGTCCGTGCCGCCGCCAAGATAGAAGGTCTGACCGGTTCCGAGGGTTCTGTCGGCTTCCGCGCCGCCGTCGATCTTCCCGTTCGCGATGACGTCGTCAAAATTAGTCGCCATGACCGTCAGCATGCCGGTGTTGCCAGCGAGCACGTCGTCCAACCTCACCCCCTCGCTCGACCAGCCAGCGTTCAGCTCGGTGATCCTGTCGTCCTGCGAACCTCTGATGTCCGCACTGCGTTTCACGGTCAGCCCGCGCTCAAAAACGTCATCCACCGCCGCATCATCGTTCGTCCAATACGTCGTCCAGTACCCGTGCCTGCGGCCCTCGTAGGCGTACTTTTCCACACGCTCGACGCTTCCGTCCGTGTCGTAATCGTATTCGACCCGGACGACCCACCTGCCGCTGGCGAAAGTCTCCGTCTTGCTGTCGTCCGCGGCGCCGTCGCCGTCGTAGTCCCTGAAAAAATGGGCGCTCCTGTTCTTGCCCGTCTGTTGCCGGTCGAGCACCCTGCCGTCGTCCCAGTTATCGTAGAAGTCGATGCGGACCTTGGCGTCGCCAACGGCGTTCCAGGCATATGCCTCGGCTCGCTCGTAAACGCCGTCCCCGCCGTCGTCGAACTCCGTCAGCACGACCAGATCCTGACCGTCCTTCGTGTCGCGGATCTTGGGCTCGCCGATACGATCCCAGAAACCGTCTCCATCGTCGTCGTACTTGGTGTTGACGATCTTGCCGTTAGCATCGAAAGTTTCGAACGTGCTCCTGTCGATAACGCCGTCGTCGGCGGTTCCCTCTCTCGCCCCGTCGTCGTGATCGATCCGTCGTGTGGCGAGGGTGTCGGCGACGCCGTGATACGTGACGGTGGTCTTCCGCTCGTCCACCCCGTCGGCGTCCGCATCTTCCGAGAATGTCAGCCATCGGGAGTCGTCGGGGTTTGAATTCCAAGTGTAGGTCTCGATGCGGTCAACACTGCTGTATCTATTTTGCGTATCGAGATCGAAGCTGACCCTGACGCTCCGTCCGGCACCGTCAAGGGTCTCGGTCTTGTTGTCGTTGCTCCAGACGCCGCCGTCATAATCCTGCCTGAAATAACTGGACCGGGCGGGCGTGAGACTGTCGAGGTTGGTGGGGTTGGTCAAATCGGAGGCGGCATCGATATCGGCGTAGGACCGATCCCAGTCATCATAAACGTCGATCCGCAACTCGGTGGTTCCACCGTCGTAAACGCGCCGCTCCGCCCGCTCGTAGGTGCCGTCCTCGTCGTCGTCGATCTCGATCGCCTCCCTGGTGATCCTGCCCAACACGTCGCGCACTACGGCGACGGCCTTGTACTCGAAAATATCGTTGCGGTCTGCGTTCCCATTTCTCGAGAAACCGCTCCATTCCGTTTCGACTCCCTCGTAGGCGTAGGTCTCGACGAGGTAAACCGTGTCGTTGTGGTTGGAATACTCGACCCGCACCAACCGTCCGTCGGCATCGAATATCTCCGTCATCACGTCGTCCCCGCCTCCGTGTTTATTTCCGGTCCGATATTCGTTTGGATCGTAAGGGCCCACACCAAGATGGATGGTTCGGGAGGGCGTGAGGCCACCGAGACCGATCATCAGGGGGTCATTCACACCAACATGAAAGGACCGGAAATGAAGGGCGCGACCTAAGGGGCCGTCGGTCGCGAAGCTCCCGAGGTACTCAAAGTAAGACGCTAGGTCGTAGGTGGCATCGATATCGGCGTAGGTCCGATCCCAGTCCTCATAAACGTCGACACGGCCGCCATACCTCCCGAAAGTGCGATACTCCGCTCGTTCGTAGGTGCCGTCCTCGTCGTCGTCGAACTCAGTCAGTATCACTCTGTTCGCAAGGTCACCTCTGGAGTAAAAGCTGACGAAGTCTCCGATGGTGTTGTCGTACGTGTACCGCTCATGCCGTTCCCAGCCGCCCGCCTGCCAAGGGTCATCGCCGACTGGGGTGCCGAAACGCAGAATGCGCGGACTTTCTTCATAGATATAATCTCTGGCGTAGCCGTTGGCGTTGGCGTTAAGACCTTCGGAGTACTCCCATTGAGTGATGCTATCCAGAATGCCGTCGTCGTCATAGTCTTTCACCTCGAGGGTTTTTCGTTGTACAGGTCTGTAGCGCAGGCGCCCGAGATATGGGTCGTAGAGTTGGACGTATTCGACGAGGTCGTACGCCGTGTAAACGGCATCGTCGTTGAGGTTGTCATCGTCCAAGTCCCACCCGCGTGTATATCTCCGGTCCCCTGCAACATAGGTCGGGTCAATGCCAATCAGAGAAGAGAACGGGAAAGTAGCAGACGGTGAAGCGTCGTGCAAGGTGTCGTAATAATCAATGCTGTTCAATTCAAAGACGGGCGCGGGCGCGGGGGGAGCTGAGTATGAGTAAAGTTCGGCCCGGTTGTACGTTCCGTCTCCGTTGTCATCGAACTCGACCCTCTTTTCTTTAACCACACCTATCCAGATTCCGTTACTATTGAGTTCGTTGCGCGCAAAACTCTTCTCTTGCCGTTCCCAGGCACCGTCGCCGTCGTCATCGTACTTGGTGATGGTGAATCCGTCCTTCTCAATGCGGTCGATCGCGCCGTCCGAGTTGTAATCATATTCAACCTGGGCGAGACGCCCGTCGATGTGGAAGATCTCCGTCTTGCTGTCGTCGTCTTCACCGTCGCCGTCGTGGTCCTGCATGAAATACTCGGATCGCGTCCGGACCTGGGTAACGGATCGGAGAACCCAGCTGTCGTCCCAGCCATCGAAGTGGTCGATGCGCGTCTCGACGGTGCCGGAGGAATCGTAGTAGGAGAGCTTGGCCCGGGTGTAGGTGCCGTCTCCGTTGTCGTCGAACTCGGTCAGATTTCCCTCCCGACGGTCCGACAGGCGTTCGCCGCGGTCCCAGGCGCCGTCGTTGTCGTCGTCATACTTGACGGGAACAATGGAGCGCCTTCCAAATTCACCGAACGTCTCGTGGACGCGCCTATCGAAGATCCCGTCGTCGGCGGTTCCGCCGCCCGAGCCGTCGTCGTATGCCTTCTCCCGCGTGGCGAGGGCACCACCCTGATACGCGACCTCGGTCTTGACATCCGCATTGCCGTCGCCGTCGATATCCTCCGAGAACGTCAGCCACCGGACATCGCCTGTGTCGGCATCGTCGTAAGTCCAGCGGTGCACCTCGGCGGCGATCCCGCTGGACAGACCGGAGGTTCCCGCCCAAGGATCGAAGAAACGGGTCTCCGTCCTGCGTCCCGCGGCATCGTATTCGTGGGCCTCGGCGCGGTCGTATGTGCCGTCCTTGTCGTCGTCGTATTCGGTCAGCGTCACCCGGCCATGATCGTCCGTCGAGTCGCGGCTGGGCGGAACGAGGGTCTGTTCGCCGCCCCCGGGCGCAGGGGATTGCGCACCACCGCCGCCGCTTGGAGTCTGCCCGCCGCCGCCGCTGCTGGAACCGCCTCCGCTGGAACCACCGCCCGCGCCGCCGCCGCTGGAACCGCTGACGCGGTCCCAAACACCGTCGCCATTATCGTCATACTTGATGGACTCAAGCACAGAGTTGGTGTCATAAGAGTTGAGCGTCCTGCGGTCCACAGTGCCGTCTTCGCTGGTTCCACCACCCGATCCATCATCGTACTCAATCAGCCGCATTTTGCGCTGGCCGTTTTCGTGGTAGGTGTAAGTGATAACCCGTTGGTATGTGCCGTCTCCGTCACTGTCATACTTGATGGTTTGCCATCGACGACCATTGCTGTCATAGACGTATAGCGTTCTGCTGTCTACGATGCCGTCGATTCCTCCATCGGATTCGACCAGCCGCGTTTTGATCCTACCATCTTCGTCGTAAGTGTAGGTGTAAGTGCTGATATCGCCCCATGCGCCGTCGTTGTCATCATCATGTTTGGACGATTCCAGCCGGCCATTGACATCATAGGTGTACAACCACCTGCCGTCCACGGTGCCGTCGATTCCGTCGTCGTATTCGACCACCCGCGTTTTGGTCTTGCCGTTTTCGTGGTGATCGTAAGTGTAACTGTACGCTATGTCCCATGTGCCGTCGCCGCTCCGGTCGTACTTTACGGATTCCTCCCGGCCATCGCTGTCATAGATGGTCAGCGTCCCAGAGTCCGCGGTGCCGTCATTGTCCCAGTCGTCGACGACCACATCCCGATCAACAGTCTGATCGGCCAGAACCTTGCCGGCGCCGTCGGCATTGATCAGCCAGTCGTCATACCAGGCGGTTTTGATTTTCAGGTCCCCGGCGCCATACTCGTAGGCCTCGGCCCGCTCGAAGGTGCCGTCCCCGTCCTCGTCGAATTCAGTCAGCACCACCCGATTCTGATCGTCCGTCGAATCGCGGTGGGACGCAGTGGCGGGCGCCTGAACACCGCCGCCCGCAGGCGCTTGGCTACCTCCGCCACTGCCGGAACCACCGCCGCCGGCTGACGCCTGACCGCCGCCACTGCCGGAACCACCGCCGCCGGCTGACGCCTGACCGCCGCCACTGCCGGAACCACCGCCGCCGGCTGACGTCTGGCCGCCGCCACTGCCGGAACCACCGCCGCCGGCTGACGTCTGGCCGCCGCCACTGGAGCCACCACCGCCGCCGCCACTGGGACCACCGCCAGTTCCTCCGCCGCCAGCGGGCATCTGATCTCCCGGCGTTTGGTCGCCAGGCATCATGTCGTCCAGCGCGTCGATCGCCGCCCGCACGGTCGCCTGGTCCTCGGTCACCGTCTCCAACGCCCCGCGCAGAGCGGCGGCATCGCCGTCCAGCCCCCGCGCCACCGAGTGCTCCGCCGCCACCTCGCCCTTGTTGAGGAAGGCGCGGGCGACATCCTCGTACGCCGCCGGAACCTCGTCGGCGCTCAGGAACCGTTGCATCTCCAGCAACGTCCCAGCGAGGCCGTCGCCGGCGTCGAGCCGGGAGAGCACAGCGGCCCGCCGGTCCGCCAGCGCCGCCGCATCCAGCCCGGGCAACAGGTTCTCCAGCCAGGCATCCGCGAACTCCTCCGCGCTCTGGGCAGCCGGATACAGCTCATCCCAGCGCTCGCCGCCGGTCAGAACCCCAGCCGCCTCAAGCAGGGTTCCCCCGCCGTCGACGACCGCCTCCAGCTCCGCCATCAGCGCGGCGCCCGGCGCGGCGTCGTACGCCGCCACCGCCAGTTGGATGATGTCTTGGCGGGTCTCGATACGGGCCTCGACCGCGGCCAACTCCGCCGCCGCATCCTCGCTCCGGCGGAGGAAATCCCGGGCGAGCCCGGCGAAGTCCGCAGGCACCACGACGCCGCTCAGGAACTCCTGCGCCAGTCGGATCAGGGCGGGCGCGCCGCCGCCGGCATCGAGATGGGAGACCACGATATTCCGCCCGCCCCTCAGCAGGGCCGCGTCGGCCCCGGGCAGCAGGGCCTCCAGCCAGGCGTCCGCGAAGTCCTCCGAGGTCTGGGACGGAGGGTACAACTCGTCCCAGCGCTCGTCCTCGGTCAGGGCTTCGGCCACATCAAGCAGGGTTCCCCCGCCGTCGACGACCGCCTCCAGCTCCGCCATCAGGGCGGGGTCCGACGCGGCGCCGTGCGCCGCCACCGCCAGTTCGATGATGTCCTCCCGGGTCTCAGCGGCGGCCAGCTCCGCCATCGCCGCCCCGCTCCGCTCGAGGAAGGCGTCGGCGAGGTCGGAGAACTCCGCCGGAACCTCGGGGG
>CAYSVD010000300.1:0-10470 GCA_964434395.1 uncultured Pseudohongiella sp.
GCGCCGCAGTTCGGTCTGCAGCGGGTCTACCTGAAGGACACCTCCTTCGAAAGCCCGCGCACCCCGGCGGTCTTCCAGGGGCCGTGGAAGCCGAACATCAGCTTCGACCTGAAGACCCGCAGCAGCAAGTTCCAGGACGACGCCTACGAGGCGGTGCTGCAGTTGACCGTCGAGGCCAAGATGGACGAGCAGGTGGTCTTCGTGGCGGAGGTGCATCAGGCCGGGGTGTTCACCATGAAGGGCTTCAACGAGGCGCAGCTCGAGCAGCTCACGGCCACGATGTGCCCCAGCATCCTGTTCCCCTACGCCCGGGAGGCGCTGGACGGGCTGGTGGTCAAGGGCAGCTTCCCCGCGCTGATGCTCGCCCCCATCAACTTCGACGTGCTGTACGCCCAGCGCAAGCAGCAGGAGGCCGAGAACGCCGGCAAGGCGGCCGAAGGCGCCGCCGCCGGGGACAAGGCGTCCGAGGGCAAGGCGCCGGAAGGCGCCGCCGCCGAAGGCGAGGCCCCGCCGGGCGGAGCCGCGGCGGCGGAGGCGGGGAAGGCGTAGCGGCCGTCCGTCCGCTCAGGGCGTGACGCGCAGGTTGGTCCGGCGGGTCCAGAAGATATCGAAGCCGCCGAGGCTGTTGTCCCGGCGCGACGAGAACCAGGTGAAGTCTTGCCCGCCCGGCGGCAGCGCCGGGCACATGTCGGCCGCGTCGGTGTTGACCCGCGGGCCCAGGTTGACGGCCGGCCCCCACCGGCCCGGTCCCAGCGCCGGCGCGCTCCAGATGTCCATGCCGCCGCGGCCTCCGGGGCGGTTCGAGGTGAAGTAGACCCGCCCGTCCGCGTCCTGGGAGAAGTGGAACTCCTCGGCGGCGGTGTTGATCTTCGGCCCCTGGTTCACCGGCTCCGTCCAGCCGCCGGCTCCGTCCGGCCGGGAGCAGTAGATGTCCGACCCGCCGTAGCCGCCGGCCCGCCGCGAGGCGAAGCACAGGGTCTCGCCGTCGTTCATGACGGCGGGACAGTGCTCGTCCCCCTCGTCGGTGCTGACCGGGTGGCCGACCAGTTCCGGCTCGCTCCAGACGCCGTCCGCCAGGCGGGTGACGAAGAGGTCGTTGTTGTTGCGCGGCGAGGTGGTGGCCAGGCGGTCCGACTTGAAATAGATGGCGCCGCCGTCGGCCGTGATCCAGGGCTCGCGGTCGTCGCCCCGGCGCAGCGGGTCGACGTCCGTGGCGGGCGCGGCGTTGACCGGAAAGCCCATGTTCACCGGCGTGTTCCAGCCGCCGGCATCGGGGTCGAAGGTGGCGATGTACAGGTCCTTCGGATCCCCCGGGGCCACCGCCATGTCCTGCCGCGCGCTGCAGTACACCATGGTGCCGTCGGCCGCGAAGGACAGCTCCCCCTCGGCCCACAGGGTGTTGATCGGCGCGCCGAAATTGTGGACGGCGCGCTCCACCCAACCGTCCGCGGCGCCAGCCAGGGCGGGCAGCAGGCCGATGAGGACGGCGGCGCGCCGGGTCAGTCCGCCGGCGCGCGCGGGCGCGGCGGCCCTCCCCTCACGACCGGGAACGGACATGGAACGTCCACCAGTGGTCCGGGCGCGGCGGCGTCTCCGCCGGGCCGTCCGGTCCGCCGCGAAGGGACCGCAGCTTGGCGGCCCGGGCCGTCCAGGACCGGTCCGCGACGGCCTCGTCGACGACCCGGCTCAGGTGGACCGGATAGGTGCGCCCGCCGATGCGCATGAGGCCCGGCCCGTCCGGATCCACCCGGGTCGACCAGACTTTCCCCTCGCACTCCGAGCAGCTCAGGTACAGCCGGCCGTCGGGCGCGGCCATGCAGTTGAGGTTGATGGAGTGGGGTCGGATGCCGGCGTAGATCTGCAGCTGGCACAGCGGCGCGTCGTTGGCGAAGCTCCAGTCCTCCACCGGCGCGTCGACCCGCTCGCCGAACAGGAACCCGCCGGGCGCGCGCTCGCAGGGGCACACGTACGAGTAGACGAGAAAGGCGGCGACGGCCGCGGCCAGCAGGCCGCCGGCGAGGCCGAGCGCGGCCAGTCCAGGGCGGGCGCCGCCCGCGGGGGCCTGTGCGTCGGTCATGCGGGTCTCCCTCGGTCCGTCCCCGGACTGTACAGCAACAGGGATCCGGGCGAAAGGCTGACCGACCGATGCGGTCCTGCGTCGCGGTCCGATGGACAAGCGCGGGAGAGGCCCCTATGCTTGCGCGCCCGCGCGTCGAAGAGCAGGGAGGACAGCCATGTCTCCGTCCGGAACCGGGCGACGGACGACGGCGCGGGCATCCGGATGCATCGCCTTCGCCCTGTGCGCCCTGGCGGCGGCGGCGCCGGACGGGCACCGGGCCCTCGTGACCGATCTTTGGCGGGCGGCCGCGGAGGACGAGGCGGAGCGGGCCGCCCGGCGGCTCGCCGGGGCGGCGCCCGACGCCGCCGCTCTCCACGAGTGGCTGCGCCGGGGCCCGGACTACGACGCGTCCGCTCCGACGGGACGCCAGGAGCGGGTCCGGACCGACGCCGACGGCGTCCGCTTCCCCTACGTCTTCCTCGTGCCCGGCTCCTACGACCCGTCCCGTCCCTGGCCGGTGGAGTTCGTGCTGCACGGCGGCGTCGACCGGCCGGCGTGGGCGCCGGGCGGCGGCTGGTGGCGCGGGGGGCTCGACTCGCTGGCGCGCGACGACCGCATCGTGGTGGCGCCCGCATCCTGGTCCGACGCCTTCTGGTGGCGCGGCGGCCAGGCGGAAAACCTTCCGGCGATCCTCAAGGCCGTCAAGCGCGTCTACAACGTCGACGAGAACCGGGTCACCATGACGGGCGTCTCCGACGGCGGGACCGGCGCGTGGTTCTTCGCCTTCAAGCAGCCCACCGAGTGGGCCGCCTTCTTTCCCTACATCGCCCACCCCGGCGTGCTGCGCAATCCCTCGAGCGGCGGCGGCCACCGGCTGTACTTCGAGAACCTGACGGCCAAGCCGGTGTACATCGTCAGCGGCGAGAACGACCGGCTCTACCCAGCCGCATCCCTGGAGAGCTTCGTCGAAATCCTGGCCGGGGCCGGCGTCCGGCACGTGTTCCGGACGATCCCGGGCGGCGGGCACGACACCCGCTGGTTGCCGGCGGAGTCGCCGCGGATCGAGCGCTTCCGGCGGGACCACCCCCGGGATCCGCTGCCGGAGACGGTGCGCTGGGTGGCCGACCGCGCCGACCGCTACAACCGCAACCTGTGGATCCGGGTGGACGGGCTGGACGTCCCCGGCCGGCCCGGCCTGCTGGAGGTCGTCCGCGACGGCAACCGTTTCGCGGCGACCGCCCGCGGCGTGAGCGCCTTCACGCTGCTGCTGAGCCCGCTGGAGGTGGATTTCGCGGACGCCGTCGTCGTGACCGTCAACGGCGGCACGGCGTTCGACGGGCCGGTGGTCCAGAGCCGCGGCACGCTGCTCGAGTGGGCCGCGCGGGATCTCGACCGCACCGCGCTGTACACCGCCGAGCTGAGCCTCGAGGCGCCCGCCGATGGATGGTGACGGCCCCGCGGCGGCGGCCGTCGGCGGGCTGACGGTCGATGCCGGACTGAAGGCCCTGCTGGAGGAGGAGGTGCTGCCCCGGCTGCAGATGGCCCCGCCGGCGTTCTGGGCGGGCTTCGGGGACATCGTCGCCCGCTTCACGCCCCGCAACGCCGCGCTGCTCGCCGAGCGCGCCGCCCTGCAGGCGAAGATCGACCGGTGGCACCGGTCCCGCGCCGGCCGCCCGCCCGAGGCGGCCGCCTGCCGGCGCTTCCTCGAGGAGATCGGCTACTTGGCGGAGCCGGCCGGGGACTTCGAGATCGCCACGGCGAACGTGGACCGGGAGATCGCCGAGGTGGCCGCGCCGCAGCTGGTGGCGCCGCTGAAGAACGCGCGCTACGCGCTCAACGCGGCGAACGCCCGCTGGGGCAGCCTGTACGACGCGCTGTACGGCACGGACGCCATCCCGGACGCCGGCGGCGCGGCGCGCGGGACGGGCTACAACCCGGCGCGGGGGGCGAAGGTCGTCGCCTTCGCCCGCCGCTTTCTCGACCGCGCCGCGCCGCTGGCCGGCGCCGGCCACGGCGACGCGACCGGCTACCTGATCAAGGACGGCGCGCTGGCCGCCGTCACCGGCTCCGGGACGGCGGCGCTCCAGGATCCCTCGCAGTTCGCGGGCTACCGGGGCCGGATCGAGGAGCCCAGCGCGCTGCTGCTGCGGCGCAACGGCCTGCACGTGGAGATCCGCATCGACCGCGGGTCGGAAGTCGGCCGGGCCGACCCGGCCGGCGTCAGCGACGTCGTGCTGGAGGCGGCGGTCACCGTCATCCAGGACTGCGAGGACGCGGTGGCGGCGGTCGACGCCGCCGACAAGGTGGAGGTGTACCGGAACTGGCTGGGCCTGATCCGCGGGGATCTGCAGGCGGAGTTCGACAAGGGGGGCGGGCCCCAGGTCCGGACGCCGGCGCCGGACCGCCGCTGGCTGGCGCCCGGGGACAGGCCCTTCACGCTGCCCGGGCGCGGCCTGCAGCTGATCCGCAACGTGGGACACCTGACGCGCAACGGCGCGGTCGCCGATGCGGCGGGCGAGCCGGTCTACGAGGGCATCATGGACGCGGTGGTCACCGGCGCCATCGGCGCGCTGGACGCGAAGGGGCGCTGCAGCCGGCGCAACTCCAGGACCGGCAGCGTCTACATCGTCAAGCCCAAGATGCACGGTCCGGACGAGGTGCGCTTCACCTGCGAGCTGTTCGCCGCGGTGGAGGCGCTGCTGGCGTTGCCGCCCTCGACCCTGAAGCTCGGCATCATGGACGAGGAGCGGCGCACCAGCCTCAACCTCGCCGCCTGCATCCGCGCCGCGCGGGACCGGGTGGCGTTCATCAACACCGGATTCCTCGACCGCACCGGGGACGAGATCCGCACCGGCATGGAGGCCGGGCCGATGATGCCGAAGGCGGCCATGAAGGACGCCCGCTGGTTCGCCGCCTACGAGGACGGCAACGTGGACGCGGGGCTGCGCTGCGGCCTGCCGGGCCGGGGCCAGATCGGCAAGGGCATGTGGGCCATGCCGGACCGGATGGCGGCCATGCTGGAGCGGAAGTCGGCCCATCCGCTGGCGGGCGCCAGCACGGCCTGGGTGCCCTCGCCGACGGCGGCGACGCTGCACGCCCTCCACTACCACGAGACCAACGTCGCGGCGGTGCAGGCGCGGCTGAAGGGAAGGGCGCCCGTCGACCCGGACGAGATGCTGCGCGTCCCGCTGGCCGCGGCCCCGCCGGACGCGGCCGCGGTGCGGGAGGAGCTGGACAACAACGTCCAGGGGATCCTGGGCTATGTGGCGCGCTGGGTCGACCAAGGCGTCGGCTGCTCGAAGGTGCCGGACGTCCGCGGCGTCGCGCTGATGGAGGACCGGGCGACCCTGCGCATCTCCTCCCAGCACATCGCCAACTGGCTCCGCCACGGCCTGTGCGGCCGGGAGCAGGTGATGGAGACCTTCACGCGCATGGCGGCGGCGGTGGACGCGCAGAACGCGGACGATCCGCGGCACGAGCCGATGGCGCCGGACCCGAACGCCTCGCTGGCCTTCCGCGCCGCCTGCGACCTAGTGTTCAAGGCCGCCGCGCAGCCCAACGGCTACACCGAGCCGCTGCTGCATGCGGCCCGGCTGGCGAAAAAACGCGCCGCGCGCGCCTGAGGGGCCGGGGCTCTTCCGCCGCGCGCGCCGGGCGGGCGCGGGTTTTACCCGCCGCCGGGAATTTGGCAAGATGGCCCCCGCATCGGCTCCCGCCCGCCGGCGGAGGCGGCCGAGAAGGAGAGAAGCGCCCATGTCCCGCACCGCACGCATCCTCGCCGCGCTCTCGGGCGTCCTGCTGTGCGTCCCCGCCGGGGCCCAGCAGGGCAACGCCCGGGGACCGATCGGCGAAAGCCCCTACGAGATCGTCTCCGGCTGGCACAAGCCCTTCCAGGCCCGCGGCTTCGCCTTCGGCGGCAACTCCGGGGTCTGGGCCGAGTCGGCCGACCGCATCCTCATCGCCCAGCGCGGCGAGACGGTGTTGCCGCATCCGGTGCCGGAGGATTTCCCGGGCTTCGCCGGGGCGCTCGGCATCAACGTGCTGCGCGAAACGAACCGCCGGGTCTGGCGGAACTGCCTGTACGCGGTGAACGGCGACGGCGAGATGGTCGAGGTGTGGGACCATCTCGACCACCTGTGCGAGGGCTCCGACGGCCCGGGGCCGCACCGCATCCGCATCAGCCCGTACGATCCCGAACGGCGCATCTGGCTGGTGAACGAGACCTTCCACCAGATCTACGTCATCGCCAACGACGGCAGCCGGGTGCTGGCCGTCTACGGCGAGAAGGGCGTGTCCGGGGACGGTCCGGGACATTTCGGGCGGCCGCAGGACGTCGCCTTCCTGCCGGACGGGCGCATCCTGGTGGCCGACGGGCTGGACAACCACCGGGTCGTCGTCTTCGACCGCGACATGAACCACCTCGGCGAGTTCGGCGGTTTCGGCGACGGGCCCGGCCAGTTCAACACCATCCACGCGCTGGGCATCGGTCCGGAGGGGCGCATCTTCGTCCTCGACCGCGCCGGCGGCGAGGTCAACCTGTTCCGCACCACGGACGATCCGGCGGTGATGGAGTTCGAGCGCTCCATCGGCGCGCCGCTGACCATCCCGCTGGACATCATCGTCAACGAGAGCGATTTCTGGATCACCGACCTCAACCCGCTGCGCTTCGTCAACTTCGATTTCGAGGGCAACATCAAGTACACGTGGCTGGTGCCGCAGGAGCTGCCGGACGGCTACCTCGAGGTGCACAGCTTCACGGTGGACCCCCAGGGCAACCTGATCGGCGGCGACAACCAGTACGGGCGCTCCCAGAAATTCATCCCCCGGCCCGGCGCGGACGCCGAGCGGCTGATCGAGCCCCCCTGGTCCGCCCGGCCGTGACAGGGGCCGCATGATCGAGCTTCGGAACGTCCGCAAGACCTACGACAACGGAAAGACCTGGGCGGTCGACGGCGCATCCCTGACCGTCGGCGAGGGCGAACTGCTCGCCCTGATCGGCGAGTCCGGCTGCGGCAAGACCACCACGCTGAAGATGATCAACCGGCTGGCCGAGCCCACCTCCGGCGAGGTGCGGGTGGCCGGGCGCGACGTCATGGCCCACGACCCGCAGTCCCTGCGGCGCAACATCGGCTACGTGTTCCAGGGCATCGGCCTGTTCCCCCATTATTCGGTGGCCGAGAACGTGGCCGCCGTGCCCGGCCTGCTGAAATGGGACGCCGGCCGCGTCGCGGCGCGCTGCCGGGAGACGCTGGAGCTGGTCGGCCTGCCTCCCGCCGAGTACGGCGGCCGCTCCCCGGACCAGCTGTCCGGCGGCCAGCGGCAGCGGGTCGGGGTGGCCCGGGCGCTGGCGGCCGAGCCGGAGGTGATGCTGATGGACGAGCCTTTCGGCTCGCTGGATCCGGTCACCCGCGCCGAGCTGCAGGAGGAGGTCAAGCGCATCCAGGAGGCGCTCGGCCTGACGGTGATCCTGGTGACCCACGACATGACCGAGGCCATGCTGATGGCCGACCGCATCGCGGTGATGCGCCGCGGCGAGCTGCTGCAGGTCGGCGCCCCGTCGGAGCTGCTGAACCGCCCGGCCCGCGGCTACGTCCGCCGGCTGGTCGAGACGCCGAAGCGCCGCGCCGAGCGGCTCGAGGAGCGGCTGGGGCTGACGGCGTGAGCGAGAATCTCGTCGAGCAGCTGGCCGTGCTGCCGGCCTATTTCCAGGGGCACCTGACCCTGACGCTGGCGGCGCTGGGGCTGGGCATCGCCGTCAGCGTGCCGCTGGGCGCGCTGGCGGTGCGCTCGCGGGCGCTGAAGCGCCCGCTGCTCGCCGCGGTCAGCATCATCCAGACCATCCCCTCGGTGGCCATCCTGGCGCTGGTGGTGGCGATGCTGGGCGGGCGGATCGGCCTGCTGCCGGCCCTCGTCGCGCTGGTGCTGTACAGCATGCTGCCGATCGCGCGCAACACGGTGGCCGGCCTCGAGAGCGTGCCGGCGGACGTGACGGAGGCGGCCCGCGGCATCGGCATGTCGCCGACCCAGATCCTGCTGCGGGTGCGCCTGCCGCTGGCGCTGCCGGTGATCATCGCCGGGATCCGCACCGCCGCGGTGTGGACCGTGGGGCTGGCCACCCTGTCCACGCTGGTGGGCGCCACCAGCTTCGGCAACTACATCTTCACCGGCCTGCAGACCCGCAACCTGACCGCCGTCACCGTCGGCAGCCTGGCGGCCGCCCTGATGGCGGTGGCGATCGACGCCCTGATCGGCGGCGTCCAGTGGCTCAGCGAGCGCCGCGCCCGCGGCGCGCCGGCGCGGCGGGTCCGCCGGGTCCGGATGGCGGTGGCCGGCGGGCTGGCGGCCGGGGCGCTGCTGTCGGCGCTGAGCCTGCTGCCGGAGCCGGAGCCGGACTTCGTGGTCGGGGCCAAGGGCTTCACCGAGCAGCACATCATGGCCGGGCTGCTGTCCGCCGAATTGGAGGCGGCGGGCTTCACGGTGGAGCGGCGCCTCGGGCTCGGCACGGAGATGATCTACGAGGCGACCGCCGGCGGGGCGGTGGACGTGTACCTGGAGTACTCCGGCACCGTCTGGGCCAACATCCTGCGCCGCGAGGACAACCCGGGCCGGGAGCGGGTGCTGGAGGAGGTGGAGCGGCACATCGCGGCCAACGACAACATGCGCTCCGCCGCCCGCCTGGGCTTCCAGAACCTGTACGCGTTCGCCATGCGCCGGGACCGGGCGGCGGAGCTGGGCGTGCGCACGGTCGCCGACCTGGCCGCGGTGGCGGGCGGACTGCGGGCCGGCGGCGACCTCGAATTCTTCGCCCGCCCGGAATGGCGCCGGGTGCGCGACGGCTACGGCTTCGACTTCGGCGAGAAGCTCACCTTCGACACCACCCTGATGTACACCGCGGTGGCCGAGGGGCAGGTGGACGTGATCTCCGCCTACACCACCGACGGGCGCGTCGCCCACTACGACCTGCTGCTGCTGGAGGATCCGCTCGGCGCGCTGCCGCCCTACGACGCCTTCCTGGCGGCCTCGGCGCGCGCCATGGCCGACCCGGGCTTCGCGGCGGCGATGGGGGCGCTGGCGGGCCGGATCCCGGACGAGGCGATGCGGCAGGCGAACCGGATCGTCGATGTGGACGGCGGGACCGTCGCGCAGGCGGTGGACTACCTGCGCCGGACGGTCCGCGGCGCCGACTGAGCGGGGGGCGGTTTCGGCGCGGCCGGCGCTATCAGCACCATCCAATTTGCATGATAACATCCGGCATGTTACCGTGCAGTCTTTGTTGATATTCATGCGGGGCGCCCCATGGACACGGATGCCGTACTTGCGGAGGCCGGACGATACCTGCTGGATCTGTTGGGCGAGGAAGTCGTGGGTCCCGTCCAGACCACACCGTGGCCCCGGGCCCGCCAACTGCCGCCCTTTCTGAGCGGCACCTACTCCTATCACCGAGCGAGTCTGTTCGGACGCCCTTGCTTGTTGATGCTGGCCCGCGCCCCGGAGGGGGAAACGCCGGCGGCGGTCCGCAAGCACTGGCAGGCGACGAGCGATGATTTCGAGGGCGATGTGATCTACTTGGTCGCCGCCGTCAGTCCCTGGAACCGCAAGCGACTGATCGAGCACCGCGTTCCGTTCATGGTGCCGGGCAACCAGCTCTACTTGCCTCCGCTGGGCGTGAGTCTGCGGGAGCGGCTCGGCGCGGGCGGTCGGACCGAAACGGGCGGCCGGGCCGGGACAAGCGCGCTGGGCGCTCCCGCCCAGGTGATCGTGCTGCGGCAGATACTCAGGCGCGACTGCGCCGGCCGGTCCGCAAAAAACCTGGCCCGGATGCTTGGCTACAGTCCGATGAGCGTCACGCGCGCCGTCAGGGAACTGGCCGGACGGCGGCTGGCCGAGGTTGAGAAGGCGGGTCGGGAAAAGCGTCTGCGCTTTCCATTCGGGGGCCGCGCCCTGTGGGAGGCCGCCCGACCCGTACTCCGGAACCCGGCGGGCAGGCGCGTTCTGGTCGCCCGGCGGGGAGGAAAGAATCAGCCGCTCGCCTTCGACGGACATATCGCCGGGGAATCCGCATTGAGCCGCTACACCGATTTGGCCGACACCGGCATCGGCCGACGGGCCATTCCCGCCGGCAGGTGGCCTGCGCTGGCGAGGGGAAAAGGCGTTCACGTGCTGGACAGCAAATCCAAGGAAGGAGGCAATCGCTTTTATGAAGACCGAGATGCGACCCGGCTCGAGCTGTGGTCCTACGACCCAGGCGCTGTCGCTCCCGGCGAACCGTACGTCGATCCGCTGTCGCTGTGGCTGAGCCTCGAAGGGAACAGGGACGAGCGCGTGGATGCGGCCCGGGATGCGTTGCTGAAGCGGGTGCTGGGACCGTCATGACGGCGGTCGCCTCCGGCCGGGCATCCGCGCGCCGATGG
>CAYSVD010000301.1:0-4790 GCA_964434395.1 uncultured Pseudohongiella sp.
GTGGGGGTGTCCATCGAGGTGGGCGATGCGGGGGAGGACACCCCGGCGCGCCTTAAGGGAAGGAAGCGGGACGAGCGGCGCCGGGAGCTGGCGGACGGCTTCGAAAACGACCCGAAGGTGATGGAACTGGTCAAGAAATTCTCCGGCCGGATCGACCGCGACACGATTCGGCCCGCCGGGTAACGAGGAGGAAAACATGAAGGATTTCAGCGAGTTGATGCAGCAGGCCCGGAAGATGCAGGAGCATCTGCGGGAAAAGGAGCGGGATCTGGCGAACCTGGTCGTCGAGGGCGAGTCCGGCGCCGGGCTGGTCAAGGTCACGCTCAACGGCAGGTACGAGGCCAAGGCGGTGCGCCTGGACGGAGCGCTCATGGAGGAGGAGCGGGAGGTGGTCGAGGATCTGATCGCCGCCGCCTTCAACGACGCGGCCCGCAAGCTGCGGGAGAAGAACCGGGACCTGCTCGGCTCCATCGGCCTGCCGGAAGGCATGAAGTTCCCGTTTTAGCGCCGGCGCCCATGAAATCCAGCCCGCTGCTCGAACAGCTGATCGAGGCCTTCCGTTGCCTGCCGGGCGTGGGGCCGAAGTCCGCGCAGCGCATGGCGCTGCACATCCTCGAGCGCGACCGCCCCGGCGGGACCGGGCTGTGCGAGGCGCTGAGCGCCGCCATCGAGCGGATCGGCCACTGCCGCGAATGCCGCACCCTGACCGAGGAGGAGGTGTGCGGGATCTGCGCCGACCCCGCGCGCGACCGGAAACTGTGCTGCGTGGTCGAATCGCCCGCCGACGCGTTCGCGATCGAACAGGCGGCCACCTTCAGGGGAACCTATTTCGTGCTGATGGGGCGCCTGTCGCCGATCGACGGCATCGGCCCGGACCAGCTGGGCATCGGCCTGCTGGTCGAAAAGGCGCGGCGGGGCGGGGCCGAGGAGATCATCCTGGCCTGCAACCCGACGGTCGAGGGCGAGGCCACGGCCTGGTACATCGCCGAGCAGCTGAAGTCCTTCGACGTGCTGGTATCGAGGATCGCGCACGGCGTCCCGGTCGGCGGCGAGCTCGAATACGCCGATGGCGGCACCCTGAACCACGCGTTCAGCGGCCGCAAGGCGATGGACCTCGCCTGAGGGCATGCGCGCTCCCGACGGAAAGCCTGTCGAGCTGGTGGCGCGGCAGGAGCGGCTGGACGCCCTGTGCGAGCGCTGGCGGGATGCGGACGCGCTGGCGCTGGACACGGAATTCGTCCGCCGCACCACCTTCTATCCTCGTCTGGGCCTGCTGCAGGCGGCCGACGACGCCGGCTGCCACCTGATCGATTTTCCGGCGATCGGGGACTGGTCGGCCTTCCGCGCGCTGCTGGCGGACGGCCGGCGCGAGTGGATCGTCCACGCGGGCGGCGAGGATCTCGCGTTGCTGGCGACGCTGTTCGGCGCCGCGCCCGCCCGCGTTTTCGACACCCAGATCGCCGCGGCCTTCGCCGGCCTGGGCTGCAACCTCGGCTACCGGCAGCTGCTCAAGCAGATGCTGGACGTCGAGATCAGCAAGGGCGAGACGCAGTCCGACTGGCTGCGCCGGCCGCTGAGCGACAGGCAGCTGCTGTACGCGGCGACGGACGTGTGCTTCCTGCCCGAGCTGAAGCGCCTGCTGCGCGAGCGCCTTGTCGACCGGGACCGCTTGGCCTGGTTCGAGGAGGACTGCGCGCGGCTGCCGGCCGCCGCCGCCGCGCCGGAGCAGGAGGAAAACTGGGAGCTGCTGTACGCCGGCATCGGCATGGCCTGGAAATTGGACGATGCGGGGCTGTCGATCCTGCAGAAGCTCTGCGTGTGGCGGGAGCGGGAGGCGAGGCGGCGGGACAAGCCCCGCGGCTGGCACGCCCGGGACGAGGAGCTGCGCGACATCGCCGAGCGTCTGGCCGCGACCGGCCGGTTCACCGTCGGCGAGCTGCGCGCCGTCGGCTCCCTGCGCCGGGGCTTCGTCGACAGGCACGGCAAGGCGCTGCTCGCGTTTCTGGATGCGCCGAGCGACTATCGACCGCCCGACCGGGGGGCGCTCGACCGGCCCCTGTCCGTCGCCGGACGCCGGCAGCTGAAGCGCTTCCAGCAGGCGGCGGCGGCGGCCGCCGCCGCGGCGGACCTGCCGCCCGAACTGCTGGCCGGCAAAAAGCGGCTGCAAAGGATGCTGCGCGGCTTCCAGCAGCGCGGCAGGCTGGACTTCACGGACGACATGGCCGGATGGCGCCGTCGGCTGCTGGAGCCCGCGCTGGCCCGGGTCGTCGCCGGGGGGACGGATGCGGCGCGCGGGGCGGAGCGCTAAGGCATGGGCGCGGAGACCAACTACCCGGCCGTCTGGCTGGTCTACCTGGCGGCGGGGCTGGTCTTCTACGGCCTGTTCTGGCGCATGACGGCGCCGGTCCGCCGCCGCTGGCTGCGCCGCTCGGCGCGGGCGGTGACGGCCGCCGTCATCCTGACGCCGGCCTACACCAGCGAGCAGAGCGGCACGATGGCGCCGGCGTTGATGGTCATGGCGCTGGACGCGATCGCCATCGGCCCCGGCGCGGCGACGCGGGCCCTGGCGCCGCTGGTCCTGGGCGTCATCGGCGCGGAAATCGCGGTGGCGGCGGCGCATTTCGCGGGGAAAAGACGGCGCCGGCCCTGAGCGGCCGCTCCCGCCCGGCGCCCGCCCGGTCCTGTATTCGCGCCGCCCGCGCGTTTACAATGCGCGCCGGACAGTCACCGCGGACGAGCCGATGGACTTCAGCGGCACAAAGGAATACGTGGCCACCGACGAGTTGCGGCTTGCGGTGAACGCCGCGATCAAACTGCAAAAGCCCCTGCTGATCAAGGGCGAGCCCGGCACCGGCAAGACCATGCTGGCCGAGCAGATCGCCAAGGCGCTGGGCCTGCCCCTGATACAGTGGCACATCAAGTCCACCACCAAGGCCAGGCAGGGGCTTTACGAGTACGATGCGGTCTCGCGCCTGCGGGACAGCCAACTGGGCGACGAGAAAGTTCTCGACATCGCCAACTACATCGTCCAGGGCAAGATCTGGCAGGCTTTCGAGTCGAAAAAGCGGGCGGTGCTGCTGATCGACGAGATCGACAAGGCGGACATCGAGTTCCCCAACGACCTGTTGCTCGAGCTCGACCGCATGGAGTTTTTCGTGTACGAGACGAAACGGACGGTCAAGGCCAAGGTCCGGCCCATCATCGTCATCACCAGCAACAACGAGAAGGAGTTGCCCGACGCCTTTCTGCGCCGTTGCTTTTTCCACTATATCGAGTTCCCCGATGCGGCGACGATGGAGAAGATCGTGGCGGTGCACTTCCCGGGCATCAAGAAAAAGCTGGTCGGCCGGGCCATGGAGGTGTTCTTCGATATCCGGAAAGTCCCGGGGCTGAAGAAAAAGCCGTCGACCTCCGAACTGATCGATTGGCTGAAACTCCTGATGTCCGACGACATTCCGGCCGACATATTGAAGGACCATGACGTCCGCAAGGCCATTCCGCCGCTGTACGGGGCGTTGCTGAAAAACGAGCAGGACGTCCACCTGCTGGAAAAGCTGGCTTTCATGCACCGGGCCGGCCGCTGATGCTGATCGGCTTTTTCGTCGCCTTGAAGGAGGAGCGGCTGCCGGTGTCGTTCACCGAGCTGTTCGCCCTGCTCGAATGCCTGGATGAAAACATGGCGTTCGGCAGCATCGACGGCTTTTACCGGCTTGCGCGCTTGTGCCTGGTCAAGGACGAGCGGCATTTCGACAAGTTCGACCGGGCCTTTTCGAGGTTTTTCAAGAATGTCGAAACCCTCGGCAGTCCGTTGCTGTACAGGGTTCCCGAAGAGTGGCTGCGCAAGCAGCTCGAGGCGTCCCTGAGCGAGGAGGAGAAGGCCCGGATCAAATCGCTGGGCGGGCTCGAGAAACTGCTGGAGGCGTTCCGGGATCGCATGGAGGAGCAGCGCAAGCGCCATCAGGGCGGAAGCAAATGGATCGGCACCGGCGGAACCTCGCCGTTCGGGGGCCACGGCTACCATCCGGAGGGCATCCGGATAGGGCAGGGCGCCGGGAGCAACCGGCGGGCGGCGAAGGTGTGGGACCGCCGCGTCTTCCAGGATCTGGACGACAGCGCCGAGATCGGCGCCCGCAACATCAAGATGGCGCTGCGCCGGCTGCGCCGGTTCGCCCGGACCGGCGCCGAGCTCGAGTTGGACATGGACGACACGATCGCCTCGACCGCCCGCGGCGCCGGGCTGCTCGATATCAAGATGGTCCCGGAGCGGCGCAACGCGGTGAAGGTGCTGCTGTTCTTCGATGTGGGCGGATCGATGGAGCCTCACGTCAGGCTGTGCGAGGATCTGTTCTCCGCCGCCCGCTCGGAATTCAAGCATCTCGAGTACTACTACTTTCACAACTTCATCTACGAGTCCGTGTGGACCAAAAGCGCGCGCCGGCATGCGGAAACCACCCCGGTCTGGGATCTGATACACCGCTACACCGGCGACTACAAGGCAATTTTCGTCGGCGACGCGGCCATGGCGCCGTACGAGATCACCCACTCGGGCGGCAGCATCGAGCACTACAACGAGGAGGCGGGCGCCGTCTGGTTCGGACGGGTCGCGGACGCCTTCGAGAAGCTGGTGTGGCTCAATCCGACCCCCGAAGACTATTGGACGCATGGCCACTCCATCGCCATCGTCAGGGAACTGACCGAGAATCGGATGTTTCCCCTGACCGTCAAGGGGCTGGAAGATGCCATGGCCCTGCTGACCCGGTAGGCCGGGCGCCTCGGCTCGCCCCGAGGGG